>CAZGEP010000004.1:0-71734 GCA_964524955.1 uncultured Planctomycetota bacterium | reverse complement strand
TCCGACAGTCAGCTGGGAAGTCTGGATATTTATCGCGCTCAGTTCGGCTCAAATGACACACTGACAGTCAATTATTCGATTGATACGGCTGCTGAACGTGCCCAGGTAACCGGTGTCACTGCAAATGCCACAGGTGCAACAGGCGACGTCACGATTTCAGTATCCGGTGCGTATGGTTCAGAACAGATCAGCATTGCTTCCGGAACATCCAGCGCGAATGTTGCTGCAGCAATCAATGCTGTTTCCGACAATACCGGTGTGCAGGCAACCACAGCCGATGACCTGACCCTTCAATCCACAGAATACGGTGAAGATTATACCGTTGATTTCGAAGTTCTCAGTGGAAGCGGCGGTTTCGACAAGACCGAAGGCAGTGATGAGGGTGTGGATATTGACGGTGCAATCAATGGAGCAGACGCAGTTGGCGATGGTACGGTATTGTCCATTGACAATTCATCCTTTGCCGGTAAGCTGAACTTTACTGAAACAGGCGCAATTTCGGGTTCGCTCGAAGGAAGTTTCACGGTCAACGAACAGGGAATGAAGTTCCAGCTCGGCGACAAGACCAATCCGAACGAGCAGGAAAGCTTTGGTATCAAGAATACCAATGCCTACAACCTCGGTGTGGACAATGGAAGACTGTCTGAAGTGAAATCCGGTGGCGATTATGACTTGCTCACCGATCCGGATACCTCGGTTGATATTATTGATGAAGCCATCAATGATATCTCAACACTCCGCGCTCGTCTGGGTGCGTTCCAGGTGAATACGCTGGAAACCAATATCAATTCTCTGGGTGTTGCGATAGAGAATATTACCAGTGCTGAATCCCGTATCCGCGACGTTGAATTCGCGGCTGAATCCGCTGCCTTTACCAAGGCGCAGATTCTGGTTCAGGCCGGCACCTCGATTGCAGCTCAGGCGAATGTTGCATCGCAGAATGTGCTGCAGCTTCTCGGCTAAACGTGGAGAAGAGGGTGGCTATACGAAAGCCGGACAACTTTGTTGTCCGGCTTTTTTTATGGGTTCAAGAGGTGTGCGCAATAGGCCCGGTATTCAGCCGTAAGCATTCCCGCGTTGTGTAGAGCGGACTCGGCACTGAGTTCTGCTTTCGATTTTTCTCCCCGTTCAATGGCTTGCAGAAAGCCGATATGATAAAGGATAAATCGCTCCTCTGCGGTTCCGTTTTGGAGGATATTCTCCCGGTCCTGATCACTGCGTAGTTTTGTCCGTTGGAGAAAATGCGTGTAATCATCGATATACCGATCAATCTCCCTGAAGCAGGTTTCTTTGTTCCCTTGTGCAAAATGAATCTTGGCCAGAATCAATATCAGCTTCAACCGGTTGACAGTGCTCAGGCTCAAGAAATCAATCCGTGCCGCCTGCTCCTGCAGTTGCGGGTCATTCAGCTGATTGCCTTTGACGTGGCTGAGAAGTTGAAGCAGCAGATGGTCATCGTACTCCAGAAACTCCTTAAAACGGGGATCTGAAAAACGGGAGGCGTCCCGGCCGGTCCAGGCGTGAATCAGCCTGGATGTCAGTTCCTTTGCCGTGGTTATTTGCGATAAAACCGGGAAGATGTCATGGTCTTTTCCGTTGAGCAGCCGGTTGATCATACGGACAGCGGCGACTACCGGGCTTGCTGTGGCCAATGCTTCGATATCCTCTTTGGAGAATGTTTTCTTCAATTCGCCGGATTCAATAACACACGCCAGATACAGGACGGTCCGCCCGGATACAAGGTTGTACAGATAGTCAACAAAGTCTCCTTTGATGGCTTTGGGATCCACTGCTGTCTGAATAATAAACGCCAGTTCCGCAAGCAGAGATTCCACTCCCTGTGCAAATGATGCAGTCATCAAGCCCAGACCGGCACGCACGCAGTCCGGAGCCATGTGCAGGGAGTTCTTGTAATGTGCGGCCGCTGCCGCACTGTTGTTTTCCGCTTCACAGGATATTCCCCGCATGCACTCGACCTTGAAGAGATCAAACCGGTGCCGAAGCTCCACGGTCATCCAGAACGGTTCAACCATTTGACGTTCAAATCGGTCAACGGCTTTTTCAAAACGTGTTGCGTACATCTCAACATTCTGTGAATTCCCCAGATCCAGTGATGCGGAGCAGCAATTAAAGAGCAAGTCAAGGGCATCGGGAAACTCCCGAAGCATTGGAGTGACATCCGCGATATATTCCGCTTTACGGTTGAGGAAATTGCAGGGAGTAAAATAGAAGAGGCCAGTCTCAAGGATGCGTCTTTTGGCGTTGACATTCTCTTTTTCGGTTTCCGGGAGTTCTGAATACAGCTGAAAAACCTTTCGACATGCCTGGAAACTCTCCTCATACATGCCCAGCATATTATAGGATTTGATAATATGGTAATTGTCGCGCATGTCATCCGGATTTTCCTTGAGTTTGCACTTGAGGAGCTCAAGAGTTCTGTGCGCTTTTTTGTTCAGCTTTTCCCGGGAATCCGTGCTGTACCCGTAATGGTGAAGCCTGGCTTCGAGAAAGACTTTGGGCTCCATAACCGAGGGCTGGTTGTGAACAATGCTGGCGTAGTGGAATGACCGGTCGCCAAACCAGAAAATCCTCGGGTGATAAATGGATGTAGTGTTCCTGTCTTCTCCGCCCAGGTAATTGATCAGCAGCAGATAATACGTCTTTGCCTCAGGAGTTGTCTTCAGGAAAATGTGTTCAATAATTTGTGCGGCTTCCGGATCCAGTACTTCATCGGCATCAATGATAAAGACCCACTTACAAGATGCATACGAAAGAGACTGGTTTCGTGCTTTAGAGAAATCGTTCTCCCATTTGTGGAAAAAGACACGGTCCGTGAATTCCTTTGCAATATCAACGGTATTGTCTGAGGATCCGGTGTCCACAATAACAACGTCTTCAAAGAGGTGTGCACAGCTTTCCAGACACCTGCGAAGACAGTCGGATTCATCCTTAACAATCATGCACATGGAAATGGGAAGTTTTCTGTCCATAACGACAATGGTATTTCAGGTGCGGTGGATGTCAAGAAAAGAATTTGCCTTGAAAAAAACAAATACGCCGTATATAATCGCTTTTTTATAACCTGTCACCGGAGAACGAAATGATTAATGATAAACAGATCCTGAAAAGTGCTGTGGAAAGTGCGGTAAACACCACGCCCATACTGGACATGCATACACATCTCTTTGATACAAACTTCGGATCCCTGCTGCTTTGGGGGATTGATGAGCTGGTTACCTACCACTATCTGATCGCTGAGACCTTTCGTGTAGCCCCCATGGTATATGACTCCTTCTGGAAGATGAGCAAACAGGAGCAGGCCGATTATATCTGGGAGAACCTCTTTATCCGCCGTTCGCCAATTTCTGAAGCCTGCAGAGGCGTTCTGACATGCATCCAGAAACTGGGATTTGATCCCTCTGAGCGGGATCTTGGAAAAATAAGGGAGTATTTCCAATCCGTTTCTGTTGAAGAATATATCGACCGCGTATGGAAGCTGGGGAATATTGAATCAGTTGTCATGACAAATGACGCCTTTGATCCAGAGGAACGTCCGGTGTGGAAGACCGAGTTTCAGCTGGACAGCCGTTTCAAGCCTGCGCTCAGAATGGATAAGCTTCTGGTCAACTGGCCGGGTGCAGCCGAAGATCTCGCATCCTTCGGATACCCGGTTGGATCTGACCTGAGCCAGGGAGACCTGAAAGCAGTGCGGAAATTTCTGGAGGACCAGATCAAGCGGATGAACCCGGTATACATGGCCGCATCACTGCCTCCGGACTTTGTCTTTCCGGATGAGAGTGCCTGTTCACGGATTCTCAACCAATGCGTGCTGCCGGTCAGCCGTCAGACCGGTGTTCCGCTGGCCATGATGATTGGTGTTAAGAAACTGACCAACCCCGGTCTTCAGGTGGCGGGCGACTCAGTGGGCAAGGCGGATATCAAGGCAATCGAGCATCTCTGCCGTGAATTCCCTGATAATAAATTCCTGGTTACCATGCTCTCCCGTGAGAATCAGCATGAGCTGTGCATTGCGGCAAGGAAATTCTCCAACCTGATGATCTTCGGATGCTGGTGGTACCTGAACAACCCGAGCATTATCAATGAAATGACCCGGGAACGTATTGAAGTCCTGGGCACCTCTTTTGTGCCGCAGCACTCCGATGCACGGGTCCTGGATCAGCTGATTTACAAATGGAACCATTCCCGGAAGATTCTCTCCGAAGTTCTGTTCGAAAAATATGCGGATATCCTGGATGCAGGATGGACTGTCTCGGAAGAAGAAATACAGCGGGATGTCCGGCATCTGTTTTCCGAAAACTTTACCGGCTTTATCACGGAATAAATCCGGATAACTGATGATACCGCCAACCTTTAAAGTTCTGCTTGTCTTTATCCTGATACTGCTCCTGAACCGGCTTAAGCTCAATCTCGGTCTGAGCATGACGCTGGGCGGTCTGCTGATGGGTATCTGGTTCGGGCTCTCACCCTCTGATTCATTTGTTATCGGTTTTTCCTGCCTGCTGGAACGGGATACACTCCTGTTGATCTGGGTGGTGGTCATGATCGTGGTTCTCAGCGGATTTATGGAAAAGAGCGGGGATACCCGTGCCATTGTCCGGGAGCTGGGAAACCTTGTCAAAAGTGCGCGCATACGGATGGCCATGCTCCCTGCGATCATTGGACTGCTCCCCATGCCCGGGGGAGCGGTTTTTTCCGCACCCATGGTCAATGCCTGTGACGGGAAATCTGAGATCAAACCCGCCCGCAAAGCGGCAATTAATTACTGGTTTCGGCATATGTGGGAGTACTGGTGGCCGCTCTATCCCGGTGTTATTCTGGCCTTTGACCTGTCCGGGCTGGAGATGTGGCAGTTTTTCTCGGTTCAGATTCCATTAACAATTCTTTCCGTTACTGCCGGAAGCCTTTTTCTCTTGCGCGGTGTTCGGATTACAGATGCTGTTTCTGCAGACAAATCCCGCGGATCTTTTTTTCGTCTGATTTACCCCATGATTCCGATTATCCTGACCATATCCGGAACCCTGATTCTCTACATTTTCAAGGAGCACCTGCCGGGTAAGTTTTTTCCCATATCCGTCGCACTGATTCCAGCACTTGCCTGGATGCATTTCCAGCGAAGAGTTTCCTTTGTGGAATGGAAGAATATAGCCAGAAATAAAAAGATATGGGGCTTTGTCATACTGGTAATCGGAATCCGACTTTTTTCGCGGATTCTTGAAGCAGATCTGAGTTCGGGGAATATTGTTGCTCAGGTCAAGCAGGATATGGATTCAGTCCATGTCAGTCTTCTCGGAATCGCAATCCTGATTCCCTTTCTCTCCGGTATCATCACCGGACTGGCCATCGGATTTGTGGGTGCGAGCTTTCCCATTGTCATGGGGTTACTCAGCGATTTGCCTCCGGGGCAGCTGATGGCTTATACCATGGTTGCCTATGCATCCGGATACATGGGCATGCTGCTCTCACCCGTGCATATCTGCCTGCTTGTAACCAATGAGTATTTCTCCGTTCGTATGAGCGATGCATATCGTTTTCTGATCCGGCCCGTACTCCTGGTGCTGTGCGGAGCTTTTGTCTTTTACTACATCCTCGTTACCTTTATTGCCGGGAGGTTCTGAAATGAAGAAACCGAACATTCTATTCTTTTTCAGCGATCAACAGCGTTGGGACACTGTCGGGTGTTATGGCCAGCAGCTTAACCTGACTCCAAACCTTGACCGCATGGCATCCGAAGGCGTCTTATTCCGGAACGCATTTACCTGCCAGCCGGTCTGCGGACCGGCCCGGGCAGCCCTTCAGACCGGAAAATATCCCACGGAAATGGGCTGTTTTACCAATCACCGCATGCTTCCTATGGACGAAAAGACCATTGCCCATCATTTATCAGACAGTGGTTACAGCGTGGGATATATCGGCAAGTGGCATCTGGCCTCTTTTGGCCCCATCGGCGGTGAAGACGATTTCAGAATACGTGCGGTTCCGCCGGAGCGTCGCGGCGGATATAAGGATTTCTGGTTGGCCTCCGATACACTGGAGTCCACATCTCACTCCTATGACGGATACATGTTTAACAGCGAAATGGAGCGGGTTGATTTTCCTGAGGGCCGATACCGGGCCGACGCCCAGACCGACTGGGTGATTAACTATCTCAACGACTATGACAAGCCGGATCCGTTCTTTCTCTTTGTTTCCTACATTGAACCGCATCACCAGAATGACCACAAACATTATGAAGGTCCGCATGGATCCAAAGAAACGTATAAGAACTTCACCGTTCCCGGAGACCTTGCGGAAACCGAAGGAGACTGGCGGGAAGAGTATCCCGATTACCTGGGATGCATCAACAGTCTGGATACCAATCTTGGTCGAATTCTTGATACCCTGGAAGCCAAAGGCATTCTCGAAGATACCCTTGTGATTTACACCAGTGACCATGGATCTCATTTCCGTACCCGTAACCGGGAATACAAACGCTCCTGTCATGAGGGATGCGTGCGGATTCCCATGGTGATCCGCGGCCCCGGCTTTACCGGCGGAAACGAAGTGAGGGACCTGGTAAGTCTGATGGATCTGCCTCCCGCCATCCTTAATAGCGGGGGAGTTCAGCCGCCCGAGTCCATGAAAGGCAATTCGTTGAACCGTCTGGCAGAAGGGGATAACGCCAACTGGCCGCAGGAGGTCTTTATTCAGATCAGCGAGAGCCAGGTAGGGAGGGCTGTCCGGACAGACCGCTGGAAATACTCGGTAACGGCTCCGGATAAAGACGCTCGAAATGACGCGGCAAGTGATCGCTATGTGGAAGATTTCCTCTACGACCTGAATGAAGATCCGCACGAAAAAAACAACCTGGTCCGGGATCCGGCGTACGCACAGGTTCGGGCGGATCTGGCCGAACGGCTCAAGCGCCGGATGGTTCACGCCGGAGAAAACGAACCCGAGATCCTGCCGGCTGTGTCAGAGCAGTGAAATCAATACCAGTACCGGGGCAGGGCTTCTTTCTGAGCAGCCAGCAGGTCTTTGATGCAGGCGTCCGCATCTTCAATATTGTTGCAGATCGGATCTGTGAGCATGGCGCGGCGCAGCACTTTCTTATCACCGGTCATGGCCGCTTGTGCGGTCAGTTCATGCGTGTCCAGTACCTGGTGCTGAAGTGCCAGAATACCTCTGGGCATATCGCACGCCGGCTGGGGACGGGCTCCCTGCAGATCCAGATCGCTTCGCAACTCAAGAAAGGCATCATCCGGCATATTCGGTACCGCACCGTTGTTGGATGTGTTCACGTAAAAGGGCTTGCGCAAGTTTCCCCACATGGATTCAATGATATCGCTGGCGTGATCCGATTTTGTATTTTTCATAAAATGCGGTACGCTGAGCTTTCCGGAAGCATACTTTTCTGTTATTTCCCAGGCCTGGGCCATTTCTTCGGCCCTGCGATTCGCGTTAAAGCATATAATTGGTTCGGGCTTTACAGGTGCATTGCCATATCCCTGAAAAAACGGTACGTATTCCTTGGTATGGCCAATCTGATTCGGATAGGCACCGTAGATGTCGAGAAGTTTGAGCGTGTAGGCTCTGTTGAACCGTCCCTTGGCTTTGTCACTGTTATTTTTTTTCTCTTCACGCACCTTTTTGACCAGGAAATTCCGCAGGGCAGGAAGCATGTTCTTTCCTTTATAATTGAATCGGATGACCCAGGTGCAGTGATTTACACCGGTGATCTTCAGGTCTAAGCCGGCCCATACCTCTGCTGGTATTTCGTTGGCGTCAAAGGGAAGCATGCCGGCCATTTGAAGGTATCTGAGCGTGCAGCGCGGTTCGTGCAGTCCATCGCACAGCGCAAAGCTTCGGATTTCCGGAGCATAACTGCGAAGGGCCATACCCAGTACAGCGGTTGGATTGATAAAATTGATGACCCAGGCTGAAGGGCTTACCCGGGCCGTGTACCTGGCAATTTCCACGGCCTTGGGGATTTCCCGCATGGCCCGAAAGACGCCGCCCGGCCCGATGGTGTCAGAACTGCACATGCGGATGCCGTGTTTTTGAGCGATCTCGGTATCTATACCCCGGTAATGTGCATTCTGCCATGAAAACGTGAGTACCACAAAGTCCGCGCTCTTGACCGCTTTCTTGTAATCCGTATCTGCGGTGATTTTCACTGTGTTCTTTGATTTGGCCAGAACACGGACAGCAAGCTGTTTCATAGTTTTTAGGACCTTTTTGTCAATGTCCACAAGGGCAAGGGTTCCGTTATTCAGAACTGGACTGGATGCTGCCTTATAGATGATTTCTCTGCCAAAAAAATAGCTGCCTGCTCCGATAACTGCAATTTTGGGACCGCTCATATTTTTTCTCCTTCACGAACAGGTTAAAGATAAATGTTGCTTGAAATAAATTGAACTTGAATAAAATATACAGCATAGGCAGATATTATCAACAGGAATAATGTATAATAAACAAGACAAATGTTGCATAGTTGAAATTTTGTAAGAAATGATTATCCGGTCGCTTCGCGATTATATTTATCTCTTTGCAGGATTGCGTTATGGCAGATACGGAAGAGACATTTAAGAGATTAATTTATCGTGTTAATACTTCGCCGGGGATTCCGCTGCCGTTCGGCGCTCGGTCTGCCGGTCATTACCGCTTTTGCCCGGAACGGATTGAAGAAGGAAGGAATAAGAACTTTGTTCAACTTTTCTGGGGGATTCAGGGAAAGGGGGAGTTTACTTTTCGCAACAAGACGTTTGTACTGCAACCCAGCCAGGTATTTCTGTATTTGCCTGGTGACCGGCACTATATCCGGACCGTGAGCCGAGTCTGGGAATATCGTTGGCTGACACTGGACGGTCCCGTGAATGTTCAGACGGTTAAGGCCTTAGGACTTGGGCGAAAAGTAGTTCAGGCCGGAGAGTGTCCCCAGGAACTCTTTATTCAGCTGGAGGCATGTCTGCGGGACGTTTCGCCAAACGGTGAGAGACGGGCATCGGCAATCGCATACAGCGTTCTGACCCGGGCCTGTGGATCGATTGGGGTTATTCGAAGAGAAGAAAATGCAGTCGGTGAATGTGTTGAACTGATGGAACAGCGATATGAAGATCCTCTTCTTTCGGTGAATGAACTCAGTATAGAGGTGGAGCTCAACCGAAGCAGCCTGACCCGGGTATTTAAAAAAAAGATGGGCATGTCTCCCAAAGAGTATCTCAACTCCCTCCGGCTGCAGAAGGCCATGTCACTTCTCAAGGAGACGGATATGCGCATTTCCGAGATTGCGTATCGATGCGGGTATGAAGACCCGAATTATTTTGCCAGGATATTCAAGAAAACAATTGGAATGGTTCCAACGGATTTCCGGCAGGATTGACCGGATGAAGTTCTCAACGAGCAAACATCTCAAGAATTCGTGTTTTTCGAAAAAGAATTTTCAGCTTCTCCGTGTACACATAAATGTCCTTATCTTCATCTTTTATTTCTTTGCCGGATGCAGGCGGTTCGGGTGTAATAGCGATCAAGCCGACGCTTGCAAGCTCATTCATCGCGGATGCATCAGCGTGTACACCATACATTTTCCGGCAGTCTTTGCAGAACATCATATAGGGGATCATGACACCGTCTTTTTTCTGGGTTCCACGGGTCTGCGTATAGTCCATGAGCGCGTCCGCAACCTTTCGAGTGGTTGTACTGAGTTTTGGCAGCGCGTCCGGGTTCAGTAGACCTTCTTTGTATCTGTAATACTCGTACAGCAGGTTGGGGTCCGGAATCATCATCTTATTTCTACTCAGAGTAATGATATTCTTAGCTGCCAGTTCATCGTAGCATTCCTTGACTGTATTGTAATCCAGGTTGAGTATTTTCTGAATTTCCTTGGTCGCTGTATCGATGTTCAGGGTCAGTCCGGTTTCGGAGTCTGTGCAATACCGTTCGGAGATGTAGGTGAGAAGGTATGAGACATTTGCGCTGAAACTGCGATTGGCGGATTCGGTGAATCGTGAGTTGGAGATGCGAAGGCGTTTGATAATGATTCGAACAATGCTGGCCAGCCAGCCGGGCATTTTGTTGATACGTTTGAGAAATTCTTTTTTCGGAACCCGTACCACCCGTGTGAGTCGGTTTGCACGTACCGTGGCTGATCGAGGTTTGTCGTCAAAAAGGGCCATTTCACCAATTACATTTCCCTCCCTGACCGTGTCAATCATAACTTCCTGTCCGTTTTTATCAATCTTGTATATGCCGACTTCTCCGTACTTGATAATGTAGAGATGATCCGGTTCATCTCCTTCGCAAAAGAGATCATTTCCTTTGTGATAAGTGATTTCACAGCTGTCATCAGGTTTTCCCATTCGTCATCTTCCTTTCGTGCATAAGAAGCCCTGGTTTTATTCTGGAAACATTTTCATTATATTTGACGCAGCATATAACACAAGTTAAAAGGAAAGGTATGGGTGATCTTTTTCTCGCAATCGGGAATGTTTTTGGTATAAATAAACTCGGTAATTCTGACAGAAACAATTATGGTATAGAATGGTAACAGAACCCAATCAGAGGAACGAATTATGAAAGTTATGAAATTTGGAGGCGGAACAGTCAGTGACGGCCAATCCATGAAGCTGGCCGGCGATGTAATTGAAACCCATGCATCAGAAGACCGTGTAGCCATTGTGCTCTCAGCGATCCAGGGAGTCACGGATCAACTCCATGAGGTAACCGCACAGGCCCTCAAGGATGAAGCAGTAATTGATCCTTGTATCCAGAAACTTACAGAGCGTCATCACGCGGTAGCAGCAGAAATTATATTGGATGAAACCATACGCATGGACACACTGGACCGGCTGAGAGCCAAAATAAGCAGACTGGAAAAGTGTTTGTACGGCGTATCCTATACCGAAGAGCTGACTCCGCGCATGAATGATTACATTATCAGTTGCGGCGAGCGGTTTTCCGCCTCTATCCTTGCCGGACATCTTCGTACGCGTGGATTGCGGTCCAATGCGTATGACGGCGATGAACTGGGCATTTTGACGGACGGCAAATACGGGGCCGCTACCCCGGTCATGGATCAGGTGGAAAAAAACCTCAAAGAAAAACTGGTGCCGGAACTGGAAGCCGGGGCCATACCCGTCATTACCGGTTACTTCGGCTGCGCAGCCGACGGAAGCGTGACTACCTTCGGGCGGGGCGGCAGCGATTACAGCGCGGCCATTATCGCCTACGCACTTGAAGCCGACCGACTTGAAGTCTGGAAAGATGTTCCCGGATTCATGAGCGCGGATCCCAAGGTCGTGCCCGCGGCAAAAAATGTCAGACGCCTCAGTTACAATGAAGCCGCTGAGCTGGCATATTTCGGAGCCAAGATTCTGCACCCGCGAATTGTGGAACCGGCCGTACTCCGGGACATCCCGATCCTGGTTAAGAATCTGTATGATCCCCAGGCACCGGGATCACTGATCAGCGACAAGGATATTTCCAAGGAATGGGTGATTCAGAGTGTGGCAGCCAAACGGGACGTGGCCCTGGTCAGCCTGTACGGCCCGGCCATGGCCAACACCTCCGGACTGGCCTCACAGGTATTTGACCGGCTTGGAGAAGAGGATATTAATGTATACACCATGGCCGCGTCCATGGCCAGTTTTTCCCTGGTCATAGACGCCAGCCAGGCAGACCGGGCTGTGGCTATATTGGAAAAACTTCGCGACGGCATTATTCATCGGATTGAAACCATGATTGATGTTTCCCTGATATGCCTTGTGGGGGAGGCGCTTCGGGAAACACCGGGCATTGCCGGCCGTACATTCAATTCCGTGTATGAAACCGGAGTGAATGTCGAAGTGATCTCCGACGGCGGATCCGATATTGCCCTGCCCTTTGTAATCAAGGCCGCGGATGAACAGAAAGCACTGGAAGCGCTACACAGAACATTTATTGAGTCCCGCGAAAACGATTCAGTGTAGCAAACCGATATGGCGTATCTTTTTTTTCATATCCTTTCAATAACCCTGTTCAGTCTCTGCTATAAAGTAGCTTCAGGCGAACGCAAATGCTACACCCCATCGGTTCAGCTGACCATGTACCTGGCCGCTTTGATTGTCGCGGTTGCGGGTTTGATTATTAGCGGCGGCATGATCCCGGAACCGAAACTGATTATTACCGGTGTGGCTGCGGGTATCTGCCTGTTCACGGCCATGCGGACTTTCTTCTTTGCCATGGCCCAGGGCGGTCTGGCTGTAGGCTGGACGTTTGTGGGGCTGTCTGTGGTGATTCCGCTGGTGGCTTCGATCTTTTTCTGGAACGAGATCCCTTCTGTGCTTCAGATTTCCGGTATTCTGCTGATGCTGCCCTGTGTTGTTCTCTTTGGAAACCTTCGTCTTCAGGTGACCGGCAACCGGAAGCGGTGGATGATGCTGGTTCTGACAGCTTCCTTCTGTACCGGTCTGACCCAGGTGGCCAGCAAGGTGATCTCCGAATATGAATACGCCAGTCGATTGTGTCTGATTTCCAACTACATGTTCTGGATCTACGCGACGGGAGCAATGGCATTGCTTGTGTTTAAAGAGGGCAGGCACTGGAGCGTTTTCTCTGCAGAAACCCGTTCCGGACTGCTGATGGCGGTTTTAAACGTAATCGGCGTGTATACATTTATCAAGGCCCTGGAGCATCTGGAGGGAATCGTCTTCTTTCCGACCAAAACAGTCTGTAATATCATCCTGACCGCCTTCCTGGCGGTTTTGATTTGGAAAGAACGCATTACCCATCGTCAGATTGCAGGGATTATACTTGGTGCACTGGCCGCCACGCTGGTAAATATGGGATGAGAAAATTATTTTTTCCCGAACATTTTACTTCGAACCAACACTAAACGGGTGTAACGGATCCGGAATCAAGCAGCCAGGAAACAATTGCCAATGAACCAGAACGAACTATTCAGAGAACACTTGAGCAAAAGTCGGGATGATGCGCTGACCTGGCTGAACAATATGTTTTATGACCGGCTGCATGCGGCCGCACTTTCGTACACTGGGAATCGGCATGATGCGGAAGACCTTTGTCAGGATACGTTTGTGGTTGCGGTTCAGTATGCCCACAAATTCAGAGGCGATTCTGCGGTATACACCTGGCTGTACGGAATTCTGCTCAAGCTGATCAGCCGGATGCGCAGAAAGAAAGCTGACGGCTTATCCGCGAAAACGACCGATGAATTTATTCAGAACCGAACTCAGGATCCGGCAGTTGTCGCCGAGCAGAATGAAACCGTGATCCAGGTCCGGAAGACCGTGGAGTCCCTGCCCGAGGATATGAAACAGCTGGTACTGATGCGCTATCAGGAAGGATTCAGTGGTCAGGAAATGGCCAGTCTGCTCAGCATGTCTCATGGACGTGTCCGATCCCGTCTGAGTGAAGCCCGGGCACTGCTCAGAGAAAGGCTGATTCGATGAACACTCTCATTAGGAGGAAACATGATGGACTGCAAAAAAATCAGAGAATTGCTTACAGTTCATGCCATGGACCGAAGCAATGAAGAGGAACGGGCTCTTCGTGACCATATCTCCGGATGCAAAGAGTGCGCGCGCGAGCAGGCTTTGTTCGGGGATCTGGACCGCATGCTTCAGGATGCCTGTCGCGGTGATGAACCGGTTATGGCCGAAGAACGCTCAGATCTGGATCTGGGTATCAATGATGATCCGGTCAGTCCGGCGAAACGATCCGGACGAACCTTGCTGGCGGCACTGGCAGCCTGTTTAATGGCAGGATGCATGATCATGGGATACTTTCTCGGTACGCTGTCCAGTGAAATCCGCTATCTGGATCAGGAACTCAATGAACAGAGAGCAGAGAACGCAACGCTTAAAAGCAAAGTTGAGCAGAGCGAGAAAGCCCTTGCGGAAGCCCGTGCCAGTGTGCGTGGTCCCCGCACCGTGGTCTATCAGCTCTTTAACCGGAAACCGAATGACCAACCGGTTGTGAAGGATGCCGGATACCGGTTACGCACCTTACCAATGACCCGACATATATTCAAGGAGGAAAACGATGAACTCTATTAAGAAACCGCTGCTTATCTGCCTGTTCGCAGCCTGGCTGGTTCCTATGTTTGGTGATGAACCGGCCGCAGACGGTCGGGAACAAGTAACGGTTGACGGAAGAACCTTTTCCGTGCTGACCGTTGCTGAAATCCGAGAAATGGGATTTACGGATTACCCGGATATCCCCAGAGATGACAACGCTGCCTATGATTATATCCAGGCGATGAATGTTATGAAAATTCCATCAAAGGAAGTGATGCTTAATATAAAGAAAGCATACGAAAACTTTCTCAGCGGCGATAAAAAGTATCAATGGGCGGACGGCAAAGGACTGGAAGAACTGATTGAGACGAATGTCCGGACCTATGAAATTCTTGAACATGCAGCAGCCAAGCATAGCTGCGCCTTTCCCATGGATTCAAGAGGAAAGGAGATGATGGCCGGCATGCTGCTGCCACATATTACCGGCATGAGAACCCTGACCCGGCTGGTAATTGCACGCGCAGCATACAGACTGCATACAAATAATATGGACGGTGTTCTCAGTGATATCCGGATGCTTTATTGCATGAGCCAGTCCCTGGAGCATGAAGTAACTCTGATCGGCGGCCTGGTCCGTTCAGCCATGCTTGCCATGACGCATGATTTTATTGAGATGGCAGTGTTGTCAGAGAATGCGGACCTTGCAACACTTCAGAAAATTCGGATGCTTGCAGCAGAAAACAGCAAATACGTCCCTAAGCCAGAGAAATATATGGGGTATGAGAAGATATTCGGTATTACAACCTGCGGACAGATATTCAGGCAGAGTGGAATGGATCTGGATATGTACAGTCAGGTACTCGGGCTTCGAATTCCCGGGACCGAAAATATCGGTTCAGATGGAAGGGCTGCGGTGGGTAAGCTGTTTTCAATACTCTATCCAGACCGTCTGATGATCCGGGATCTGGAACGTTTCTATGACCAGATAATTGAGATTGTTGTTTTGCCGTACCCTGAAATGGTGGAACTGCACGGGATAGATTTTGATAAACGACTGCTGGAATCCATTCCGGACTGGAATTTTCTTGCCCGTATGCTTCTGCCTGCGTTATCCAGAACCAAAGCAAGTATGATCAAGTGTAAAGCCAAGTTTCTACTGATTCAAGTGCTCTGCAGATTGCGGGAATTTTATCTGGAGAATAAGGCATGGCCGCAGAAACTGGATGAGATCGCAGGTGCTGCAGGACTTGCGGATCCCTTTACGGGGAAACCGTTCCTTTACAAGCGCAGCCTTGACGGATTTATCCTGTACAGTGCAGGGCCGAACATGAAGGATGACGGGGGTACGGGAAGAGATGAGAGAGGAATCGTTATCCAATACAAATACAACCCCAAACAGGGAGAACTTCAATGAAACAATTACTGATATGCATGCTCTTTGTTGTGACTGCTGGAATGTGCTTTGGTGCAGATACAGTAGAATTTCCCCGGGCCCTGCGGCAGCTTCCTTCTCACACCCGTGCGTTTGTATATGTTCGCGGGTACAAGTCCTGGCCCATGCTCCGTATGTTCGGTCCGATGGTTGGTCTGACACCCGATGTGATGAAAGAACTGGATGATGAGCTTCTGATTGCCCTGCTTGAAATTGGCAAGGGAGACAATGTAAAGTTTCTTGTTGGCGCAAAGACAAAGGAGATGCCCGGATCATGGAACCGGGTTCTTAAGGTCTGGCCCTTTCAGAAACAGCTGAACGTCACACTGCCGGAGAATACATCCGGACCTGTAAGCAACAAACGCGGAGGACGGACGCTGGGCTTTCTCAGCCATGGTAAACACTGGGTGTGGTTTTCCAACAGTGAAGCCATTGCACAGGGAGCAGCGTCCGGAACGCTTCGCGGAAACGGAGGGATCAAGGATGCGCCGCATTTTCTGCAGCGGTACAATCAGATCAATAACCAGGCGCCCTTGATCGCCTGGGCAGATCTGGAAACCATACTCCGTACGATAATGAGTATGCATATCGCTTCACCGCGAAAGGGCTTTATTAATCGGTTAATGGATTCTCTTAACCTTGAAGTCTTCACCAGCGCTGCTGCCAGCCTGGACAGCCAGGGAATTCGGGCTGCAGTTGGAACAAAGAATATAAACCGCGGACTCCCCGCCTTCTTATTCTGCAAGCCTCAAACGCTCCGCCTGGCGGTACGACTTCCGGCAGACGGGTCAGTGATCGCCAAGTCCATGAATTCCGGCAAAGACCTGATCAGGCTTTACAAGACCATTGTTGCATCCATTGATCCGGAAATTCTTGAAGAATACAATACCGAGATCCGCGAATTCGAAGCCGTCTCGGATGTGAATCTGGAGACCTTTCTTGGATATTTTGAGAGAGAGTTGATTCTTTTTTCCACTCCCATGAACGATTCCGCTCTTCTGACAGGCATCAAGAACCGTAAAGCACTGGAAACCAGTTTGAACCTGCTCTTTGAGCGCTGGAAAAAGCAGCCGGAAAAAAAGACGATTGCCAAAGCGAGCCTCTACATCAAAGGCAAGGTTGGTTTTCTGCTTACAGAGAGTTTCTTTGCATTGGGGAGCATTCCTCTGCTGGAAAAACTGGCAGACGGCTCCCTGTTGGAAAAGGCCGCTGCAAAGCCCATCAACGGAGAACTCCGACAGCCTCTTTCTTTTTATACCAGCACCAGCATTCTCCATTTGATCCAGGTTTCCGGCGAATCACCGGAATTGCCCGTACCTCTTAAAATTTTCAGCGGAATTCTGTCCCAGAATATCCAGGTTACCGCTGTCAGAGAAGAGAGCCAGATTCTGCTGCGTGTCAGAACCAATCTTGCCCAGATTCTGGGTGCGGGTAAGGAAAAATGAAAAGATATAAATTATGAATTCAAAATCCGCAAGGATGTTCAGGCCAGGATGACGCAATGAAAAGCAGAATTACGTTTCAGCACGACAAGAAATCCTTTTTTTATCCAGTCGATCCTGTTAATCCTGTCGAATTCTCTTTTCCGTTTTCTCAAAAGCAGTTTTACGTCTCCACAATATCCTTGAGTGCGGTCTGCCAGCTGAAGCGGGTTTCGACATTCTTTCGGCAGGCTTGCCTGAGACGAATATATTTTTCCGGATCGTTTTGGAGCAGTTGGGAGAAGTGACGTATTTTATCCTTCCACAATTCTTTCTGAAGCGGCAGCACATATCCGGTGGTGCCGCTTTCCACCAGTTCCCTGGGGCCTCCCTGGTCCGTGACCAGCACGGGAAGACCGCAGGCCTGGGCCTCCAGGATGAACATGCCAAAAGTTTCAAACGCACTGGGAAATATAAACAGGTCGGCCAGGGAATAATACTTGATCATATCCTCGCGTTTGAGTTCACCGGTGAAGAGGATGTTCTTTTTTGAGGAAAGGTTCGTTTTCATTTCCTCCAGTGCCGGACCGCTGCCGGCAATAATCAAACGGATGTCGCCGGCTTCGGCCGTGAGTTCATCAAAGAGCACATTGAGAAATCCGATATTTTTTTCATAACTGACGCGGCCTGCGTACAGTACTGTGATGCCTCCATTCAGGGAGTGTTTTTCCTTGAGCTCCTTCCGGTACTTTTCATTGTACTTGAAAACGTTCATGTCCAAACCGCGTTTTGACTTCTTAAGACGGGTTCTGTCGTACCCCCGTTCTCCGAGGATGCGAATGTATTCATCGGACGGCACCCGGACTTCATCCATCTGAGAGTAGAACCAGCGGATGTATCCCTCGACCAGACAGGCAACGGATTCATCATCGGTGATTCGTTCGGCCATAATCCGGAAATCAGTATGGTAGATTCCGCGGCAGCGCACTTTGAGCAGCTTGGCGCAGATAAGGCCCAGGATTCCCATCGGACCGGGGGTGGAAATAATTATTTCATCGGGCTGTTCGGAGTGAATGATATTAATCGACTTGAGGATAGACGGAACCTGAACGGAAAAGCAGTTGTAGTAATCCGGCGAATACGAGTACACATTCTCAAGGTTGATATGATTGGGAGGCGTGTTTCCGTTGACCTCACCGTTTTTGTTGCAGAAGACGAGTTTGAGGTTCTTGTTGGTATTGTATGCCATCCATGCGGTCTTTTTAAGTGTAACCGTAACCTCGTTAACATCATCAATCGTGTCCGTGAACCAGAGGATCTTTCGTGTATCGGAACGTTCCCTGTTCAGGTATTTCTTTTCCACGGCTTCAATCAGATCCCGTTCCCGGTTCTGGTGATAAAAGGCGGAAAAAACCGGTGTGGACATGAAAAGCACGGGCAGGAACGCGGAAAGATTTCGGAAGAGCCTGGCCGGATCCCCGGACTTTAAATCTTTTTCCATGGAGGTGAGCATGATCTGGAAGAAATCATCCGTCAGGGTGGCCACGTTGTCATAAATGTTGCTGATGTATTGATGCACGTTTCCATCATTAAAGGAGCCCAGGCCTTCAATGAAATTTTGAATAAACTGATAGATCACCCGGTCCTGATCATTGTTTCCGGTACGGATCTTTTTTACCGACATGCGTTCCAGAAATCCGGGTTTTTTATCTTCAAAGATCATGTCATTGAGCAGATTCCAGAACCGCCCGCCCTTGTTGCCGGAATTGGTCTTATAGAATTCATAGGCGATTTTGTACAGCGAGAGCGCAAAGGATTTGAAGTCATTGTCTCCGCCTTCGGGATAGGTCTTTCGCGAGCGGATATTGTTGAGAAACTCCTTCATATCCGATTCCGGATTGCCGGTCTTGGTATACGTGGTCCCGATTAGAAGTCCGGCATGATCATCGGATCCGCCGGTAAATCCCTTGATCCAGGGGGTATCGCCCCAGGGTTCGATACTGTACTTTTCGTAGAGCTCGCTGATGTCATCCGGGTCCAGGCTGTGGAGTACGCTGTTCCAAACCTGGTTGAAGGCATAGCTGCGGTTTCCGTTAATGGTTTCGAAAACATTAAAAAGCAGAATGAGTCTTTCCAGAACATCCATGTTCAGCTTGTTATTGATGTTGTACGTGGCATGCGCTACAGAGCAGGCGATGTTGTTATCGCGCAGATAATCGCGCAAATCATAAATGTTGCTCCGCAGCCGGTCGATCTCCCGGAAGTGATGTTCGTCAATGTCAAAGACCAGAACGTGGATCTTGCAGCCGTTTTCCGGAAAATACGCGGTCATCTCCGCGCTGACAAAAGTGTCCCTCGGATGAGATTTATTCAAGCGCAGCGCACCCTCAATGGTGTTGTGATCACTGATCGTAACATATGTCATGCCGTTTTTCTTGGCAGTCCGGTAAATGTGCTCAATGTCCGTATAGGATTCCTGGGCACCGATCCGCTTGAGAAACCATTCCGACGGGTGTTTTGAATACTGCGAGTGAACATGCAGGTCAACCTTTGTCATTTTCATTCTCCGATAGGATCTTAAATGGGAATATATAGTACGATTGCACGATGTTGGATACAATATATAATCTTTTTGTTAAGATGAAGTTAAGATGAGATTTATTTTGAATCAATTAATAGTCATAGTAAATTGGCGGTAAAAAATTTTAAAAAAAATCAACACATATTGCTTCCAACAGGTATAGACGAATAGATTTATATCTTTGCTTGATGTGTCTTTAATGGCAGATTCTACTTATTTGGAAGGAGTTATATATGGGTATGGGTGAAATAAAATGGTTTTTATTAATTATTTTCTGCGTGATGAGCGCAGGAACGGTTGCAGCCGAAGATCCGGCCAGGCCGTTTAAAAAAATCAGTGACGCGCAGAAAGCCGCGCTCAAGGCTGACGCTGAGAAAGCAGCCTCCCGGACCGAGGGAAAGGGAAAGAAAGCAAAAAAATATACAGTCCCGTTTGCCGTGGTTCCGCATGTAAAGAAAGGCCCAGCGATTGACGGAGACCTGGATGACCTGTACAAGGACGCTGCCCAGTTTACGCTTCAGCGCAATGCGGGTGCAGGTGATATTGCAAAGAAATATCCGGCCAAGGTTTTTGTGCTGACCGATCCCGGGTATCTCTACATCACGTACCAGTGCAGAGAGCCGAGTCTGGATCCAGCCAGTTATATGAAAGAAGAATTACATAAGTTTGATTTTCAGGCTCGGTTTAACCGAATGAGCCGTATCAAGGAGCGCGACCAGGCCATGTGGGATGATCATACCTGGGAAGACGCTTACCATGAATTTCTGCTTCAGCCCGGTGCCACACGCAAGCACGGGGATTACTATCACATCATTGTCAATACATTGGGAACGCTTTATGACGCGTTTGAAGTAGATGAAATCAACTGGGATCCGGAAACCAAAGTTAAAACCAAGCTTGGAAAGAAGGGATTATACCTGATAGAAATGGCGATCCCGCTGAACAGTCTGGTTCCTGCGGGTAAGAAATTTCCCAAGCTCTGGGGAGTGAATTTTTTCCGGTTTCGCCATCATGTGGGCGAAATGTCCTGGAGCAGGAGCTGGAAGACACATATGCCGGACCGGTTTGGTGTGCTGGCGTTTACTCTCGGGCTTATTGAGGAGGCTGACTGATGAATGGTATGCGAATTAAACAAAATAGAATACACCGGATCGGTATACGAGTGATATGTCTGCTGGGCTTTGTGCTCTGCTCGGTTCTTCCGCTGCACGCCCTGGACAAGCTGGGGGCCGGGGGAGCAGGGCGCGCCCGGAATCTTCATGTGGACAAAGTGCTTTACTTTAAGGGGGACACGCTGACATTCACGGCAAGCAAACTCAAGGCCGGGGAAACGTATCGCCTGATCTGGTGCGATTCCTTCTGCCGGATTATCAGGGAAACGGAATTTAAAGCAGAAGCGGCCACGCACAAGGGAACCATGACAGTAAACTTTCCAACCGCCATTATCAACTACCTGATCGTAGAGACCGTTCCCGGGAATGCCAAAGCCAAACCGCGCCAGATCGGCACCTGCCGTTTCGGTGTGCGGCCCAAAGAGTGGTGGGGAGAATACGAGGTCATGAAGTACTGGCGAATCAGCAGTGACTATCACTATAATATGGACGCAGGAATCTTTGGCGGCGGCTGTTACTGCTCAGACAATCTTTCGCTGAACAACATGCGCCGGTATATTGGGGAGTTGGTTGGCGGACTCTTCTTGCACCGGAGATTCATCAAACCGTATTCCGCGCCGTATGAACGGACACGCGACCGCAAGTACCTGATTCGTAAACCCTGCACCAACAATCCCGATGATGTAAAAAATAATTTTGATATCGGCCGGGTCAAGGGAATCAAGGGAAGCCGCATCAACTGTCCCCTTGGCGTGGATGTCCGGGATGAACTCGGATACACAGCCATGGGCAACCCCTTTGACTTCTGTTTCTGTGAGCACTGCATCAAGCGGTTCCGGGAATGGCTCCAGACGCGATATAAATCCGTGAAGGAGCTGAATAAACAGTGGGACACCCACTTCAAAACCTGGGACGAGGTGATGCCGGATACCATTGAT
Source organism: uncultured Planctomycetota bacterium (assembly GCA_964524955.1). Classification (GTDB taxonomy): domain Bacteria; phylum Planctomycetota; class CAZGEP01; order CAZGEP01; family CAZGEP01; genus CAZGEP01. The sequence continues at coordinate 50,238 of CAZGEP010000004.1, read as the reverse complement.
GACGCCAAGATGAAGCATACGCCATATCTCAAGGGAAAGCTGGTGCCGGGAGTGGGCCGGTTCGAACTGACCGCGGAACAGTTCTGTGATCCGGGCAGCGAGAACTTCTCCGCGCTTTGGGATCGAATTCAGTTTGTGGACGAACACTGGGCGGATTTTCTGGCCATGTATTATAAAATCATCAAAGAACAAATACCTGAAACATATGCGGGATTTGTGGGTGGCCAGGCCCCGCTGGCCTGGTCGGGCTGGAACTGGCCCCTGCTGCTCAAGGAAATGACGTATTGCGAGGCCTATGACTGGGGTGGCTCCAGGGACGTAATTCGCTCCTTTGCCCGGCCGGACCTGCGTTCGGTCCGAACCAATTTCGGTAGTACCGATAAATCCAAGTACGTACTGTGGCGCTTCTTTCTGCGGGGAGACGACGGTGTGATTCTCTGGAGCTATGGACGAGCCATGCGCAATTTTTTTCACGAACTTCACGATGGTCTGGGCAAAGTCATGGTGCCCTCCGTGATTCAGAACGACCCGGTCGCGATCTACTATTCGCAGCCGTCGATCCGGGTTCACTGGATGCTGGATTCGGAAGTGGACGCCTCTACCTGGCCGCGTCGCTACAGTTCCTACGAGAGCAGTCACTCCTGTCTGCTCAAGAACCGTCTCTCCTGGATGAAGGTCTTTGAAGACAGCGGACTGTTGTATAAGTTTGTGGATGATGAGCGGTTGCTGGACGGAGCACTGGAAAAGCAGGGATTCAAGCTTCTGGTTTTGAACAAAACGTGTGCCATGTCTGAGGACGAGGTCAAAGCGATCCGCAAGTGGGTCAAGAAGGGCGGAGTCTGCGTGGCCGACAACATGACCGCCTGCTTTGACGAACACGGCAAACGCCTGAAAAAGGGACAGCTGGATGATGCGTTTGGAATTGAACGGGAAAATTACATTGTTGCCGAAGTCAATGGTTCCTTCTGTCCCAAACAGAGCCATATCATGAAAGCCAGGAACAAAGAATGGCTAAAAAAGGCAAAGAGTCCTGTTACGTTTAACAAAGGCGCGAAATACGCGGACCTGTTCAAGGACGCTGGAATCGATGAACTGCGCATCGTGGAGCCGGGCATCAAAGTGCGTCGCGGCGCCGCAGCACTGGCCGACGCGGGCGGAGCTCCGGCCATGATCGTGAATCCTTACGGAAAAGGCAAGTTTATCTATACCAACATCTCCTGGATGGATTATCAGCAGAAACGGTTGAATGACAAACGCGAGATCGGACCCAATCTGCGTGCCCTTACCCGCAACCTGCTGGACATGGCAGGTGTCAAAAAACAGATTACAGTGCTGGACCCAACGACTGGAAAAGACCGGCACGTGGTACAGCGTTTCATGTACAAACGCAAGGGCATGGATCTCTTCAGCATTGTGGTCAATGCCAAAATTACGCAGGATCAGCTGGGCGCGACTAAAATTTCCGGTCTGGACTCTTCCGCGAATCTGTCGGTTCGCGTGAACGTTCCCTGGAAGCGGCATATCTATGACTGCCGCAGAGGAACCTATCTGGGCGAGGTCGATGAATTTGACTATGAGATGATTCCGGTGGAGGGATATGTCTTTGCAGCACTGCCGTACAAAGTCAAGGGATTCAATGTTGAACTCGGTGAGTCGTATCCCTGGCATTTTAAGGCAGCACTGGACACAGACGGGTCTGCTATGGAGCACGTCGTACATGTCGAGGTCTTTGATCCCAGAGGAGTCTGCCGGGAGAATTACTGTCAGAACCTGAACGCGCCCGGTGGTGTCGCTCAAGGCGAAATTCCGCTCTGTATGAACGATCCGCAGGGAACCTGGACCGCTGTATTCCGGGACTGTGTCACGGGTTTTGAAGTGATCAGGACGATTGAAAAAAAGAGCGTAGACCCGCGGTACACTACGATCGTGACACGGGACAGCTACAAAAACACGGGCGTGATTCTGGATGTCCGAAAGGATGCCTTTCGGATCACAGACACAGCCAGCGGAAAGAAACGCGCTGAATTCCGCATTGCAATTGAGCGCGTGGACAAATCCTTTGCAGATGGAGATTTATCTTTTGCCGCCAATGGATGGTCCGTCCCATTCCCAACAATGCCGATTCGTGGACTGGATCATCTTTCCGAACACACCCGGATCTTTACCGTGCATCGTGATTTTGACAGGATCAAAGACGCGCCGGAAATCTGTCCCCTGGTTGTCGGAATGGACTTGAAAGGCAAAAAGGCTGAAAAACTGGCCTACACCTTTTCCCTGTTACCACTCTTTACCCGGAAAGCGCCTGAACTGGACGGAGAACTCAGCGAAGCCGCCTGGAAAAAGGCCAGAGACCTGACCGAATTCCTGGTCAAGGGAAAACCGGCACAGCAGAAAAGCAAGGCCGCTTTCCTGCTTTCAGAAGACGCGCTCTGGTTTCGGATCGAGAATCAGCTGGAAAAGAACCGCAAGCCCATTGCCCGATGCACGCGCCGGGACAACAACGGTGTATTAAAGACCGATGATTATGTCTGTCTGGACATTACACCCAAGTCCGGAACCGGCAAGACCTATCGCCTGGCCTTAAACAGCATCGGCAAACAGTTTGACTCCTTTGGCGGAAATGCCTCCTGTAATTTCAAATGGTACCGTCGGGTCAAGAGCGAACCCGGCCGCTGGCAGGCCGAACTTCGCATTCCGCTTTCCGTGTTCAAGGCCTACTACAAACCGGGTGACGAAACTACCTGGTCCCTGGTCTTGAAAGTGGGACGAAAACGCGGAAAGAAAGGAAAGACAGCCGAAACAGCCACCATGCTCGGAGACATCATTCTCGGTTATAAATAATAGATGGTATGTTTCGCAGTTTCGTCGAAAGAATAAACATCACGTAAATATAACCGCCACGGCAGTATGCTGTGGCGGTTATATTTTTGTAACGTGTTGCCAGGGAGAGGATAATACCTTTCTCTTTCCCTGTCTGATATCGCTTTTCGCGTATACGTATCTTTTACATCAAGCACTTTTCCCTGTCAGTCCGCTGCTTGTTTAATAAAATAACAATTCCAATATTTTTTTATTTTTTCCGAGTTACGTTTTACCTCGGCCGGTTATATCGATATGGAGGCAGAATTATGGATAAACAATTTAAGAAAACAGTAACCCGTCGATACACACGCCCTGTCGCGCCCACGCTTGACGCTTCAGGTTGCGCAAGTCGAAACCTTCCGCCATCACCAGACGATACCAGTACTTCTGGCCCTCCTCCCATCGATATCCCTGCGCCGCCAGTTCATTGTGGACCTCATATGCATTTGACACGTGCACTTCCAGTCTGTCGCCATCAAGCGAAGGCACTGGGCGGAGTTGCTCCCATTCGATTGCTTGAATATCCTCGCGCGTTTTGATCTCTCTCAGGTAAGGGCTTTCGCGCCTCTCGCTCTCGACAAGAACGACCAGCGTCTTCTGGGATCGGGTCAGCGCCACGTAAAATAGCCGGCGCTCCTCTGACTCAATGGCTTCCAACGTATCGCCAAACACTCGGAGGAATTCCCAGTTGGGATGGATGAGAGGATAGCAGCCTTCGTCGGCGTCGAGTATGATTACAGCCTCTCGTTCACGGCCTTTGTACCGGTGGGCAGTCGAGGCGGTCAGGCGGCCGCGCTCGTCTTCCGGTAAGAACATGCGGATGTGCTCAGCGAAGCGTTCAAGCCCATCGACAGCGGCTGGCAGGTCAGCATGGTACTTCACATACCAAGGAACGCCGTTACGTCGCGAGAGGAGCACGATGGAATCGCCACAATCAAGCAACCGCCGAATCAGCCGAAGCAGAAATGGGGTCGCATCATCCCCTTCATGTCGTGCTCGTTCGGCGGGTGACGGCATGAAACTGCCTAAGTCTGCCAGTCTCACACACCCGGCGTCTTCTCGGTGTGGCTTGGCGGGACTCCCGCGTCCTACCATCAGGGCATTCCCGAGTTCAACAACTCCTGCTGGTGAACGATAATTGGTGCTGACGGTAAAGGTTGTTGGCTCTCGGAACAATTCGCTGAACTCACGGAAGAATCTCAAGTCCGAGCCAGCAAAGCCGTTGATTGCTTGCCAGTCGTCACCCACACAGAAGAAGTCGGCGTGCGGACTGAGTGTCCGAATCCCTTGCACCATGCGGTAGAACATCTGAGAGAAGTCCTGAAACTCATCTACCAGCACATGGCGGATTCTACGCAAGTCTCCGCGCTCGCGCCCTCTGTCCCGTGCAAACTGGCTATGGCCAGAATCCACCAAGGTGATTGCCCTCCACATCAGGCCGTCGAAATCCTCTTGTTGAGAAGACCGGAGGCGCTCCAGATACGCAACGTATACAGACGCTCCCACAGCCAGAAACAACCGTTCTGCTTCAGTAATCGGGGTATGACCGTCGATTAAGCCAGCCAACTGCTCGCCCGTTAGGTTCAGTTTCCGGCAGCGACTGACTAACGACCGAACTGCGCCTGTGAAACTGTCGATGGCCCGTCTGCGAATGCGCTGCCATATTTCGTCATCTGAAAGAGAACGAGTTGTGACCCCGGCATCAGCTAAACGCTTCACAATGCACTCGGTAAAACCATCAACACCTTGAGATGCAATATCTTGTGGGTAGAATTCGATCAGGGTCCAACCCTGGCGGGAAGCCCAAAACGCCCGCTTGTCTGCTGACATCTCATCGTAGTCGCGTTCACCTTCGAGACCAAAGTACTCGATTACAACGCCACGCCGTCCGGGCAGCAGGATAGTGAAGTCGGGCCGGTAGTTGACGCCATTCCACCGATAGTTTCGTTCGTATTTGTATTCCACGTCGTTCTGAAAGAGTGTGTTGGCGATTAGTCTCTCTCCGAAGGACTTGACGTACTCGCCCCTCAGAGTCTCGCGCGGCAATGCCAGCCGGTATTCGATCAACTCCTCGATTGGCAGGTTGAACCCACCGGCAACTATGCGCTCCCAATCATCTTTGAAGTGCAAGAGCATCAGGTCGCGGATCATGGCACGGTACCGGTCCGCCTGCAGGTGTTCATCGATGGCTTGTTGAATCGCACGGCTGTGGCCGAGACTTCCGGCTGAGGGCTTGTCATAGACGAGTTCCTCGTCCGGATGCACCAACGCATAGGCCAATGCGTGGAAGGTCATGATGTGTGGCAAATCGCCACCCAAGGCTTCATGCAGCCGCTGCTGCATTTCCCGCGCAGCATCGCGATTGAACGCAAGCAGAAGCAGGGCGGCAGGCGGGACACCGCAGTGCTTCTGGAGAAAGACGGCGCGGGTGACTAGCGTGCGGGTCTTACCAGCACCCGCTCTGGCAACAACCAGCATGTCGCGGGGTCCACCGGCGACCGCCTGAGCCTGCTCGATATCAAGCGACAGGTGAAGCTCTGTGTGGACCCAACCCTGGACAAAGGCTGTCTTCAACTCAGAATACTCACGAGCCGTTAGCAGCTTGCGGTCGGCATCGTCTCTGAAGCGCCTGTCCGCTGTAAGGAAGTCCGTCTGAAACCACTCGTGGCAACGGTCCATGAGTGCCTGCTTTTTCTCCGCAAGTTTGCGCTCACGTCTTTGACGCGCCTCAGCCTCTCGTTGCTGCTGTGCGAGTAGTTCAGTTTCCTTCTTCCGGCGTTCCTGTGCTTCCTGTATCTCTCGTGCGCGGAGTTCCGCTTCACGCCTGCGGGCCTCCTCAGCCTCGTGCCACTGCGCAGTGTATTTGGGGTCGTACCCGGAGAGGAGCTGAACAACATCCGCCGCGATGTCGCCATACGCTGGGTTGTCAACTAGCCAACGCATGACAGTATCGAGAAGCCCGCTGAAGTCCGAGGTGGGTAACTCCTTGTGGCCGCGTATGAGCCACTGCTCTACCCCTTTCAGATCACGATAGAATGTCAGACAGCCTTCGATGTTGTACCAATGGTTTGACATACTCTGAATACTCGCTTCGCGCCCTGCGCCACAGATTCGGTCTGGCTATCGATATGGCTGGTCCAACGGCGAGGGGCGAAGCCCTCAACCGTTGTTGGGCGTCGTTCACTTTATTGGCAGTTTGCAGTTTGGACATTGTTTTCTGCTACTTTCCCAAATGATATAGATTACTCCAGGGATAATACCAAGGCAGAGAAGTAGTATAGCTATGATCAGTGAGCTACATCCAGCTTCCATTTTTTGAGGTTTTACGATTGCCCGGCAATGCCCGCATTGTACTTTTCCCCTCGGTATTGTTGGTTCGGTGATGCGGCTAGTTTGTGACGCTATAGGTGCGCCACATTTGGGACACGACGCTGCCGAGGTCGATACGTCATTATTGCATTCAGGACACTTAATCAAAGCCATTTATAAAACTCTTCTTGGGGTTCGCCCAACGGCGAGTTGAGGCGCGCTGTCAAGCGTCGCCTGCACCTGATGGTTCGAACGATCACTTTCATCTCTACGCTCAACCAGGAGAACTTGATTCTTGTTCTTTTGTTCTGTCATGCAGATACAAGTGTGCGAACAGCTGAAACACACTCGCTGACCACGTGTATGCCGGGTCGTAATGAATCTCGCCAGTGAGCGCATCGTGGTTCTCACCGAAGCCGTGTGTGGCCACCAATCGGCAAAAGCGCTCGGCAAGGTCCTCCGAAAGCTCATTCTCCCCGGCATCGTGTAAGCCGTCCACGATCATCAACATAGGCGGTGGCCAAATCGATCCACGCCAGTAGCCACAAGACAGGTAGTCCGGGCTGTCAACTGATTCCGTGGCCAGCCCCCATTCTGTTAGAAATCCTCCCTGCCGCATCAGGCCACAAATCATCTCTTTCCGAATTGCCTTCGGCAATCGGCTCCCGAGTACCAAGGGGATATAGCTCAACAAACACTGGTTCCCGGGATCATAGGCATGGCTCCCGCTGACCATGGCGGCGAACCGTCCTTCGCGCCAACTGTGTTCCACGAAGCGTTCCAGCATTTCACGTGAGCGGTTGCCCCAAACCGCTGCCTCGTCATGTTTACCGAGGCATTGTGCGAATTCGCCGAGCGCATCCATCTGCAGGATCAGAAGCGCATTGAGGTCCGGCGCCTCATTGGGACAGCCGATGTCAAATGCCGTGGCATCATCCCATCCGCTGTCGTTACCGTGGTGATACTGGCAGATGCCGTCATCATCGTCATCGCGATAGCGAAACCACCACTCCGTCCATCGACATATTGGCTCATACACCTGAGCTATACGCGTGCGGTCGATGGCGGGGTTGGCTTCCGCCATCCGTCGCAGGATCCATCCATGCACAGGGGGCTTGGTGTAGGACCAACCGATGCTTTGCTCGTTGATGCCATCGCCCAGACCACCAGTCGGATGCTGATGCCGGATGTGCAACATAAACTGGTCCCAGGCAAAATCCGGATCGCGGTAGACACTCGCCCAAGCGTTGATATAGTTATCCCAGTTCCAGGTATTCACCATCCAGTTTTTGCTCATGAGCATCGATGGCGCATGGTAGTTCCCGGCGGCCGGAACGACAGCCGACCAACCGACATAGGCCGCCAATTCGCGAGCCGGCTGATACCGTTCCGGCACAGAAGTTGTATTCCTGAGCCAAAAGGCGAAGGACTCTTTGCTCTGTCGGTGCGCTTCGGCGAAACGGCTACGGATAACCGGAGGGTTTATCTCGCTCTCATAGGTGTTGATCTGAAACTCCCATTCATCAGAATCACCATCAATCGTAACATGGATCGGATGGGTGCCATGATGCTTTTGCTTCGTGCCCTTCGCTGGCATCCAAGGAGCTTCTACCTTCATGGTCCCGGAAATCGGCGTGAACAGGAGTTTTGCTCTGCTCATAATGCATCGCCATTGATCGTCGGCTGCCGGAATCATCAAATCACACCGACGTGAATCCGAGCCGACAAGGTGCAGATTCATCCTATGACTGCGGATGCGGATCGTGTTTGGTTCCGGCATCACGATCTCGATTCGGCCATGAGTGTCGGACAACCACATTAACCCGGGAACGGCACGAACCGTTGGATTTGTAATGCCCGAGAAGCCCATAACATCCAGGCGGAATAGATTTGTTGCTCTGCCGCCATAGATGTGACGTAGCCACAGCGCTTTCGATTGGCCGCAAACGCAAATCGCGAGATTGCTTTCATAACGGCTGAAAGCGATTCTGGAAAGATCCAATTCCAATTGTGAGTTCCTCATAGTGGCTCCTTTTGTTCGAACGCTACTCCTCAGGCGCGGCCTTTAGGCTGTCGCCTGCAGGAGATTGTTCGGAGTTGTCGATTGGTCGTCGCATCGCCCGTATGCGGTTGTACTCAAAGTGGTACCTCCCATCGTTTAGCCCGTTACCAATCTGGGTGGCATAGAAGATATAGAGCCAGCGCTTGCCATCAAGGGTCGTGGTAAAGGCCTGTGGAACGTGATTAGCATCGGTGTCCTCGTCTGGAGGAATAAAGTCGCGCAGTTCCCAGGTGATACCGTCTTTCGAAACTGCTTCGCGGAGCTGTCGTCCCTTCCACCCCGATTCACCAGGATATCCAGGGGCATCGGAAAAACTGTGGTAGGTCTCACCGATACGGATGATGTCAGGGTTCGGCCAGCCCTCAATCAGCGGTTGCGTAAGGTCGTTCTGGATTTTGAAACCGCCTGCGGCCGCAAAATCCCCTTTGTTCTCTGCGTAGCCCATGCAGACCCCCTTGCCGGGCAACCAGTAATCAAACCAGAGTCGCCATTTCCCTTTATCCCAGAGCAGGCATGGGCGGTGGAAATCGCCGATCCGTTCCTGTTCGGGCTCAGGGTTGGCGGTGTCACCAGCGCGAATCAGGAGAGGCTGCTGGGTTTTTTTCCAGTGAATACCATCTTCGGATACCGCCCCCATGACACACTGCACCATAGTGGCGGGATAGCCTTCACGCTTACTGAAGTGCTTGGATGTGGCGCTGTAGGCCATGAACAACTTGCCGTCTCTGAGCACAACGGACGGGTCGCCGACATGCCAGGCATCGTACCAGCGGTCGCTGGCGTGAAGGACAGGCACCCAGGCCTTTGGATTCATGGTGGTATCCCATTTCCCGTCCTGGCTGTAGACTTCCCAGGTCTTCAGATCTTTTGAACGTGCGTGAAATATCGCATCGCACCCCGGCCAACCGGGGTTCGTCCTGGCAGCCGCCCAGCCGAAAAACCACATCTTATAGGGATACTTGCCCCCAGTTTCTACGACACACGGCTGATACATGTTGTTGAAGTTTGTCAGAAGGCTGCGCTTGTTCCTCTGCCACTGCGAGATCTCCTTGCCATAGACAAGAGAGAAGCACAGAAGCAGTGAGGCCAATAAATATTTTAGCATATTGTCTTGTCTCCGAACTCGCCGTTCTCGTGCGGCTATAAGCCGTCGCGAGCAACGGCTTGTTCGCTCCTGCTATTTCCCTCTTCGTTAATTTGCCTATGATCAAGGACAACAGTTAAGCCGGTAGCATCTCAACAGGAAATATGTCGTCGGTTTTGGCTATATAGTCGCGCAGAAGGGCGCGGTGACTAAGCAATTCCTCTTGATGGTCAGGGATGCCGGCAAGGTTGATAGTCTCGCCGGGGTCGTTATTCATATCGCAAAAATACTCACGGTTTTCACCCCGATCATAAACCATGTATTTATAGCGCCCAGTGCGCACCGCCCGTCCCCGATACCCCAATGGCTTTCCGAACGTTCCAAATTCCGTCTCGATAATCACATGGTCTCGCCGTGATGGAAGATCGTCGTTTGACAACGCCTCGGACCAATCATGACCATCCAGGTGAGGCGGACAGTCAATCTCGGCAAGCCCGCATAATGTAGGAATGAGATCAATCCCTGTATTGACGAGCTGTTTTCCGTCGAGACGATTCATTCTGCTACCTGGCCGGCTCACAATAAAGGGCACCCTCGCCGATTCATCATACAATACCTGTTTCTGGTTCCATTGGTGGTGGGCGTTGCCGTCTCCATGATCACTAGTAAAGACAATAAGCGTGTTGTCGCTCAGACCTCTTTGTTGCAGGGTTTCAAGAAGCCCGCCAATGCGCCTGTCTACAATTTCCGTAAGTCGGCAGTAGAACCAGCGGTGCAGACGCCATCGCATCTCGTCCCAGTTGCTCGTTGGATAGTTACTTATTCTCAACATATTTTGCACTTCGCGGATCACGGAAGGTTCCCTTTCGGGCACGCCGAAATTCTCCGGAAGTCGAGGCAACTGGTTCGTATTCTCTGGCAAGCCCGGTTCGCCGTCGGGAAATGGGCCTCCGCGAGCGGCTTCACATATGTTATGGGGATTATTGAATGAGGCTGAAAAGATGAACGGTCGGTCACAATTCATACTGAGAAACGTTTCAAAGTCAGCCGCAATCCCCGCGTCTGCACCGTTGCACCGGATATTGTTCATCCACTCAAATCCGTGGAATGGTTTGTTTTCAGGCGAAGTATTGATGTGCCACTTTCCGGAATATCCGGTTGCGTAGCCCGCGTCCCGAAATATCTGCCCCATCATTGATTCTGCCTGGATGTCTTTGTTTGTCACATTGAAAGTAATTCCGTGGCGGTGTGGCATGAGGCCCGTGTACCAAGAACAGCGTTGTGGAATACAAAGCGGTTGGGCTGCATATGCTTTTTCGAAGCGCACACCATCCGACGCCAATGTATCAATGTGTGGTGTGTGCAGGTCAGGATTACCGCTGCAGCTTAGCATGGTGGAACTCTGCTGATCTGTCGTAATTAGGAGGATATTCTTATGTGTCATGCACATCTCCATGTTTCTTCAGTTGAGCGAACGTCGCGGATCTCGCGCGGCTATGAGCCGTCGCGAGCATCCGGCTTGTTGGCGCGCGAGCACACAGGTTTGTACTCACTGCCGGGAATGAGGGTTCCGCTATCACAGAAACCCTCCGGGCGGCCGTCCAGTTCCTGAATCATTCGTCCCCGCCAGTGTGATAGGCGTTCCGCTGCCGCGGGACAACCGGCCAGATCATGGCACTCCGAGGGATCGTTGTCCAGGCAGAAGAGCTGCTCGCGGCCGTCGGTGACGAACCAGACATATTTTTCCCGACCATCCGTCAGCGCATGGTGCATGGGCGCATGTTCGATGTGAAGATAGTCGCGCCAGGATGTCTCTTCGCCGCGTAGCAGCGGCAAGAGGCTCAGTCCCTCTACGCCTGGCGGCACGGGCGTGCCCGCCAGGTCGAGCAACGTCGGCATGACGTCCGTCAGGCAAACGGGCCGGTCGATCACGGTTCCGGGCTCGATTCCGAAGTGTGCCGGAGCACGCAGCAGCATCGGGATGCGCGCGGACGGCTCGTAGGGGACGACCTTGTGCCACCGATAGTGGTCGCCAAGCATCTCGCCATGGTCGCTTGTCAGCATGACGGCCGTGTTGTTGCCCGTCATGCGGTCCACTCCGGCCACGGGGTTAAGGAGGCGGCGGATGTGATCGTCCATGTGGTTGATTAGCCCGTAGTAGCCGGCTCGCGCGCATAGCAGGGCTTCCCCTTTCAGGTCCACCCGGTGTCCGCCGATATCCAGCCCCTTGCCGCCATTGGGAGGCGGCTCGGCCCAGTCGCCGATCACGGGATCAGGAACTCCGGTGCGGATGTAGCGCTCCAGGTAGAACGCGGGCGGCACCAGGGGCGGATGGGCGGCAAGGAACGAAACCACCAGGAAGAAGGGCCGCGTCGTATCGCGGTCTCTGAGAAAGCGCAACGCTTCATGGACCGTCCAGCTCGTGTGATGCAGGTCCTCGTCCAAATGCCAGGGCCGCGAGGTCCAATCGTTGTTCCTGATGCCGGTGCCGAATTGGGCTTCCCAGTCGTCGGGTCGGCGTTCGCGAAAGAAACGCATGTAGGGGCTCGCCGCGTCGAGCCCGCTTCGGACGTAGTGCTCGAACCCGAACGGTTTGTCGATCGGGTACTGGTGCATGCTGCGTCCGATCCAGGCGGTTTCGTAACCCGCTTTCGACAGGACCGCAGGAAGGGTGTCCTCGATTTCCCAGGGTACATCCTCCTGATATCCGACCATACCGTGGGTGGGGGGGAACTGGCCGGACAGAATCGTGCGTCGCGCGGCAATGCAGGTCGGACAGTTGGAGTAGGCCCGGGTGAAACGGACGCCCGCGCCCGCGATGGCGTCCATGTTCGGGGTCATCAACACGGGGTGGTTTTCTATGCCGAGACAGTCACCGCGGTGTTGTTCCGTGATGAACAGAATGATATTTGGCTTGTTTTTATTCATTGCAGTGGCGCCAACGACTGAACTCACTGGTTTTTACGGAGCGCAGCGGAGTAAAAATCCAGTGCAGTGATTTGTTATGTGCAATTTCTCTCTATTTTTCATTTTACTGATGCTATTCTTTTTTTTGCGATATCCAAGTACTTTAAATTATTATCAACGCCAACAAACCTTCTGTTCATTCTTCTACAGACAACTCCTGTTGTCCCACTACCACAAAATGGATCGAAAACCAGACTCCCAATATTACTTGATGCAAGCACTGCTCTCCGAATAACCTCTTCTGGTTTTTGTGTTGGGTGTTTACCAAAAACTTTCTCTAAATGATCTACTGATGGCAATTTCCATATATCCCTCCATACAGACTTCATTGGTTCCCCGTTTGAAACTTCTTTGAGAGCATCTTGATGAAAGATATGCTTAGAATATTTTGTTTTTGATGCCCAAAGAAGATGTTCAGAAGCATGGACAAAGTATTTTTTTGTTAAATTCGGCGGAGGATCTTTCTTTTCCCACACTATATTGTTTAATATTTTAAAATCTAATTCTTGCAAAGCGAATCCGACAGAAAAAATATTGTGAAATGTTCCACAAACCCAAATAGTAGCATGCTTTTTCAAAATACGATTGCACTCTGATAGCCACTGTTTGTTATAATTGTGAATTTCCTCAATTGGTTTTGATTTATCCCATTCCCCCTTATTTACATTTTCCATTTTACCACTATGGCAAGTTATACCTCCTGAAGACAGGAAATACGGAGGATCGGCAAATATTAGATCAACACAACCATCTGGTATATTTTTGAAAAATGAAAAAGTGTCTGCATTATATAGTTTTATTCCATTAGAAACATCATAATAGAATGGTGGATTAGCTTCTTCTGCAACCATGCATGATCGCTCAAAATCCATCACATTGTTATAGTTTTGCGTATAATAATGCATACGATTCTAGTGATTAACCTGTCCTGACTTTCTTAAACGGTATTATTCTATCCCCATTAGAATGGTTTGAATATGTTTCCCAATCAGGGGTATATTCTTCTGCCTGATTGCCCCAAGTTGTCCAGCCTTCTCTTGGCCCTCTACCAAAAAGTTCTAAGAAAGGTCCCCAACTACAAGATTCAATTAAATCATATTGTTCATCTGGTTTTCTACTGTGTTCTCTTTTTCTTGATGATATAATGTTTTCCTGACTTCTTCCGGGTTGTAGTGTTCTGATATTCTTGCCCCGAACACCAAAAAGAATTATTTCAGTCACATTTCTAAAATAAAATCCAACACCTCTTCTATCGGGGCCGCCGTCTTTTCTAATCTTGTACCATATTAGATTTGTTTTATATTTAAATCCCCAATTCTCCATAACTTGCATGCCTTCAGATAAAAGTGCATTTGGAACCCACAAATAAAGATGTGCTCGGTCTTCCGCAATAGCTTCAACCGGCAAATCTTTAATTTCTTGTAATTTCATCGTAGGGTACCGAGATAACCTTTTATGCTCTGGTGCCATTTTGCCCGTCCTGTTTTGAAACTGCCATGGAGGGTCAGCAAGTATTGTTGAAAATTTTCTTTTTCCAATAAAATTTAACAGATCATCAGATGCGTTCATAATTAGCAATCCTCCACATAAAGTGATTTTGATATTCCAAAAACAACGAGTGGACAACCAGCTCCACTTCCACCTTCAATCCTTGGGAGTAATTTCCCCATATGCGTTGTAGATGCACCATAAGATGCCCCTCTTCCCAAATCATTGAAAATATCTTGAAGATCTTCACAGCGTGTAATGATCACTCCAACGCTAATTGCACGTAAATCAAACAGTAATCTGAAATTATTTAGGTCTCGGTCATAAAAAGGGTCCTTGTTGTTCCACTCAATTTCAAGAGCCACTCTATTTTTAAAACAGTCGATTTTATGAGTTGGTGTGTCCATTGTATGATCATCAACAGTCACTTTCGTCTCAAATTCTTTTTCAACCCAATCCCTATCATATAAATAGCCATCAATATATGCAGAAACCTTTGATTTCCTGCCTCCTGGAGTTGTAATCCAACTCTTTTTTAGGCGAAAACTTTCCAATACAGATATAATATCATTCCATTCGTTCGTAAAATCCTCTTTCAATATGGCACACGCATGTTTCCATTCATGCACCTCATATTTTTCTCTGATAAAGTCAGAAAGTAATTCTACGCTCATATTCTTTGATTTCTCCTTTTGTCTTCTTGCACATAACGCTTCACATCAGCATCTGGCGCGCCAGCGACAATATGCTGAATGTGGTTGTTCGCCGGATCAATCAGTGCCCCGTTTCCGGCAACGTGATCCCGACGGTAATGTTCTTCACCTCGATGGTTGCGATGTACTTCTGACCATCTGACGCAACAAAAGGAAGTTCTGCAGCCAACTCGTCGGAGTTTGAATCCGATGTTGCAGCGGCAGCCAAAAACGAAAGAAGCGCAGGGATGATGCGAGCTGGAGGCGGAGCCCATTCCTTCCATTCGCGATCATACAGTGCACTCAGGCAGACGGTGCCATTCTCATCGAGGGATAGGCTCATCTGCTTGCACTTGTCGTGCAGGGCTTGGGTAATGACAAGATCGGCAAACTTGTTGACTGGACTGCCGGCCATCAGGCCCGCCTGTTGCTTCGAGAGCTTGTCTAGCACTACGTGGCAGAACTCGTCCTTTGGCAGAGCATTGTTCGTCAGTTCTTGCTGCACCATGGTGACCATCCTTTCCTTTAGTCGTCGCCTTGCGGCATGAAGGCGATTGTTTACAGTTGTTTTCGGCACATCGAGAAAATCGGCTACCTCGGCTTGGGAATAGCCGTTGATATAGTAAAGTGAGGCTACGGTCCGTTGATCCTGAGACAACGCCCGTAGTGCGCCAAGAACGGAAGAGCGTATTTCACTCCGAATCAGCACCTCGTCGGGCCGCAGTTCGGGACTCTCCTGCTCTCCCGCCACGTCAAGCGGCAGGGTTTGTATGCTCTTGCCTCTGGTGAGTCGATTACAGTGCTTGAGCACAATCCGTCGAAACCACCCGGGGAACGCTTCGGGAACCCGAAGCGATGATAGGTGCCGATAGGAATCAATAAATGCTTCCTGGGTAGCGTCTTGGGCAAGATGGAAGTCGCCTAAAAGCGAGTACGCATAAGCGTATGCCATATCCTGATAATAGGTGACAAGTCTGCCGAATGAGTATAGGTCGCCAGAACAGGCGTTTTGTATGGTTTTCGCCAAGTCTTTCATGTCGTTGTCCTTGCAGAAATTTCCTTTGCTATGAGTATAGACCCATCTTCGGGTCCATAGCTTTACGGAAATCGTAGAAAATCTGCGGAATCTCTGTCTTTTTCCGGCGAACGCCGTCGGTGAGCGGCGGCTTTAGCCGTACGCTCCACCGACCTTGTTCGAAGTCTCGCTCACGGCCCAAGAATGATGGGCTTGTAAGCCAGTGCTTCGTCCACGATCTCCTCTGCGGCCGGGTCTTCCTTCTTTGAGTAGAATATCAGATCGGAGACTTCCGGGTGGATCACGTTGGCCTCCAATGTGTCCATCATCTGGTCGATCTCTTCTTCTGTGCCATCGACATCCATGATGCGTTGAACAAGGATGATCAATTCTTCGCGATTCAGTTTCTTCATTCTCTTGCTTCGAACGGCGAGTTGAGGGGCCGTTGACCTATCATCGGAGGGCGCTTCAGCGCCCGGAGTTGATAGGCCAATGGACCCCTCGAACGATTTGTTCTCGGCGCGCGAATCAGCGCGCAGGGAACTAATCGGGCGAGGGGCGAAGCCCTCAACTCGCCGTTCCCGTCGCGCGCAGCGCGACGGGAACAATTTAGTGTGTATAGGTTACAGTTATGATTTCTGACAACGGTAAATTTTATAAAACCACTGAACCGTGTCAAATAAAAAATTATTTTTTTGAAATATTCGAATTGGAATGTATGATAGTATGACTATATTTTAATAGCATTTACTTTGCCTATTAAGGAGAAACGAATATATTAGGGCTGTTCTGAAAGAATTTCAGCAGTATCTAGAGGATAAAAAACTGGTAAAACCGTCTACTATTAAGTTTCACGCAATCTGGGCGAGTAAGTTTATTTTGCTTTCCAGCCAGAACCGGGAGAAAACGCTTGATGAGCGGATTCATCTTTTTATTGACAGTCTGAAATCGCAGAACAAGGAGAGTTCTGTTCTTTTCTCATCCTGTCAATTCCGCCTAGGCGGATCAAAAACAAGGCTCCGCCGACCCGTCAATCCCGTCTACTATTTTGTCTTAGTTCAGAACAACAAAAAGAAAGAGAATTGGACAGGATTTACAGGATAAACAGGATATACGGATAAGGACGTAATCGGTGTCGGCTGCTCCTGGATGCCCCGGACGCGCCGGGCCATGACCGGCTGTGGCAGTGCTGATCTTTTGATAGCGTCTCTTGCATCTTCAGCGTTCCCATAATTCTGTTTTCAATGCAGTTTTTTCGTTTATTTCGTCTATTTCGTTGTTGAAAATCTTTAGCTGTTGTTTTTCTCCGTGCCCCTGTGTCTTCCGTCAGCGGACGGATCAACTGCATGCCTGCGGCGACCGTGCGATGCATACTTTGTCATTCTTTATCCTGTCAATTCGGAGGTTTTCAGCGCAATTAGCCATAGACCATTGACCATCGACTGTCTTTAACCAACGCATCCCGGCGCCAGCAGTCCGTAAAAGGTATACTCGCAGTCCGGCATATCATCCACAAGGCTGCCGCAGAAGCCCCCGTTTTTCAGCCAGCAGTCCTGGATAAACGTCAGGCACGGCTTCTTGATAGCTTGCGGTATGCTCTGGTGGAGACTGATCGAGAAGAGGGCTGTGGCGGTGGAGAGCAGGTCAGGAAGTGGGGTGAGTTCCGCGGCCCTGAATCCACCGGTCTTCTCATGCATGGTTATCAGGTGGTTGATTGTCCGGGGATCCGGCGTAATGTTGAGTGCGAAAAGAATTGCCAGGGCCGCGGCTGTGGCCGGCGTACTGCACTGGCTGCTGCCGGGTTCGTTGGCATAGGTTTTGTTTCGGACTTGAAACGTCTCAAGCTCCCGGGTCAGTCTTTGAGCGTTCGGTACGGTATCTTCCGGGGGTTTCATACAGAGCATGGACAGGAATATGCTGTACAGGTTTTCAGTGTTTTTGCTGCCTGATATTTTGCAGTGTAGAATGTCCGCACAGGATGGCTGGAGTTTTTTTCGCAGCAGGTTTGCCTTCTGAGCCTGTCCGGTTATTTCAAGGCATAGGATCAGTGAGGCGAGGTGGACCCGATCTGTTGGCGGCTTCGCGGCCTGGCTGATGAGCCAGTCGGTTGTGTCTTCGGGCATTGTTTTTCCAAGCGCATGAAGGGACATGAGCGCAAAGCAGGTGTAATAGAGGTCGCTTTCCTCAGAACGCCCCTGAAAACCGCCGTCCGGATTCATGCAGTTGAGGATGAATGAGGTGATGTCTTCACGTGCATCCGGCTCAAGCTGCTCTGTTGAATATGAAGCGGTCTGAATCATTCGGGCAAAGAGATCAGGCATGGTTAAGCCGGGTGATTTCGTTTCGGATTTCGTCAATAACTTCCGGATTTTTAATAATTTTATTTCCACTGACTTTGGTAGAAAAGATATAAAAGACTTGACCGCCGAATTGATCAGTGAATTTCTGATGGCTTGTTTTCTGAAGATCTTTTTCTTTATATATTTGTGAGAGCTGAATGCCCTCGTTTACCGGTTTGATCTGAAGGCCAAGATAATAGTCGTTTACTTTAATAAAGAAATCCACGTTGAACTTTCTGTCCCATTCATCCGATGAAGGTTTTACCTTGCATCCCAGTTCTTTTTCTATTTGTCCGTATATCGTTTTGATTTCAGTGATGTATCCATCAAATGTTCTCTCAACGACCATCTTCAGCATATAGTCTATGCAGTCTTGCTCTGTTATTTGCTCGACTTCGGCTTGAATGACTTCCGTAATCTTGATGTAAAGTTTCTTGCCAAGATCAATGATGTGGTCTTTGCTCCGAACTTCCCGGAAATAATACGCTTTCCACTCTTCCAGGGTCTTTGGCTCGCACGCCCGTATGCTTTCTGATGTAGGGCCAACATTTCGTTTGAAATTCAGCTGGAAACGGTTCATTGCGCTGTTTAATATCCATTCCTTGGCCATTTATTCTCCCACTCCCAGGCGCATAAATTTATCTTTGTATTTGAAGCTCATCGAACAATCCGGTTCTACAAGGCCGGTTTTTATCAGATGGGCATTGATAAATGTTTTATTTTTTAAATACAAATAGCACATCAAGTGATTGTCTTCATCGTGTTTCTGGGTGTCATATTTTAAGAAAACCCTCTGTCCCTTTGTTTTAGTTTTAAGGAATTGTGTTGCTTTTCCGTTGACATTTGGTTTCTCTTTTACACCGATCAGGCGTATGATAATTCCATTGCTTAATTTAATCAGTTCCGGGCTGATGATCTCTTTTACAGAATAATAGGTTTCTCTTTCAGATGCAGAATTGTTTATTTTTGAACCGAACTGCATCATTCTTGGGTCAGTCTTTTTGTCCAGTTGGTGGGGATCTCTGAAACGATACGGCAAAGAAGACAACTCTTTGTTGACATTCAGACTAAAATGGTCGTTCTTGAAGAGATACTCTGTGCCGAAAAAATCACCCTGGTCGATATTCAGTTTTTCTTTGGCTACTGTAATGAATTCCGGGTTGACTTCATACCCAATCGAATTCCTGTTCAGATTTCTGGCTGCAAGGCTTGTGGTTCCGCTTCCCATAAATGGATCTAGGACCGTTTCTCCGACAAAAGCGAACATTTTAATCAATCGTTTGGGCAGTTCTTCAGGAAACATGGCAATGTGGCCGTTCTGCCGTATGCCGCCGAATGTCCAGTGTCCGGAAAAATATTCTTTCCATTCTTCCTTGGTCAACTTTGACTCATTCTTGACCTCTTTTTTGACCCTTAAAGGTTTTCCAAGTTTCTTGAATAGGAGAATAAATTCATAATCAATAGATACGATACCGTTTCGAGGTGTTGGGTAGCTCCCCATTAAGGAGGCACCACCGGTTGTATTTGTTGTGGTGTGTTTCTGCCAGATAACGGCTCCCATGTAATCAAATCCAATGCTTTCACAAAACTTGATGATTTCCGTACGAATTGGAATGATTTTATATCTGCCGTAATAAACTGCTCTGGCAAACTGATCACCGATATTTATACATAAACGGCAGCCGTTTTCCAGCACACGGTAACATTCTTTCCAGACTATATTCAGATTGTTGATATACGTTTCATAATCTTCATGAAAACCGATCTGGTTTTCAGTTCCGTAATCTTTGAGTTGCCAATAGGGCGGTGATGTAATGACAAGCTGAACGGATTGATCCTCTACCAGATTCATCTGGCGACTGTCACCGGTAATAATTGTATGAGTTGTTTTCAACGGCTTGAGTGCCTTCAAAAAATTGCATGTTTTTTTGATGATATCCAGTTTATACGATTTTTCAAGGTGAAAACTACTGAGTGCGCCAACGATACTCCACAGACCATATATCGGCAATGTCAGTATCAGTAAGATTCCAAAAATCATTGACCAGGATGTCATAGCAACGCCTTGTCTTTCGGTCTACTCATCCTCAAAAATTCTGTGACTGAGGCGCCAGAGAAGGATTTTCAGATCTGTATTCTGTAGAGGTCTGAGTGATTCCAGAGCTGTACGCTGATACGTTTCAATAATATCAGAAGCCTGTTCCCGGATATTCAGCTGATTAAGAATGCAGAGCAGTCTTTCTTTATTTGTGTCTGCATTGGGGTTGTTCCAGAATTGAGCAAGATCCTTTCGCTCTGCCTCTTTAGCGGATTCCCAGGCCATGGCAAGGAGAAATGATGTTTTGAGTACAGCAGGATTGGCTTCTATGGTGTCTGTGTTAAGATCGTGGAGATCATCATTGATCTGATAGGCAATGCCAATGGCGCTGCTGTAGGCGGAGAGTATCGGATGGGTTTTGCTGTCTGCATTTGCGCAGGCTGCTCCGAGCCGAAGCCCGGTCTCAAATGCCGGTGATGTCTTGTTGGCGAATATTTCTCGGAGTTTATGTGGTGTGGGTGGAAGATCAGCCTTTAGCATAGCGAGTTCTTCTCCCTGTCCCAGACAGAGCGTGTGATGACATTGAGAGGCAATGGAAAGCATCTGGCATTTGCGTTGGCTGTCCAGGTCCAGACTGGAGATCAAGCGGTAGCCTTCGCCGATCAGATAATCGCCGATGTTCAGTGCAATGGGGATTCCGTGTCTGCGGTGCAGGGTCTGATGCCCGTTTCGCAGGGTGTCATTGTCTTCAATGTCATCGTGAACCAGGGATGCCTTGTGAAAGCATTCCACTGCAGTGGCTGCTTTCTTTATGGTTGCTGAGAAGGGTGCTGTGGTTTCTGAGAGCGCCTGAAAGGCAGAGGCCATAACAATGGGGCGCCATCGTTTTCCGCTTTCTGCCACCCAGTCTGTGGCGATCCGGCTGGTTTCAGATTGGCTGCTCTCAAGGATGCTGCCAATCTGATCGGCGTCAAACCAGGAGCGTACTTCATTTTTGACGGACGGGATGTTGATGCGCTCTCTTGTCTGGTCCGGATTCCTCAGGCGGATCATTTCAATCAGTTGTTCTGTGTCCACGGATGTGTTGTCGCAGCCGTGGCTGTTCAGGGGGACGGCCAGGGAGGGCACTGCCTCCCGTACACTGAGGGGAAAGGTCTTTTCCAGGGTTTCCATGCAGCTGGCGCCGACCACGCAGTCGATCTTTCCCTGCTCAAAGAGCCGGGTGACCACGGTGGTGCCTTCTGCAATCAGGGTGACATACCCCAGATCTTCGGCAAGCTGCGTGATTTTTCCCAGCGGACATCGGTCGCAGTTTTCACAGAGCAGACCCAGGTCATCCATTTCCGCCGGGCAGTCGGACCGGGTGCGCAGGCATTGAGGCAGGAGCAGCATGCGGCGTTCATAGGGAACCATGGATACCGTTTTTTTCCAGGAT
This sequence comes from uncultured Planctomycetota bacterium, assembly GCA_964524955.1. Taxonomy (GTDB): domain Bacteria; phylum Planctomycetota; class CAZGEP01; order CAZGEP01; family CAZGEP01; genus CAZGEP01. The sequence continues at coordinate 28,947 of CAZGEP010000004.1, read as the reverse complement.
TCCGTATTAAGCAGCACCATCAGGAAGTCACGATACTGTGTTTCGGTTCCAGTCTGAGTGCAGAGTTCTTCAGCCATGGTTTCGAGGTCTTCTCTGGACAGCGGTGATACAAGGTCGCTGGAAGAAACAAAATCCCGAACCGCTGTCCAGAGACTGACGCGGTCGCTTTTCTGCGCGGGTACAGTTGGTGTGATGGTGTGGGTTGTTGCAGGGTTCATTTTATTCAGTTGCGCTCGGTTTCCGGTTCAAGGGGCTGGTCTTCGTTTTTCAGCATAATGGGTTTGAAGTGCTCATAGAGTCCAGTGTCTCCGTCACAAACATTCTTTGATGGGCACAGGGGAGCATTGTGATCCAGGTGATTGGTTGCACGGCTGTCAAAGAGCGCCCATTCGTACAGGCGGTCGCGGAGTGCTGCAATCTCGGTCTGGTATTGATCGTCGTTAATGCGATTCTCCATTTCCAGCGGATCGCGCGTCAGATCAAAGAACATGGACCTGTCAGGGTTGCGGTTGAGCAGCAGTTTGTGTGTCCGGGATCGGACCATATACTCATCGCCCTTTTCCGCGAACACGTAATCCGGGCCATCGCTTTCTTGAGTCAGGTTCATGCCGGACATGGTTTCAGGCGGTGTGATCTGTGCTGCGTGAAGCAGTGTGGGGGCCACGTCAATGTTGTTCACCAGCCGTTCATCCCTGCCTGCCGGAACCGTGTCCGCAGCATACTTGATCAGAAGGGGGACGCGCACCAGCGGTTCGAACATTCTGTAGCCTTTGAGAATGCGGTGGTGATATCCCATGTAATCCCCGTGGTCGCTGGTGTAGACGATCACCGTGTTGTCGTACAGGCCCTTTTCCTTGAGACGGTCGATCATCCGGCCAACGTGGAAGTCGATCTGAGAGATGGATGCGTAGTAGAGCGCCATGACGCGGCGCAGGGATTGTTCAGTCAGGTTTTTGTAGGCAAAAAAGGATTCGCCGGTATCGCCTTGAATCAGTTCTTCGGTCCAGCCGGGCAGAAGCGTCAGTTCATCCGGATTGTACATGGTATCCCATGGTGCCGGCGGATCAAAGGGGTGGTGGGGCTTGATAAATCCTGCCATCAGAAAGTTGGGTCCGCTGTCCCAAGATTCAATTTTTTCCAGGGCACGGTCACCGATCCAGGTTGTGGAGTGATGCGCTTCATCCAGGTCTGACTGGAATGCGCCGAAATTCTCCCAGTATTCATCAGGGGCGCGTTCCCGGAATTCATTGACCTGGTCGATCATATCCAGGCGGTCGCAGAGTCCCTGGTCTTGCAGCCAGCGATGGTAGTCATCATCGTAGCGGCCCTTGCCGCACTGTTCAGCCAGCTGCATTTCATCAAACCCGACATCCAGATACGTGGGCGTAAAGTGCATCTTGCCCACCGCTGCAGTCGTGTACCCTTCTGCCTTGAGCGATCGGGGCAGTGTCGGCATGCCGTGGGGAAGTGTACTTGTGTTGGTAAGGCCCAGGTGCTGGTGAATATACTGGCCGCACAGCAGAGAGTACCGCGACGGGGTGCAGACTGGATGCGGGCAGAAACTGTTGTCAAAGACAACGCTGTCCTGCGCAAGTCTGTCAATATTGGGTGTTTTGATGTCTGTGTTACCGCAGGCTCCCAGACAGTCATAGCGGTGCTGGTCAGCGTGGATCAGCAGGATGTTGGGTTTATCGGTCATTACATATCCTCGAATAAAGGTTTTGAATGCAATGTCTGCAGTCAGAGGATTATAATATATTCGATCAGGGATATCCAGTGTAAAACGGAAATGCCGTTTTCCCTCTTGACAGTCAGAAAAACGGTATTATATTATACCTATATGCAAGTGAATTCTTACTTGGGGAGAATACACATGGCGCATTGTCCAAACCATCCGGATCGACCTGCTGTCAATACCTGTTTTGTCGGCGGAAAGAGTTTATGTTCAGAATGTTTCGGGCTGGATCAGCTGAAATGCAGCTCCTGCTGTGGACAGGGTATCCAGGGTGAAATTCGTGAAAATCGTACGGACTTTTTTGCGCAGGCGAGTGCAGAGAAAACGGTTGCTGAAGAGCCACAGATCCAAGAATGGAAATCGGAAGAAACAGCTACAGAACCTGTAATCAGCGAGGACAGGATGGAATTTCTGCTGCAGGAAGCCGCAGGAATTCTTCGCAAAGGAAAAACGCTCAGCGAGGTTCGTGATTTTTTCATTCAGTGCCAGGTTCCTGTAAAAACAGCAGACATGTTATGTGATGATCTGCGGGATATGATTCATGCAGAGGGCGGGGGCATGGTATTGCCTTTATTGTCGGCGGAGCAGTTCTTGCCGCGAGTGGACTGGGTTTGACCCTTTTATCCAGATATATAATGGAAAGTCTTGTCGGCGGTTATGTGATATTTACGGGTTTGATTGGCGTGGGCATTATCAATGTGCTTTTGGGTGTATTCTTCCTGATGTTCCCGAATTTCATGCGAAAACTGTTCTCCTTGTTTTCACGTGTGATTTTATTCTGACTTTTCATTATTTCTCCTTTCTGAGAAGTACCTGTAAATTGTATATGTATGCAGAGAAAAATCAAGGTTTCATGGTGTAAAAAACTGTGTAACCGACTTTTAAAAAAGAAATTCTGAAATTTTCAACACAAGCTGGCTTACGCTGGTATATAACGCAAATACATTTTCCGTATACTTTTTTCCACTCTTTCAGAACAGGGACTTGTTATGAGGATTCTATCCTTTATCTTATGTGTTGTGTTCTGCTGCTCTTCGCTTGTCTCTGCCGAGTGGAAGGATTCCTCTGAGCCTGGAGAGGTGCTGGAGTACCCGTCCACACTTCACTGTCTGGGGGTGCACTGGAAAATTATCGGAGATAAGAATAAAAACGCGGCAGTGAATGTTCAGTTCAGGCAGAGGGGGGCTGCGAAGTGGCGCGAGGGGATGCCGCTTTTTCGCAGTCAACCGGACCGGAGCCATGCCAACCGTACACCGTTTCATAATGTAAAGAATGGATGGCTTTTTGCAGGAAGTGTTGTGGACCTGCTTCCGGATACAGAATATGAAGTCAAACTCATGCTCAGGGATCCGGACGGCGGAAAAGCCGACAAGCTGCTTACAATGAGGACCTGGAAAGAGCCCATGGAGCCCAAAGGCATGAAGACTTACCATGTCGTGCCGTTGGGCACCGGCAAGCCGGGTGGAGCCGGCACAGCGAAAGACCCGATCCGCGGTCTTCAGACCGCTGTGGACCGGGCCGGCGCCGGCGATCTCTTCCTGCTTCATAAAGGGGTGTATGTAAACGGAACACTGACTATCCGAACATCCGGTGAGCCCGGTAAACCCATTATCTTTCGGGGAGCTGGTGACGGTGAAGCCATCCTCAACGGTGGCAAGAGCCATAAGACGGGCGGCCGGCTGGTCAGCGCGGTCTGCACCAGTCATATCTGGTTTGAAGATGTAACCTTGCAGAATCGCCAGTACCTGATCTGCGCACACAAGGCCAGTCACTGGGTGCTCAGACGGTGCAGGTTCGTGAGTTTCGGGACCGCCTTTATTGCGCATAACGGAGGTTTTTACGCATCGCAGCACCATTTTATCAGTGACAATTATTTCCGCGGATACGGTGTGTGGCCGCGAACCGGCATTACCGGCGGTTACGGAGCCACGATTACCGGATCCGGTCATATAATCTGCTACAATCGGTTTGAGTATATCGGGGATGCGGTTCATGGTACCGCATGGGGATTTCTGAGTGCTTCGGATATTCATAATAATGATGCCTTTGTCTGTGAGGATGATGGATACGAAGCCGACTTCACCCTGGCCAATACACGGTATTACGACAACCGCGTGATCAATACCTGTCACGGGTACACCACGCAGCCGATTTGTGGCGGACCGGCCTATATTTTTCGAAACGTGGCATACAATTCTTCGCATGCCCCCCTGAAGATATACAGTATTAACAGCGGAAGCTCCGGGGCGGTGATCTATCACAACACCTTTGTAAACAAAGGCCTGGGCCTGCATCAGGATCCCCGGGACCGTACAGATAACCTGATCACGCGGAACAACCTCTTTATCGGTTCCAGAGCCGGATATGCGACGCAGTCCGGATGGTATCAATTCGCAGACATGCAGAACGACGGATTCGGAGGTGCTCCCGGTAAGGACGGAAGACCGTATATCAAAATTAATTCAAAGAAATCATCCATCTATAACAGGCATCCGGTGATTCTGATTGACAACAAAACCTGTTTTGAGATGAAGGATCCCGTGCCAAAGAATGTTGGAAGAGTATACAAACCCGAGGACTTCGACCTGCGGCCGGGCAAGAACTCCGACGCCCTGGACAAAGGTGTTCGGCTTCCGAATTTCAACGATGGTTATACCGGCAAGGCGCCGGATCTGGGAGCGTATGAGCGTGGCAGACCGCTTCCGCACTATGGCCCAAGGCCCAGGGGCTTTTCACTGAAAAAAGAGATACTGAAATACGCGCCACAGGCAAAGGAATAAGAATATGATGAGATTTTTGTTGGTAATTTTTGGTTTTATGTTCGTTGTTGTCGGAAACGTTAACGCCGAGTGGAAGAATTCATCCAGGCCCGGCAAGGTGCTGGAATATCCGTCCACACTCCACTGTCTGGGGGTGCACTGGGAAATTTTCGGAGATAAGAACGCGAACGCGGTGGTGAATGTACAGTTCAGGCAGAAAGGAGCAGATAAGTGGCGCGAAGGGATGCCGCTTGTACGCGGGCGTCCGGACAGGAGTCCGAAAAATCACACGCCCCTGCATAACGTCAAGGAAGGTTGGCTCTTTGTCGGCAGTATTGTCGATCTGCTTCCGGACACAGAGTATGAGGTCAAGCTTATGCTCAGCGATTCGGACGGTGGCAAGGCCGAAAAACTGCTCAACATGAAGACCTGGAAAGAACCCATGGAGCCCAAAGGAATGAAAATTTATCATGTTGTTCCACTGGGTGACGGCAAACCGGGTGGGACCGGAACAAAGAAGGATCCGATCCGCGGTCTTCAGACTGCAGTAAGCCGTGCCAATGCCGGAGAGCTCTACCTGCTGGGCAAAGGCGTGTATGTAAACGGAACACTGACTATCCGGACATCCGGCGAACCCGGCAAACCCATTATCTTCAGGGGGACGGATGCCAAACAGACGATCATTAACGGCGGCAAGAGCCGGAAAACCGGCGGGCGCCTGGTCAGCGCTGTTTCCACCAGTCATATCTGGTTTGAGGATGTGACCTTTCAGAATCGGCATTTCCTGATCTGCGCACACAAAGGAAGTAACTGGGTTCTGAGAAGGTGCCGGTTTCTTGGTTTTAAGGTTGGGTTTATAGCTCATAACGGTGGATTCTACGCCTCGCAACACCATTTTATCAGTGATAATTATTTCCGGGGATTCGGTGTCTGGCCCCGTACAGGAATTACCGGCGGGTATGGCACATTTATCACCGGTTCCGGTCATGTGATCTGCTATAACCGGTTTGAAAATATTGGAGACGGGGTTCACGGTTGCCGTTATGGTTTTCTGAGTGCGTCAGATATCCATAACAACGATGCGAGCATCTGTGAGGATGATGGATACGAAGCCGACTTCACCCTGGCCAATACACGGTATTACGACAACCGCGTGATCAATACCTGTCACGGGTACACCACGCAGCCGATTTGTGGCGGACCGGCCTATATTTTTCGAAACGTGGCATACAATTCTTCGCATGCCCCCCTGAAGATATACAGTATTAACAGCGGAAGCTCCGGGGCGGTGATCTATCACAACACCTTTGTAAACAAAGGCCTGGGCCTGCATCAGGATCCCCGGGACCGTACAGATAACCTGATCACGCGGAACAACCTCTTTATCGGTTCCAGAGCCGGATATGCGACGCAGTCCGGATGGTATCAATTCGCAGACATGCAGAACGACGGATTCGGAGGTGCTCCCGGTAAGGACGGAAGACCGTATATCAAAATTAATTCAAAGAAATCATCCATCTATAACAGGCATCCGGTGATTCTGATTGACAACAAAACCTGTTTTGAGATGAAGGATCCCGTGCCAAAGAATGTTGGAAGAGTATACAAACCCGAGGACTTCGACCTGCGGCCGGGCAAGAACTCCGACGCCCTGGACAAAGGTGTTCGGCTTCCGAATTTCAACGACGGCTTTACCGGCAAGGCGCCGGATCTGGGAGCGTATGAGCGTGGCAGACCGCTGCCGCACTATGGCCCCCGTCCCAAGGGTTTCTCACTGAAAAAAGAAATATTAAAACACGCACCCTAACAATAACAAGAAGAGGTAGAAAATGGAGAGAGTGAATATGAATAAAATGCTAACGGTTTTGATTGCAGGTATGCTGGTTTTTGCCTCCGTAATTGATGTCCAGGCTCGCAGGAGAAAAGGGCCGCCTCCGGCGATACAAAGCATCAAGGGCAGTAAATCCGGTTCCGCTCCGTTCAGCCTTGATGAAGAAATTACTGTGGTTCCGCATATCCGAAAAGGAGTCAACCGGATTCTGGTGACCGACAACTGCAACCGAATACTCAAATCCTTTGTCTTCAAAACCGCGCCACAGGAAAAACCAGCGGATCCCAAGAAAAAAACCCCGCCCGCTGCTGCCAAACCTGTAACCTTCACCCTCGGGGAAACCAGCGGATCGGTGAATCGTATCCTACTGGTCGACAAATCCGGAAAGCTCCTTGCGCGCAGCAGTTTTGGCGTGAAGACAGAAGATGACCCCTGGAGTGATTTTCAGGTCTGGCTGTACAGGGGGCACCGGGCTGGCGGTGCAGAAGGCCTGCACTACCGGTCCTGTTTCTTTAAGAACGAATCCTACCTTCACGGGTCAGCCGGGCTTGCGTTTGGGCCGAATTTTGCCGACAATCAATGGGGGGGATTTATGAGTGCACACCGAAAAGGGAATTATACCGGCTCGCGGGTTAAGCTTAAACGGAAACCCAGCTTCAACGATCCGGCCTTTATCAAAAAATGCGTGGGCTATGCCAAGTCAAGAGCGGCCGCATGTGCAAAGGGTGGACAGGCAGCGTTCAGTCTGCATGAAATGCCGTCCACAACACTCTATGCTGACCCCTTTGACTTTGACATCTCCGGTACCGCCCTGACTGCCTTTCGTGAGTGGTGCAAAAAGAAGTATAAAAAACTGAGTGCATTGAACAAGCAGTGGGATACGGAATTCAAGAAATGGGAAGATGTTGTTCCGGAAACGACCAATCAGACCCGGGCACGGAACAATCCAAAGTATAAAGAATGTATCTCGCGGATTGTTGCCGGCATCATGATTCCCGAACGCCGTCTGATGCACGACGAGTTTCCGGAATGGGAAACCCAGAATTATTCCGCGTGGTCCGATCACCGGGAATTCATGGATGATTCATTTGCCGCACTGCTTAAGCAGTGCGCGCAGGCTGCGGACGTATCCGCGCCAACCGTTCGTACCGGCATCCTGGGTACCATGTACCCGTCCGCATTCGGTGGATACGATTATGCTAAGCTGGTCAGTGCTCTGGACTGGTTTGAGCCCTGCGGCCTGGGTATGTCCTGGGACCTGTTTGCATCACTGGGCGGTCCGGAACAACGCTTGACCAAGACCGTTTCTGTTGGAGGTCCTTCCATCCAGCGATACGTGATCAATACCATTTTTTTAAAGGGCGGGCATGGAGTTATCCTCAGAGAAGCCAGAAATATGTGGGATCGAAGAAAAATTCGCGGTACGGGAATGACCTATCTGCGAAATACGCTTAAAGATCTGACTCGTGGTCTGGGCAAGCTTCGAATGATTGCGGAAGATGCCCCGCATCCGATCGCGATCTATCACAACCAGGCCAGCCAGCGCATGGCCTGGCTGACAGACTCCCTGATGGACGGAACGGCCTGGCCGAGGCGGCTGACCTTCCATCATCAGCCGCGGGATTCCATGGTCCGGGCATATACCGGCATCAGCCTTGCCCTGGAAGACAGCGGGTATCAGACTCGCGCTGTTTCCGGGGACCAGGTGCGCAAGCAGGGTCTCAAGGACAGCGATCTTAAAGTGATTTTTACGTCCCGCATTGAGGCCTTGAGTGACGAAGAAGCGGACGCGCTCACCCACTGGGTCAAGGCCGGTGGAACCCTGATTACAGACGGCGCGCTGGGCTCCATGGATCCACAGTGCAAACGCAGGCAATACGGCCTGCTGGAACGGATTGCCGGAATTGACCGGAAAAACTTCCGCCTGTGCGATATGGACGGCGGTTATTTCCCGTTTTACCAGGGACTGACCCGCAAGAAAGACGGTGCGAAAACAAAACTGCTGGACGGCGTAAAAGTGGAAGCTTTGCTTGTCCATTGTCCGGATCTGCGTGCAGGCAAAGCAGAGGTCTTTGCGCAGGCCGGTGAAGCCCCGGTACTCTCTGTAAGAAAATTCGGAAAAGGACAGGTAATCTGCGCGAATGTCTACTGGGCAGACTATATCCGGGGTCGTGAACTGGGCGGAGCCCGAGCAGCATTGAGCGTGCTGGCCCGGAACCTTGTGAAGTCCGCCGGACTGGAGCCGTATTATCAGGTAACCGTTGATGCAAAAGACGCATCGGCTCCGCAGATTGAACAGTATCTCTTCAAAGACGGTAAGACAGCTTACGCGGCCTTTAATGTTCAGGCAAGGCCGCTTGAGTATCCGCATCAGAGCTCCCGATATCACAATAACTACAAGGACGTTACCGGAATCTCACCGCCCAAATGGACCGGACCGATTACTGCGAACGGACGGTTGAATATCTACAATATTAAACAGGGGGATCTGATACCGGTAACCGTAACTTTTCCGGAAAAAGCGCATGTATATGACTCCCGTACCGGTTCGTATCTTGGAGAAAAGAAAACAGTCTCTGTTAAACTCGATCCAATGGGATTTGCCTGGCTGGCGCAGCTTCCGTACAAAGTCAATAATCTTCAGGTATCGGTCAAATCCGCAGACGGAGATCCTGGGCTTCTCGAATACGATGCAAGCATTGCTGCTGCCGGAGGTGCGCCGGGCCGTCATGTGCTGCATATGAGTGTGACTGACCCGGATGGCAGGATCTGTGATTTCCTGAGCAGAAATATAGTTGCGAATGCTGGTAAAACTCAGGGAAAACTGCGTATACCGGAAAACGGTAAGAAAGGCACCTGGACCATTCAGTTGCGAGACACAGCCACCGGCGTAATCGGTAAAACGGAATTTACCAAAACAACGGATCCGCTGCTGGCAGGAAAACTTCCCATCAGCTTTCCGGTGAAGAAGGGGCGTCTTTTTGCTCAGCTTCAGGGAGCCTCGGATGTGAACCGGGCAAACGGACAATGCCGTGTATCGGTCCCGGCAGCTGTCTGGCGCGAAGGTGTGAAGGACAGCGCAGGCAAGATCCGTGTTCAGGTGAACAGCCCGTGGAAACTTCAACAGAATACCTTTGATCTGGCAGCGATTACAGCAGAACAGGCTGGAGAATTCATGATTACAGTCAGCTGCAAGGCAAGTGATCTGGAAAAGACCAACCTGGAAGTTACCATGAACGTTAAAACCGATGACGGAAAGAGTCTGAAAAAAGCAAGTAAGATCGAAGGAAAAAAACTTGCCTCCAGACTGAAAGAATCGGCACCCGTTACGATCGAATTTAATTACTACCATCCGGATATCCAGCGGGTTCTCATTGAAGACGACAAGTGTGTCTGCACCATGCCGCTTCGAGTTCAGACATCAGCTGCCCGGATACCTTCGGGGAAAATACGTCTGAGCGCCAACAAAGAGTGGACGCTGGAGCCGGCAGAGATTGATCTGGAACAGGCCCTGCTGTCAGCCAACGGACAGAACACGATCCGGCTGGTCGGTCCGCTCAAGTTTAAAGAGTCACCTGTGGTTACCGTTGAAGTAAAGACCGACAACGGTTTTACCCTGAATCACAAACGGTATTTGCCGGTCTGCCGTTCAGAATACACAGCCAAGGCACCGGTTCTGGACGGTGTCTTTGATGAACCCTGCTGGAAGAACGCCCAGAAAGAGACGCACAGTTTCCGCTCTGTGGGAAAGGTGGCACCTGAGAAATTTCCCATTCATTTCCGTGTCTGCCATGATGACAAAAACGTCTACATTGCCGCGGAAATAAAAGGGTTGGATCCACGCATACTCAGGGTCAATGCACCGGTGCAGGATGGATTTGAAGACGCCATCTGGTGTGATGATAACCTTCAGGTTTTCTTTGATCCAACGCAGGGGGCCGGTGAAGTGACATACCGAATGGTCATGAACTATCTGGGGCGTAAATATTCGACTGCCGGCGAAGATCTGACCAAATACGGATGGCCTGGCTGGAAAGTGGACTGGGAAATGAAAGGCCGCAAAATCAGCGATGGATACGCCGTTGAACTAGTCGTACCATATTCATTATTAAACACGACTGTACCCAAATCCGGTGATGTGTGGGCGATGAATGTCGTGCGCATGACCACTGAACCCTATCACGGCTGGCCGGATTACTACGGCAGCTGGGCAGATGTAGGCAGTTCAGTCAATGCCAGTCACTGGGAAGGGGTTCCAGGCTGTCGGATCTCAAGCCATCTGTTCGGAAGGCTGCTGTTCGTAGGCGGCAAGAAGAAGTGATATGTCATCACATCGCTGAATGTGATAACAGTATGATTTTTGTTTTCATTCATGGTTCCCGGGTATAAACCGGGAGCCATTTTTCTTTTTAAACCAATCTGTATGCTGATTATGCTTGTCACGAGCTGATGGGGACAGGTTTATAAAATAAACGCCATGTTATAATTGCTATACCCGAGTCTTTCTTTACAATTGTTATATGTGCTTCAGTAAGTCCATGATGGTTTGAAGTTTTTCTCGCAATTCAAAGGAATTCTGGTATAAATTTATGCAATAGACGTGGATGATAAAAAATACCCTATTGTTGAAAAAGTGGAAAGCATTTTAAAAGGCGCGGTGAACTCCAATGCAACGGATGTTCACCTGGAACCCACCTCGGTCGGCTTGAATGTTCGGTTTCGAATTGACGGCGTTCTTCAGGATTCAGAGCAATTGCCTGCGGTTGCGCGAGAAGGGGTTGTGGCCCGGCTAAAGGTGCTCTCCAAATTGCTGACCTACCGGACCGACATTCCTCAGGAGGGGCGAATCCCGGCTCATGGAATCAAGGCATGCGCAGTGGAGTTCCGGGTGGCCACTTTCCCGACTATACGCGGGGAGCGTTGTGTTGTTCGTGTATTTCGAGAGCACGACCAGTTTCTGGGACTGGAAGAACTTGGATTTTTACAGGATCAATATGACACGATTAAACAATGGTCTTTGCTGAACGACGGAATGCTCATTTTATGTGGACCGACCGGCAGCGGAAAAACGAGCACGATTTATGCGCTGCTCAAAGAAATTCTCGCAGTCAGAGGCAGGGGGACATGTGTGATGACTATTGAAGATCCGGTGGAAATGGAACTGGAAGGTGTAACACAGACCGAAGTCAATCCCCATCGCGGATTAGGGTTTGCGGAAGCCTTGAAAGGAATGCTGCGACAGGATCCCCAGGTTATTGTAGTCGGAGAGATCCGGGATCCGGAAACCGCCCGGATTGCGGTGCAGGCAGGCCTTACCGGTCAACTGGTCATTACTACACTTCATGCTCCGAATTCAGCGGCTGTCTTTCCCAGGCTCTCTCAGATGGGAGTTCAGCCTTTTCACATCGGCTCTTCGGTCAAAGGCGTCCTCTCCCAGCGACTGGTTCGACGGTTGTGCCCGGAGTGCAGGGGAAAGGGATGTTCTCAGTGCCGCATGACCGGGTATTCGGGCAGGATCGCAGTTGGTGAGATTATTCGTATTACTCCGCGATTGAGAGATATAATCATACAGGGCGGCGGGGAACATGACATCATGGAATGCTTGCAGAATTCCGGGTTTATGGACATTGCTTTAAATGCAGCCGGTCTTATTGATAAAGCTGTAACGGATAAAAAGGAAGTATTCAGAATTTTTCCCGACAGGCAGATCTGATATGTTTTTCAGAAACAGAAAACTTGCGCTGATCACCCGACTTTACGCCCGGCTTCTGGCCAGGGGCATGCCCCTGGAAGAGTGTATTGAAAAAAGTCTGATGCTGCCTGTTGGCACGAACATGAAGAGTTCTCTGTCAAAGGCCGCGGAATGTATCCGTGAGGGGGAAGATGCTTCAACCGCCTTTGCCGTTGTTCCCGGATTCAATGGCACGGTCTGCGACTGCATTGAATATGGTGAAAAATCTGACGGCCTTGTTCAGGTTTTTGAACAAATGAGTCCGCAGAAGATATAATGATATCCTTTTTTGCCGGACGGGGTAATGCTCAGCAGCACGTGGTCGGGTTCGAGTTTGATTTCATTGAAGAATCCGGCAAAGGGGCAATCCCATGCCTTGAGATTGTGTTGGCGGATGTGATCGGCAATCTGCTGCTGTCGGTTTTCTTCTTCTTTCTGAAGGTCGATTTTAAACGCAAATGAAAGCATCTTCAAATAGGGCTGTTTGATCGGACTCCGAAGTTTTTCCGTCACATACAGCGGATCAATGGGCATCATTCTTGGATAGGAGAAACGCTTTGTTCCCGAACCTGTGGAAAAGAGTTTGTGCCGACCGGCTTGAGATGGTTTTTCGGTATCTCCTGCCAGAAGACGTTCGCGGGTTTCCTGTGACGTAAGTGTTGTGAAAAACATGTACTCGGATCGTTCCGGCCTGGTGAATCCGAATACAGTCTTTTCAGGATTATCCAGCACACAGTGTTCGCATATGTAGATTGCGGAAGAAGGATATGGTTTTGGGGGTATATGGGAGCAAACGATCTGCCGGTTGCATCTGGGGCATGCTAAGATAGAATAATAAACTTCAGACATTGGCACGCCGTAGCGGTATCTATTCTTTGATTTACGCAGCTTGAATTCGCATGGGTAGAAAATGCTGCATTCGTCACAAACCCAAACGTGATTATTTGAATAGTTCATTGATGCCGCAGCACGTTTATACATAGCCGATTGTACCGACGAACATGGAATTTTGCTCACAGGATATTCCGTAAGAAACGAATCGCAACATCTGCAGCGGGGACGCTTCAAATCTTTTTCTGGGGTATCGAATTCCTGGGGCATTGTGAAGATTCCGAATCCTGTTCTTTACTGGCTTTCCCGTGCCGTATTACTGCCTGTTTGGTTGTTATTTGAGCTGCTGTTTTCGGCGCTGCTCCAGCTGCTGAAGCTTTTCTTTTGTTTTGGTGATCCGAACCTGAATTTTCATGAGCAGGGAATTCTCCTTTGAGGTCAGGTTGTGTTTCTCAATTTGGTTGAGCTCGTCCTGAATTTGAGTGAGTTCTGTCTGAAGTTTCTGTATCTCTACCTGAGTCTTGTTGGGTGCGGGATTCTGGTCATGGATTATAAGGTAGCCGAAAACCAGTGCGCAGCATGCGATTAATGTGATGATTACATAGGATGCCCAGTGGGTTTTCGCAGGACCCGACTCCGACTGAACCGGAGGCATGGGAGGGGAAATCCGGGTGGTCTGACGGGTTTCACCAGGTGCCATCTGTTCAAACTCATTTGCCAGCTCATGCGGTGTTGCATAGCGTGCTTCCGGTTCTTTTTCCATCATCTTGCAGATGATCCGATTCATGTGGGTGCTGATAGCTGTATTTCGCTGGTGCGGCGGTTCCAGGGGTTTGCGAAGATGCATGTCCATGACCGCCATGGGATTCTTTCCGTAAAAGGGCACGGTCCCGGTCAGCGCATAGTATAGTGTGGCGCCGAGAGAATAGATGTCGGTACGGATGTCAATAGACTCATCCCCCCGGACCTGTTCCGGAGACATGTAATAGGGGGTACCCATGGTGGTTCCGGCCATGGTCAGGGCCGGGGCGTCGGAATCGATAATCTTGGCCAGACCAAAGTCTGTGAGCTTGGGGGTGTTTTCGTTGTTTATCATGATGTTTTCGGGCTTGATGTCCCGGTGAATCATGTTTTTTTCATTCGCGTGTGCAAGGGCTCGACTGATTCGATATCCAATCTCCGCGATTTTTTCTTCAGGCAAGGCACCGTTTTCTTCTACAATGTCCTTAAGGGTTTCGCCTTCAACGTATTCCATGACAAAGTAATAGAGATTTCCTTCGTTCCTCATGTCATGGCCAGTGACGATGTTTTCATGGTGCAGGCGAGCTACGGCTTTGGCTTCCCGGAGAAAGCGCTTAAGAAAGTCCCTGTCTTCGGAGAGATCCTTGGACAATACTTTGAGGGCAACCCATCGGTTCATGCTGATCTGTTTGGCTTTGTATACACTGCCCATGGATCCACTGCCCAGCTGGTCAATGACTTCAAAGCCCTTGAGGTTGGTCAGTCCGATTCCGCGCTGTTCCTGCAGGATCTCAAGAATCTGGTCTTTGCTCATGTAGCCGCGTTTGATCAGAATTTTCCCGAGTTTTTCATCGACTCCGGTCTGTTTGAGTTCCTGCTGAATAGTCAAGCATTCCTGGATTTGGTCCCGGCTGATGAAGCCCTTTTTAATGGCCAGGCTTCCAAACTTGGGTTTGGTCCGGGACGAGTCATTGGATGATGTGTTTGATGAATCAGTCATACGGTTTCAAGCAGCTCCCTTGCCTGGTTTTCAGCGGACTTGCCTCCGCCGAGCATATCAGTTATTTCAACAATTCGGTCCTGGTTGTCCAGCCGCCGCACCACAACGCCGGTTGTGTTGGGTTCGTGGACTTTTTCTACCATGTACTGTTTGTCCGCCAGGGCCGCAATCTGCGGGGTATGTGTGACCGCGATTACAGTACGGTCGGTTGCCAGTTCGCGCAGTTTGGCTCCGATGGTTTTTCCCAGCCGTCCGCCGACGCCGCTGTCCACTTCGTCAAAGATCAGTACCGGGGTTGTTTCTTTTTCAGCAAGCACAACACGGATGGCCAGGATGATTCTGGAGAGTTCCCCGCCGGAGGGAACATCCTTGATGGGGCCGGGGGCGATTCCCGGGTTGGTGCTGATCTGAAGCTCCTGGTGGAATGTGCCGGCGGATCCGGCGTGCTTGAGTTTACGGGATTCAAGCTTGAACGAGACCCTGGGAAGCCCGAGATCCGCGAGTTCTTTCTTCAGGCGGCGGGAGAGTTTTCTAAAGGCTTTTTTGCGGGCTTCCATCAGCTCCTTGCCCAACCGGTCCTGTTCGTTCTCTGCCTGTTTGAGCTCGGACAGCATTCTTTTGCGCTTGGGACCCAGGTTGCGGAGGTTATCGATTCGGTCGGAGATGTCTGCATAGGCGTTGAGAACGCTCTGTTCGGTTCCGCCGTGTTTTCGGATGAGCTGGTGCCATCGGGAGAGTTTCTCATCAAGTCTTTCAAAGCGTTCCGGATTAGAGTCAATCCGTTCCGCTGCGTCCGAACAGATATACGCGGCTTCGCGGATGGATTCAAGGGCCTGGGCGCAGCAGGTGCCCGCGTTAGCGAGTTCCGCATCCGGCGCCTCGTTCAGCCGGCGTTCAAGGTCGCCGAGGATTTCCGTGACAGAGCCGTCTTTTTCGTTGAGCACATCGCTTGCATCACGTGCGGTTTCCTTCCAGTCCAGGGCCTGGGACAGCAGGGTATGCTCACGGGTCAGTTTGTCAAAGGCCCCTTCTTCCAGGTCCACGCCCTTGAATTCTTCGAGCAGGAATGTCATGTAATCCAGTTCCTTGAGACTGCCGTTCTCACTCTGTTCCAGTTCGGTCAGTTTCGTGCGGATCGACAGGCATTGGTCGTGGATACCGCGGTACTGATCCCGCAGCGAGACTGCTTTACCATACTGGTCCAGCATATCCAGCTGATATTCGGGACTGGAGAGTTTCAGGTGTTCGTTCTGTGAGGTCAGGTCCACCATCAGGCATGCCACGCTTTTGAGACCGGCCAGGCTGACCGGGACATCGTTGATCCATGCTCGGCTTTTACCGCCTGGAGATAATTTTCTGCGCAGGATGAGGGTGTCTGATGCGGAAATCCCCAGTGTTTCTTCAAGGAATTCGTTGACATGGGCCAGCGGCTGAAAGACGGCGGTGACCGCGGCATCCGGACAATTCGGTCCGATCAGCCTGGCCGATGCCCTGCCGCCCATGATCAGTTTCATGGCTTCGAGGATCAGGGTCTTTCCTGCTCCGGTTTCACCGCTGATAACCGTCAGTCCTTTTCCCGGTTCCACATCCGCGCTGCGGACAATTACAAGGTTTTGTACACTGAGCTGGTTGAGCATAAGGATACCCTATGTATCTGTTTGCAATTCAGTTGAATACATTTTAACTTCATATATTGCATTTTCAATAGTAGTCTGTAAAATAATTGTAATCAAATATCCTGAATTCAACCATTCATTGAAAGGAGTCAAGGGCATGAAAAAAGGCCATTTACCGGTACTGCAGGTCAGCGGAAAGAATCTGCCTCAGGCATTTGAACAGGCGCTTGTTGCGGTCTGGGATCAGGGAGTTTCCATGGCAACGCATTACGACAAGGAGGACGGAAATCCCAGCAAGGAAGCCATGGTGACCGTGATTCTTGAAGAACCGTTCTGTGAGCCGAGAATTCCCAAGGCCATTATCGGCGGCCCCGAGGAACTTGAAGTCTATCGCCAGGAAGTGGTTGAGGGAATTCACGATAAATGGGTGGACGACAATCCCGAAACATCAGTATGGCCGTATTCCTATCACGAGCGGCTTTTTGCGTATCCGGTATGGGATGAGAAGGGGAATATGCAGCGTGTCAACCAGTTTGATACGATTCTGGAAATGCTGGCAAAGGATATTACGAATAAACGGGCTGAGGCTATTACATGGCGACCGGCCTATGACCCGAATTCGACCAAGAGTGCCCCCTGTTTTCAGCGAATGTGGTTTCGAGCAATCCCGGTTGGGGATGAATACGTGCTGAACATGCATACCTACTGGCGTTCCCGGGATCTGTTTAAAGCCTGGCCCATGAATGTCTACGGATTCACTGACCTTCAGCGTGTCTTTGCCGAACGGCTTTCCGGAATGATCGGCAAAGAGGTGTCGCTGGGCCGGTATGTGGATACATCCGATTCCCTGCATATTTATGGAGATGACTGGGAACGTGCTGGAAAGGAAGTTGAAAAAATCAAGGCAGCGCCGGACGGGTGCATGAACGAAAATCGTACGTATCGTACCGATGACGCAACGGTCCAGATGATTTTTAATGAAACCAGATTGATTTTGCTGGCGGATCCCATGTACCAGAAAAAACCCTTTTCCGAACGGCCCATGGCCATGGGTGAGGACAGCGTTCGGCTGCTGGACGGAACGGAGCTTAAATACAGGGACGGCGCGCTCTTTACTCCGGATGGAGAAAAATATACACCCGCGGAGTAATTTGCTCCGTCTATATGCGTGGAAGAAATCCGATGTGTTTCTTCTGCCGGCAGAGACCACGATATCATCTCAGGACAGTATACGGACCTGTTCCGAAAAAGTGAATGGAGACCATAGCTATGACCAGGAACATGAAGATTCAACTGATTGCTGTAGCGGCAGGCGTATGGGTGACAGGCGTAATCATTATTGGCGCAATGCTCCTTTTTTCCGGACAGCCATCCGATCCGCAAAGCCAGAGCGCAATCGAAACCCGAACCAAGGGTGATACAAAGGATACGTCAGTTGATACGGATAAAAACAGGCGCTCCCATTCCGGACCAGCGGTTGTCCGGCGGACAACACCCGATAGAAGTAATCCAGACAGAAACGGTACCCGCACAACAACCGGAACAAACGCCACCGGAAACCAGACCGAAACAACCGCACCACCGATTGATAGTACTGCTCAACCATCAGACGGCAGCGAAACATCCGGATTGATGCGTGGAAAAGTCAGCAGCGATTCCGGAGGGTTTGTCAAGGATGCAAGCATTACCGCCCGGAATCTGAAAAGCGGCAGGGATTTCAGTGCCACCTCGGATGGTTCGGGGAATTTTCAGATCAAGTGCAGTCCGGGTCGATATCGGGTTTCTGTGGTTCATAATGAGTATTTGAAGAGCAAACCCAAAGAGGCTGTAGTGGAGCCGGGAAAGCCAGCGAACGTTACGTTGCTTCTTCGGGTCGGCGCCACCCTGTACGGTGTTGTAAGCAGCGAAGCCTCTGGTGCGGTTATCCGTGGCGCCTCAATTACCCTGCGAAACAGCGTAGGGGGCGAGATCAAAAGTGCGCGCACCGATGGCAGGGGGATTTACACCCTTAGTGGACTGGTTCAGGGATCATGGCTCTTTTCGATCCGGTGTGATGGGTATCAGAACATTGAGAGCATGAGTGTGACAATTCTCAAGGACCAGCCCAAGAAACTTGATCTGAAGTTAAAGCCTGCCGCGTCTCTGGTAGTCCGAGTAAAAACGCCTGGTGATGAAGTCCTTGAGAAGATATCCCTGGGATACAAAGCCCCCGGCAGTGTGAAGCACTACCTTAACCTGGAGGGTACAGACAATACCTTTACCACAGCCATGGGCCAGGGAACCTACACCCTGAATCTCAAGTGCAAGGGATTTCTTTCGCCCGAGGACAAGACCGTTACCATCAAAGCTGGCGCAAAACACGAAGTGACGTTTACTCTTGAAAAAGGCTGCAGCCTCTCCGGTACCATCACTGACCAGGACGGAACGCCCATAAAGGACGCACGGATATACGTGAGCTACTATGATGCCGCCACAACCCGTTTTTCCAATACCAGCGGAACATCGGATGAAAAAGGAGTGTACGCGCTCAGTGGGATTCCTGACGCCAAGGTCCAGGTGTCGGTCAAAGCTAAAGGATATACTTCGGAAAAGGCTAAAGTGGATTTCGATAAGATCAAAGAAGTCCAAAAGAATTTTACACTCAGCCGTGGTGTTTCCTGCAAGGGAACAGTTATGGACAGCGAAGGAAAACCGGTTGCGGATGTGAATGTCATGCTGTATAACAACAAAGGCGGAAATGCGAGCGCCTCATCGGATGCTTCGGGAAAATTCACCATCAGCGGTCTGATGCCCGGGAAATATAATGCCAGGGCATTTCACAAGACCTACGGGAAGATAGAGAAACGCAATGTTGAAATACACCAGGGCGATAACGCGCTGGAACTTCGGTACGAAGGGGCATACAAAGTGACCGGTATTATCAAGGATCCGGACGGTACGCCTGTTTTTAACGCCTTTGTGTTTGCCTCCCCCAGGGATAAATCCATACACAAGGACACCCACCGGGCCAGAAGCGACAGAAAAGGCAAATTTGAACTGCAGAACGTGCGTTCGGATACGTATGTGATGAGCATCCGCCATCCGGAATTCAATCGTTTTGTCAAGGAGGTGGCCGGCGGCAGCGAAGATCTTGAATTGATTCTTGAGCGAGTTCCTGTGATCAAGGGCAAGGTGATTGATTCCCAAACCGGTGGCGCCGTCCGCAAGTTTCAGATACAGCTGCTTGACGCAAAAACATCCCATCCGCGGCAGCGTCAGAATTTCAACACTGAAGACGGTGCATTTGAAATGCCCATTAAAAGCAAGAACATAACACAGGTTCAAGTCAAGGCCTTTGCTGAGGGATATGCGCCCGCGGTGTCGCCAAAATATGATATCTCTACAGGGGTGCTTCCCACGGATGTTGAACTCAGACTTGGTTCGGGCCATACACTCAAAGGAATGGTTGTCAGTGATTCCGGAGTTGTAAAGGGAGCGACCGTGACTCTGTATCCGGGCACGGGACAAATCTCTTCCCGATCCCGGGGAGCCCTCAAAGCCGTAACTGCGGACAATGGATTATTCAAGGTGGAAAACGCGGGAGACGGTGCGTATACGATTACGGTCAAACACAAGAATTACGCGGATTACAGCTCTACCGTAACAATAGGGGCTGAAACTGCGGATCTTGGTGAAATCAAACTCGACCAGGGTGGGAGCATTGAGGGCAGTATTCTTTCGGACGGCACACCGCAGCCGAATATTACCGTACGTGCTTTCAATCAGAAGACACGGTATTTCGGCCATACACGCAGCGACGCGGACGGCAGATTCAGCTTTTCCAGACTGTCTCCCGGAGAATATACAGTAACCGTGATTGTCAGAGACAAGAACGTGGATATCGGTTCCCGGGCAAAAAAAGTAAAGGTCACCTCCGGACAGGCCGCACAGGTCGTGTTTGGGAAGTAACTGCAGTCGATCGTCGATGGTCGATAGCTTTTAACGGCAGTAAAGGGTGATGAGAGAAGAGTGATGAGATAACAAGATATTAACCGCAAGAATGCGCAGAAAACGCAAAAAACCACCTTTTCCCGGAAGTCACCACTTGGAATATTCTCGCTGTCGTAATCGGTATCGATATCGTTTTTTAATAAACAGAAACAGCCGATACCGACCTGTCAATCCTGTCTAAAAAGCTGTTATCAGTTATTCCTTATCTGTTGATTGGGTAAAGCAGCTCTCTGTGGTCAGCGGTGTAAAGCATCGCTTCAGTATCCTGCATTGACGTAATCCGGATCTGCATTGGGACCGTGTCCGAGTGCTGCCAGCCGTTTGCGGAATCGTTCTGTTGCCTGACTGTACTCCGGTGAATCGATCACATTGGTTGTTTCGCCGGGATCGCTTTCCAGGTCAAAGAGGACTTCGGAAATGTCCGGTCCGTAGTACTGGTACTTGAGACTGTCCTGTTTGATCATGAATGTATCACACCACTGGGATATGCTTTCATTCTGCCAGTTCGAGCTGTCACCGTTTAAGAGCGGTATTAGGCTGCGGCTGTCCAGACCGTCCGGAATGTCCAGTCCGGCCAGGTCACAAAGCGTGGCAAAGAGGTCGCAGAGATTAACGTTTTCAGAGACCGTTTGCCCTCCCTTGAACCTTTTGGGCCAGCGGATGATCAGCGGCACACGAACGCTGCCTTCGTAAAACTTTGTTTTCTCCCAGATACCGTGCTGTCCGAGCATATCTCCATGATCCGCGGTGTACACAATGATCCACTCATCCAGATCTTCTCCCAGGGACTCCAGCTTGTCCAGGATCTGTCCGTAGTAGGTGTCGATTTGATCAATCATTCCGTAATACGCGGCCGTGGCATTACGGATAA
Organism: uncultured Planctomycetota bacterium; assembly: GCA_964524955.1. Taxonomy (GTDB): domain Bacteria; phylum Planctomycetota; class CAZGEP01; order CAZGEP01; family CAZGEP01; genus CAZGEP01. Next base: position 7,842 of record CAZGEP010000004.1, on the reverse strand, counting down.
TGTCTTCCGAAACATCGACCCGGTAGTTGCGGTTGGTAACGCCCAGGACCGGATGCGCGCAGGCCTCTTCATTGTAAATGGGCACCCGGTCGTGATAAAAGTCAAAGCGTTTGGGGTCGGTGAAAAAAGGATAGTGCGGCTGAAGCAGGCTGAGTTTAAAGAGCAATGGGCGGTGATTTTCCGGTCGGCGGTAGACCGCGTCATCAAAATACCGATCCAGATATTCAATGGCTGCATCCACGGCATGCGCGTCGAATTTCTGGTACGGCCCGATCACACCGCGGGCTTCTTCAAGTTCCCGCTGGTTGGGCCATTTGCCGGTATCTGGAGCGGGTTTGTAGCGGCTGAATTCCTCTTCAATTTTGTCCGGAATATGGTTTTCGGCAACAACCGCATCCGGTGCGATTCGGCGTCGCCATCCCTGCATTTGGTCCTCAGTTACATGGTGAAGCTTTCCGCTGCAGCAGGTATTGTACGCGTAGCGGGAGAACTGCCGGGCAAATGTATGATACCCGGGCTCAAGATCAATCCAGCCCTCACAGTTGCAGGTCTTGGGCAGCTGTCCGGACATCATGCACTGGCGAGCGGGAATACATGCCGGTGCCGGTGTACAGGTGTTTGAGAATACAGTACCGCTTTCTGCCAACCGGTTGAGTACTGGTGTGCGGACCACATTGTCTCCCGCATATCCGGTCACATCCGCGCGGTGTTCATCACTCATCAGAAATAAGATATTCGGTCGTTTGTCCATTTTTCTGCTCCTGCTGGTAAAGGTTAAGAATAAAGAGAACGAATGCGAGTTTTTTCAGAAAGCATTCGTTTATTTTTAAAACAACCAATTCTTCCATGCTCTACTCACTACTTTCGTCTTCTCTTTGCGGCGCTATGCACCGCAGTACCCCGCATTGACGTAATCCGGGTCTGCGTTGGGGCCGTGTCCGAGTTCGGATAATCGCTTTCGGAACCGGGCGACCGCCTGGCTGTAGTCCGGTGAATCGATCACATTGGTTGTCTCGCCCGGATCCTGCTCCAGGTCAAAGAGGACTTCGGGAATGTCCGGTCCGTAGTACTGGTACTTGAGGCTGTCCTGTTTGATCATATACTCATTCTTCCACATCTGCGACAGAGATTCATTTTTCCAGCCTGAGCTCCTGCCGTTTAAGAGCGGTACAAGGCTGCGGCTGTCCAGACCGTCCGGGATCTCCAGGCCGGTCAGATCGCAGAGCGTGGCAAAGAGATCGCAGAGGTTGACGTTTTCATTGACGGTCTGTCCTCCCTTGAAGTGTTTGGGCCAGCGGATGATTAATGGAACGCGTACGCTGGCTTCATAGAAACGGGTCTTTTCCCAGATGCCGTGCTGGCCGAGCATTTCACCGTGATCACTGGTGTAGACAATGATCCACTCATCCAGATTTTCGCCCAGAGACTCGATCTTGTCCAGGACCTGTCCGTAATAGGTGTCAATTGTTTCGATCATGCCGTAATATGCGGCAGTGGCCCGTCGGACGGCATCGTCGGATACATGAACCGGTTTTCCCTGCTGGCTGAGACTGAGTTTGGGATGGTCGCAGGGCTCTTCCCGAAAAATCGGAACGCATTGCATGTAGCGTTCAAATTTCTCCTGGTCTGTGAAAAAGGGGTAATGTGGCTGAAGCAGACTGAGCTTAAAGAGCAGGGGGTAGTGGCACTCCCTCCGCCAATAGACCGGATCATCAAAATACCGATCAAGATATTCGATGGTCGCGTCCATTGCCAGGGCATCGAATTTCTGATACGGACCTTCCACGGCGCGTGCTTCTTCAACCTCCCGTTGATTTGACCATTTGCCTGTATCAGGCGGGGGCGTGTAGCGGGCAAATTCTTCTTCGATTTTCTCGGGTACATATCTGTCGGATATCTCTGCATCGGGTGCGATCCGACGACGCCACCCCTGCATCTGATCCGGCCCCAGATGGTGGAGCTTGCCACTGCAGCAGGTATTGTAGGCGTAGCGGGAGAATTCGCGGGCAAAGGTCCGGTAGCCGGACTCGAGATCGATCCAGCCTTCGCAGTTGCAGGTCTTGGGCAGCTGTCCGGACATCATGCACTGGCGCGCAGGAATGCATACAGGAGATGGCGTATACGCATTGTTGAAGACTGTGCCGGTCTCTGCCAGCCGGTCGAGTACAGGTGTTTGGATTACAGAATTGCCTGCATATCCGGTTACATCGGCCCGATGCTGATCACTCATCAAAAAGAGTATATTGGGTCGTTTATCCATTGATTTCTCCGGTTGGAAATAATTGCAGTCGATAGTCGATGGTCTATGGTCGATAGCTGAAAATGAATGACTGTCGAAAAATATCGCAATCGTCCTTTCCAGAAAATTAATCGCCATCAAACAGTTAATGCAGCAAGCGCTGAATTTAAAACAAGTATATTTTAATTTGAATTGTATGTCCAGTTTTTTCTGAACTTTTATAAGACGCATGCGTTTTAAATAGTGAAAAGGAGAAGAGCCTGTCCGGAGGTATTGCCATGAAAAGCTGCTATGTCATATTCATCGGGATTCTTGAATTCACACTGTTGTTTTCATCAGCATGGGCGGATGAAGCTGAGAAAAATCACGAGAGGGTCAGCCCCTTACAGATGGGGCTGAAGTGGCTGGCGGATCATCAGGAGCCGGGCGGCCGGTGGGACAGCGATAAATACGGTGGTGAAGAGAATGCGGATATACTGGTTACATCATCAGCGTTAAGTGCGTTTCTTAGTGCTGGATATACGGAACGTATTGGTAGATACAAAAATACTGTCCGTAATGGAATCAGGTGGCTGGTTAAACAGCAGAACGCAGACGGGTCTTTCACCGAAAAGGGATTGCCCGGATATACCCATGGTCTTTGTATGAGCACATTGGCGTGTTCTTTCGGAATGGGTGGTGACAGGAAATACAAATGGAATGTTGAGAGAGCAGTGGAATATTCAATTTCCATAATGAATGAATTCGGATTCTGGAGTGCACTTCGAAAGAAGGGTGACAGTGATATTCTTACAACTGCGTTTCATCTCCTGGGACTGAAGGAAGCGCTTATTGCCGGAGGAAGACCTAAAGAAATAAAGCAGGTTTTTGAGCGATGCAAATTCTTTTTAGATGGGTGTGTTCTGACTACAGGAGATAACTTCACAGGAACATATGGATGGGCATGGAGCAAGATAGATCCGCAGACCGGCAAGGTGTTGTATATTCAGAAGGACGGGTCTCGAGCACAGGTGTGTGCCGGACTTTGCCGGATATTTATGGGGTGGCGTTGCAGAGAACCATGGTTGAAAAAGGTTGTAAACGATCAAGTGTCACGAGGACCTGCCTGGAAAGAGCGGGATCTGATGCATATTTTTTTAGCTCATGTAACAATCATTTTTTCTTACGGGAAAATGTGGAGTAAATGGGACAAGGATGTACGCCTTGGGTTAATCCCGGATGATCAGAATACAGAGAACGGAGATAACAAAGGTTCATGGGATCCGGGAAAAGGACCGGAAAGTATAGGCGGTCGAGTTATGTCCACAGCACTTGCCTGTTTGATGCTTGAGACTTATTGTCGGAGAAGCCCTGTATTTGTTATAGATTAATCTCTTCTTTCCGCGGCATGGAGGGCTGGGCGCCTTTACGGGTTACGGAGATTGCCGCTGCTGCTGTGGCAAACTGGAGTGTTTCTTCCATTTCTTTGCCCTGACAGAGACCGGCGGCCAGCACGCCGCAGAAACAGTCTCCGGCTCCCACAGTATCTACGGGTTCAGCCCTGACAGGTGGAATTTCGGTTGCGGTTCCGCTTTCTGTTATCCACAGGGCGCCTTTGGATCCAAGTGTGAAGATGATATCTGTGGGGCCTTTTTCAGTGAGTCTTGCTGCGATCTCATTCAAATCTGTTATGTTGCTGCCAAGTATGGCCTGTGCCTCAATCTGGTTGGGAATGAAGATGTCTGTTTTTTCGAGCAAGCTGTCGGGTATGCTCTGTTTCGGAACCGGCGCGGGATTGAGGATCGTAATCATGTCTCTCTTTCGTGCGGCTTCAAATGCTCTTTCAACAACATCAACGGGTATCTCAAGTTGTGTCAGCAGGCAGGCTGCACTTTCAAAAGCTGTTTCCGCCTTGTCCACGTCTTCTGTATTCAGTGAGAAGTTAGCACCGGGAGCGACGGAGATAATGTTCTCACCACGACCGTCTACCATAATCAGGGCGATTCCGGATGCAGCCTCTTTATCAATACGAATGAAGTCTGTATTAATCCCTTCCCTGGTAAAGGCCTCAAGTGCAGCGTTTCCGTAATCGTCACTGCCCACGCAGCTGAGAAAGGTAACGTCTGCTCCGGCACGTGCTGCGGCAACTGCCTGGTTTGCACCTTTACCGCCCATGGCCTGAAAGAACTCACCACCAGTGACAGTCTCTCCGGGTGCAGGCAGCTGAGTTGAAAGAATGACCAGATCGGTATTTGAACTTCCGGCAATCAGGAGTTTTCCGCTGCGCATACGATGCCCTCCGGGGGATGGTTTTTAATTTCCTCTTTCATGGTTTGACAATACTTGCTTCAGTCATTATAATCATTCGCGGAATCTTTCAATTATTTAATCTTTTAAGGCAGACGATTATGCCCTATGGCGTAACCATGTTCGCAGACCATGACACGGAACAGGTGATCTGGGATATCTGGTACAGACTCAAGGAATACGGAATTACAACGTTTATGCTCGACAATAAGGTCCGGCCGCATATTACCATGGCGATTTATGATAAAATCGATACGGATCAGTTTCTCGAAGAATTCATGGGGTTTGTCAAGGTCTCCAGCCCGGTTCCGCTCATTCTCTCCAGCGTGGGTACGTTTCTAAAGTCCACGGGAACCGTGATTGTGGAGCCTGCGCTCACCCCCCAGCTCATGTCCATGTACTCAGATTTCCACGAATGTTTCAATGCGTATACGCCGGCCCTGGAGCCTTTTTCGCGTCCAGGCAAATGGATGCCGCACTTTACGCTTTCGAGCCATCTGGACCGGGATCAGGTAATCCGGACCATTGAGACCGCACTGACGGTTGATTTCCCGGAAAAGAGTATGATCAGGGAAATCGGTTTCGGAGAGTTTAATTTCGAAGAAAAAAAGAAAACCTACCGGGTGAACTGGCTGTATTATTTTCAACTATAATTTTTCCGGATACGCTGTTGGCCTATCCGGAAAAAGTATAGTCAATTTTGATCGTTGGATCACTTCTCAGAAATGTCCTCGTGATATTCCTGCAGGGATTTAACAGCATACTGCCCCTGCTGTATGGCTTCGATGCCCCGAGCGCAGGCCCGGGCTGCGGCAAGGGTTGTGATATAGGGAATTCCGTGTCTGATCGCGGATTTGCGGATGTAGGAGTCGTCGTGTTTGCTGAGTTTGCCGACCGGGGTGTTGATGATCAGATCGATTTCCCGGTTTTTAATGGCATCAACAATGTGCGGCCTGCCTTCGTGCATTTTGTTGACTGGTTCGGATTTAACGCTGTTTTCGCTGAGCAGTTTGTGTGTGCCCTGCGTGGCCAGAATGCGGAACCCCAGTTTTTCAAAGACCCGGGCTGCATCCACGGCTTCGTTTTTATCTTTATCCGATACGGTTATTAAAACCGTTCCCTTGCTGGGCAGGGTCTGCTTGGCCGCGTCCTGTGCCTTGTAAAAGGAGAGTCCAAAGGAATCCGAGATCCCGAGAACTTCTCCGGTGGAGCGCATTTCCGGCCCGAGGATGGGGTCAACTTCCTGGTACATGTTAAACGGAAAGACCGCTTCTTTGACTCCGCAGTGCGGGAAGGATTTTTTCTTGAGGTTGAGATCGCTGAGTTTTTTGCCGAGCATGACTTCAGTGGCAAGCCGGGCCATGGAGATGTCGCATACTTTGGAGACCAGGGGAACGGTCCGGGAGGCTCTGGGGTTGGCTTCCAGAACATAGACCTTGTCCTGCGCGATAGCGTACTGGATGTTCATGAGTCCGACCACGTTCATTTCGATCGCAATCTTGCGGGTGTATTCTTCAATGGTTTTGAGATGTTCGGGTGCGATGTTTTCCGGCGGGATCAGGCAGGCGGAGTCACCGGAGTGAACACCGGCCAGTTCGATGTGTTCCATGACCGCGGGAATAAACGCATCTGTACCGTCGGCAATGGCGTCGGCTTCGGCTTCGATGGCATTTTCCAGGAACTTGTCGATCAGGATGGGGCGTTTCGGTGATATTTCAACCGCTGCCTCCACGTAGTGGCGGAGCATGTTTTCATCGTGAACCACTTCCATTCCCCGACCGCCGAGCACGTAGGAGGGTCGGACCATCAGGGGATAGCCGATTTTATCAGCGATCTTCAGCGCGTCTTCGAGGGAGCTGGCCATACCCGATTCGGGCATGGCAATGCCCAGAGATTCCATTTTCTGCCTGAAGTGGTCCCGGTCTTCCGCCAGGTCAATGGTTTCCGGAGAGGTGCCGATGATCTTCACGCCTTCTTCGGCCAGTTCCTTTGCAATGTTCAGGGGGGTCTGGCCGCCGAACTGAACGATGACGCCTTCAGGTTTTTCTTTTTCATAGATGCTGAGAACGTCTTCCACGGTCAGAGGTTCAAAGTAGAGTTTGTTGGACGTGTCATAATCCGTGGAAACGGTTTCCGGATTGCAGTTGACCATAATGGATTCCATGCCCAGGTCACGCACAGCAAAGGCCGCGTGTACGCAGCAGTAGTCAAATTCAATTCCCTGACCGATTCGGTTTGGACCGCCGCCCAGGATCATGATCTTTCGGTTCTCAGTGGCCTGGCTTTCATCCGGTGCATTGTAGGTGGAGTAATAATAAGCCGCGTCTTCAACGCCGCTGACCGGAACAGGATGCCAGCCCTGAACCATGTTGATTTTCTTGCGATGTTCGCGAATGTCTTTTTCCGGTGTGTCAAGGAGGGTTGCCAGGTATTTATCCGCGAATCCGAATTTCTTGGCTTGGGCCAGAACGTCATCGGGCAGTTTCTTTCCCTTGTACTTCAGTACCTCTTCCTCCAGGTCCACCAGTTCCTTCATTTGATTGAGAAACCACTCTTTAATGTGGGTTTTTCGGTGAAGCTCCGAAATGTCTGCTCCTTTTCGCAGGGCTTCATAGATAATGAACTGTCGCTCACTGGTGGGTTCATTGACCATTTCCATGAGTTCGTTCAGGGGTTTGGAGTGGAAATTTTTGGCAAAACCCAGACCGGATCTGCCGGTCTCAAGGGAGCGGATGGATTTATGCAGGGCTTCCTTGTAATTCTTTCCAATGCTCATGACTTCACCCACTGCGCGCATCTGCGTGCCGAGTTTGTCTTCAACACCCGGATACTTTTCAAAACACCAGCGTGCGAACTTGACAACCACGTAATCTCCCCAGGGTTCGTATTTTTCAAGCGTACCCTTGCGCCAGTAGGGAATTTCGTCCATGGTCAGGCCGCCGGCCAGCTTGGATGAGATCAGGGCGATGGGAAAACCCGTGGCCTTGGAGGCCAGCGCGGAGGAGCGGGATGTGCGCGGATTGATTTCAATGACAACCACGCGGTCGGTTTCAGGATCGTGAGCAAACTGGATGTTGGTGCCCCCGATGACTTCTATGGCGCTGACAATATCATAGGAATATTTCTGGAGTCTTTTTTGAAGCTCCTCGGAAATGGTCAGCATGGGTGCGGTACAGAATGAATCTCCGGTATGGACGCCCATGGCATCCACGTTTTCAATAAAGCAGACCGTAATCAGCTGGTCCTTGGCGTCGCGAACGACTTCCAGTTCCAGTTCTTCCCAGCCCAGAACGGATTCCTCAATCAGAATCTGTCCG
>CAZGEP010000003.1:0-72087 GCA_964524955.1 uncultured Planctomycetota bacterium | reverse complement strand
GATATCCTGCAGTCTTTCAACCCCGATATCCTGGATCTCCAGGAATATCCGACAGGCTTCACGGGGCATGAAGATTGAAGGTTTCCATGTCCAATATTCGATATCTTCCCACGGTTGCTGATCTGCTCGATACACATATCCGTAATTCTCGTCTGTTGGATGAAGGTTCATGGTTTTTGGTTATAGATTTTACCCTCCAGCAGGTGTCCGGCTTTCTTTTTGCCTACTTTACAAAACATTCCATCCATTGCTATATCAAATTCTTCAAACAATAAATACTCTCCCCACTGCTTGAAAAAGAACGGCACTCCGGCACTCACACACTGATCCCGAATTGATCTTACCCAATCAGGATGCATCGGTCTGGCTCCGGTACCGGTTTCGCCTCCGACAATTACCCAATCAAGACGTTCAATCGGTATTGTTATTGTATCTAAATCAACCGGTCCCAGCATCGGTTCAACGGAAACGAACCTTTTGGCTGCCGGAATCTGAAGCAGGATAGGAATACGCTTGTCGGCCTGCTGTTGGTTCTCGGCTGTTACTCCGAGCCAAACATTATCAATAGGGTATAAGTAATTAAGCATATCATCTGATTGGGAAGGGACAGAATCAAAACCTGCGTCTTTACAGCGACTACCCATGTATCGAAAAAACGGTAATATTCTTTCAGGTCTTTTCGTTAATACTAAGAAAGTATGCTGCGGATTGGACGCCATTACATCCCACACTTCTTGAATCCACTCAAACGGCACACTCTCATGAAACAGATCACCCATACTGCACACAAAGATGGTCCGGGGCTTTTTCCAGTGAAAGGGTTTTTCAAGTGCTGATTCGACAAGGTGGGTGCGACCATTCCATGTACCAATGGGATAATCGCTATATTTCTCAGACTCCTTCCATTTAACGACTTGCCCGTAGTTTGTAAGTGATTGCATATTAGCCAACCTTCCGGCCATGCGTTCTGCGTAGCAATTATCACACCCTGGACTTACGTGCGAGCATCCGATTATCGGATTCCAGGTTTCTTCGCACCATTCAATTTTTGTGCTCATAGCTTATGTGTTAGCAAGTGCTACATTCGTTCTCCTGCGGTACGGGCAGTCCCCTGATGCCAGGATCTCCCTTACAAGGGGTCCGCTCATAAGTATTGGTCGTTGTTTCATATATCATTGATTGTAATTTCAATAAGATCGCTCTGCTCAAATGTATCATCATCATTGGATCCCTTCATAACACCATCGCCATGATAGAATAAATACTTACAGTCGGAAAGCAGATCATCCCATCCGACAGATTTGCCCAGGATCGCTCCAATGATATAATGATTGAATGATAACGCTCGAATCTTAAAAGATTCAAAATCCTTCCCTCTGCTCTCCATCTGGGAGGCCGCCTTAATTACATCCTCTTTCCCCATAATTCCTATTTTTTAAAACCCTCTGCATTGGGTGGCTTCTTCTTGTATATACGCTCCGATAATAACCGTATTATTAATACCCTCCCAGATGAAAACCGGTGATACTTCGACCCCTTTACCTGGAACCAATACTTTAATGTCCCATGGGGTATACCACTCCTACTTGATAACTCCGGTAATCCCGTGGCCCCGAATATTAACCCCGTGGCCTCATCTAAATACACATATATGTTCTTTGAATATATCATGCCGTTTAACCATTATAAATGTCAATAACTCCATGAAGCAAATGTAAAACTTATTCCAGAGACTACCAAATCCCCATGATAAAAAGATGTAACTTCTTTTTCACGTCTACAAACGGACGTTCCATGTAACGGTGTAAATGCCTCCGAAAACCTAACTGTCTCCCCGGGAGAAACGGCTATATACCCGTGAGCAACGGTACCCAGTGTGAGTATATGGAGGTGTTCTATAGTAATAAACCAGTTGGTCGCCGGCGAAACCAAATCGAATCCACGGACCCGCCCCCCTGCGATCCTTCATTACCAGGCTATTGGATCCTGGAATAAACTGCCCTTTTATTATCCGCAAGAAAGCAGGAAGCAATTCAATCCCTCACATTATGATGTGTGGTAGGGTAGGGGAGAGGAAACTTTCTCATTCCTGAGAGTAAAAGTCTATTTTATACCCATCATTTAACATAATAATAATTATGGGACACTATTGGTAGTACATGCGTGTATGTGAGGTGTGGTCTGTGTTGCCCGTGGATCGTGGTCTGTGGCGGTGGCGTTCCTGTGCTTAAACAGCCACATAATACCCTTGAAACCCTCTAAGGTTGCAATATTTGAGGCTATTGTGTATCTTTACCTGAAAGATTGTACTTGTAATGCAAACACGCAGATATAAACCACCGAAATTACCTACTGTTCCTGCAAGTCTTACAGGATATACTGATATACTACGTTTATATGCTAAGAGGTTACAGACTTATTACAGGCGTTCATACTTATCATTGGGAACGATGTTTGACAGTGGGAATGGCGGTCTATTACACCTATTTTTACTCCCTGACAAAGATCTATATTACATACGCTTCATGTTAGCCTGTTACTACCTCTCAGAGCATTCACATGTTAGCAGGAACAACCTCAGTAAATTGAATGATACATGCATGCGTACTATTGACTATAGAATAGAGCAAGCTAAGAATAGAGGACATTTAATTATGTTAAAGATCAATTACTACGAGTTATCTCAATCAGGTCATGAATACATACAGGCGGTCATAAAATCATACACTGACAGCTTGCTTGAGTTCTATGATCTGAAATAAAAAAGGGGAGGCCATTTCTGACTCTCCCCTGTCCTACCGAACCAATGTATTACTTCAGGCGGTGTAGTGCTTTCCTTGCTGTCTGACACCATATAATGATCTGCGGTGCCATAGCATTGAATTGGAGTGGAAAGGGATATGCCTTCTCTTCTAATATGGCGTTAATTGTGAACACATCATCGGTGGCGTTGATCTCCTGCTGTAGGTCATGCGTCCACTTCATAACCTGTTCCAATAGGTTCATGATCTCAACGTAACGGTCCTTATCATCTTCAGATATTGAAGGCGGTGAACTACTGGCGGTCTTTTGATCCAGTTGTTGGTCCGGATCGTTTCCACAAAATTTTGGGAACCTTTCAATGCTATCAATCTCAGACAAATCCGCTGACTCGGTTGCATCATATATCTTAATGCTGTCGTTGAAGATGTGAATGGTAATATCATTGTAGAGCCTGATCCAATCCTCGAATGTGGTAACGTTCTCTCGCTTGTGGTGGAGTTCACTCATGCGTGTAACAAAGGTTAGACCGTCTATCCCTTCATTTTCTCCAACTGCCCTATCTGTGCCATATCGTGAGAGGTCAGCTTCTCCTAATACCACCGAATCAAGGAGCATGTCATTTTCAAGTTCATTCAATCCGGCATCATACAGGGTAATACTCTCAGGCGTTATTCCAAGAGTGGTTTCATCGTTGAGTTCAATCACATCAACCCACACATTGCCCCCCGTATGTAGTGAGGTATATGCATTGATATGAATGTATTCTGTGGCGTTCCTCTCCAACTCGTCCGCTATCCCCAAATCTAAACAGGCTTGATAGTGACGTTCGATCCGGGAAAACCATGGAGATTGAAGGTCAACTGTAAATATCTCCATAGCGTTAGCTATATCCTTGAGGAGTCTATCCTCGTTCTCGGTTGTCTGTGCATAGTGACCTGTTTCAACGGCCTCTATCACTATGTCTAATTTTTCTTTTATTGTCTTCATTTTTGGTTCGATTTTTTGATAATGTGATTAATTGGTTCCCTGCCGTTTGCTTCTCTTTTTTCTTGGATTATATCGCTGTTAGTCTTGTCTTCAATCAGCGACTGCAGGTTTGCGAATTGTTTCGAAGCATAGTATTTGCCTCGAAAATAGGTTGTTTTTTTAAGTGTGGTTTGATCCCACACAACTGTGTATCTTGACTTTGCCATTTTACTTGAATTTACAAGTGAGGAAAATCCACGACCTCTGTAGATGCCTCAGAGAAGTCAACTCAGCAATGTGATACTTATTAACCTCATCACAGGCATAGCGACCCGTCACTCTTAATAGCTTGCGTTTCATGGCAATAGAGTCCATGAGAGCCATTAATATCGTGATCTTCGGAGGCGTTTCAATAGCCTCGATGTTTTGCAACAATGTCAGAACATCGTTTAAACCCTTGTTTGTCAGTGTGTTACTCATAATTAAAATATTTTTTTGGTTCGTATCTGAGTGCAAGCTACACTATATATATGACATGAACAAATATATTTGAATATTTTTTTAATTATATTTTTGTTTAATTAAATATAATTTCATAGCTTGCACTCAATACAGAACTAATAAATATTATGATCATGAGTCAAAAAACAGCTAACGACCTGAACATGTGGGCAGAAGAAGATAAACCTGCCTACAAGATCGAAAAATTTGAGAAGAACACCACAAACGTGGAACTGCTTTCTACACTCTGCACCAATGGAGTACGCAACCCCGTTACCACAGCAAGGGGATTACTTCATGACTGCGAAAACTCTTTGTTTGTCTTGTCACGAAAATCAATCGCAGAATTGAAAGTTCTCGGGTTAACCGACACGGAGGCAATTCGCATCAAAGCAATGACTGAGTTGTGCATCCGCTTCCAATCTGAGGCGTCTATCAATCCAATGGATCAAATCAAGAACTCTGAGGGGGCATACAATGAACTACGACATATTGGCTATCTCGGACATGAGGAATTCCACGTTATCCTGCTGACACGTGCCCATCGAATCATCAAGACCGTCAAAATATCTCAAGGCGGTCTAACAGGTACCGTTATTGACGTCAGACTGATATTGCATGAGGCGATCACACACAAAGCCTGTGCTATTATCATTGCACATAATCACCCGTCAGGTAGCGACAAACCCTCTGAAACCGACATATCTATCACCAAAAAGATTAAGGAGTCCGCAGAAATAATGGATATCAATCTTCTCGATCATATCATTGTGACGCAGACGTCATACTATTCACTTGCTGATAATGGCGTAATACAATAATTAGACATAAGAACTGCCGGAGGAATCCGGTGGTTCTTTTTTCACAACTAAACAATAGAGCAATGTTAATAATGGGAACACGAAACAGTTTAACAGCAGAGAAAGAAGCTATCAGGTTATCTTCACAGCCATATAGCGGAGTTTTTTATATCAATACAAACCCTCAATTTTCTCACTTTACCGTAGATACCCAAAAGACAAGACTATCAATTCAGGCATATTACAATGGCGGTCTGATATGGGATAAGTATAACGAAAACAAGTAAAGCAATGTATCTACCAACAGCTAAAAGTTACTTCTCAGGAGCAGGAGGCATGGATCTCGGCTTATCAAATGCTGGCGTTCAAATCAATCAATCCCTCGAACTCGATCGGACTTCATGCGATACCCTGCAAAGTAACTTCAATCATAAGATACGGCAAATGGATATCAAAGATATTACGGTCAAGGAACAGCTTAATAGCGACATTCTTGTTGGAACATATCCATGTACGAAATATTCACGTATCGGAAACATTCACGACAATAGAAGCACGGTAAAGTTTCGGACAGGCGATGATCTATTCCTGCATTTCTTCAGACATATTGCAATATCAGAACCTGAGATGTATATCGTTGAAAACGTTATAGGGATGCGTCAATTCCCTGTTGTTATGGAAGCAATGAAGGAATTGCCAAACTACTATGTGAATGTATTGTGCCCCATTGATGCATTGACATGGCTACCTCAGAGAAGACCAAGACTAATATTAATCGGAACCCGTAAACCATTCACAATTGATCAGCCAACCAATACTACAAGGATAACGCTGAAAGAACTACTCGAACCCGAACCTGACATACAAAGCATACCTGACTATGTTCATGCAAGGCTAAATGGAGAGTATAGAGACAGACCAATTATATGCGATCCTGACGACCCAACCTCACATACTGGCACATTGTTGGCTAATTACGGAAAAGACAAAAGCTATCAATTAGTAAAGGATATAAGATTCCCCCAGGGAGTCAGATATTACACACCACGGGAGTATGCAAGACTGCAAGGATTTCCCGATTGGTTTCAATTCAAAGGTAGTAACACAGAGATATATAAACAGATCGGTAATGCGGTGGCGGTCCCCGTAGCACAATGGATCGGATTACAAGCACTGAAATATTTTAACCAATAAAATCAATTATCATGAAACACTTTTTAATGTTTTTACTTGTAGTATTTTTATTTTGTGATTCTCAATCTCAAAATGCGTTCGATATATCCGATAACGGGTATGTTTCTATCACATTATCTTCAGTTTCTTTTGCTAAGAATGAGCGGGTTTTTACAGGAGATGGTTTTGAGGATAATTATATCTGGGAAGATTCAAATTCCATTTCTCAGAAACTTATTATTGATGAGGAAAATAGTACGCTATACATTGATAATACTCAAAAAAGCACTTATTACATGCAAGATTTAATCGCTACCTCAGATTTTTATTTAGATGCTGGCGATTTAATTGACTTTTGGGCTTTTGATTCTTATGATGAGGAACAGATTCACTGTGAGTTTATCATTTATTATAATAACGATTCTGGCGTTTATACTTTCATAGCAGAGTATATAGATATAGCCTATAAATGGGTTTCGGAGTCGTATGCTAATAAAGACATTCAAACATTCACCCTATAAATCAAACATCATGGGAACAACAGTAATAACCTTTTTTTACCGAGATATAGGGGGCAATTCGCTGTATAGAGTCATTCCTCTTAATCAGCAAAAAATAGTCTATGAATGGCTAAATAAACTCAGGTTTATAGATATCGTAGTTGATATTTTATTCCAAAAAGAGGAAAAGTATTCTTATAGCCTCCCCCTTTTATTTGACTCAAAACCGTTTATTCTCTATTCTCACTATGGCATTCTAAGAATTGGAAAACGACCAGACGTTAAATTGCCTGATAATTTTATTGATCAATGGATAAAATCCATTGAAAAGTTCACCATATAAATCAAACATCATGAAAGACGAAAAATTGACATTAGAACAGTTTAACAACATTCCTTACAGACATGTAATGGGATCCGGAGTAATTACAAACAGCCCCGAAGGTATCTATATGACAACCTCTGGAGGATCACTCAAATGGATCGCTAAGAAAGGCGGTGGCAATGATTGGGCAATCTATATTCATTGGCACACCTCAACCGATGATTTTATTCTAACGCAAGGCGACAAAGTAGTAAGAGAGGAGGACATTAAAAAATGCGTCCCCTGTACGGATGAAGTTTTTAACCTTTACAGATATTAATCATGAAACTTTTTAAACTAAACGCTGAGTATACATATCAGCAAATAGAAGATCAAGCAGACTTCTTTGACTATGAGATAGCCGAATTCGGAAATGAATTAATAGGAGAGCATTTTATCGTACTCAAAAGTGAGTATGATACAATATGTTCTTTTGTTTTAACCTCTTACAACCCCGTGCAAGGTGGGAATTACAAATGTATCTATAACGATGCACAAACCGATGGATTTGCGGATTGGTACGAAATACACCACGAAGTGGTTGAGATACTATCCTATTATGAGAATCATGGCTACACTCTGAAAGCACGGGAAGAAAACGGAATTGGTGGCGTTTATGAACTTGCCAAGAAACTAACCGACACCTTTGACCGACTACATTGCGATCGACAATGGGATGGAGAGTTCCATGAAGAAATAGAACAGTTCATGGTAATACAATCAAGATCATTTTTAAAACTTTAAATCCAACATCATGGCACAAGTAATCATTAAAAACTATTCAGACAAGGCGGTTATCGTAAGCGGTGACACAAAGCCAGTAAAGGACCAACTCAAAACGCAAGGAGGAAGGTTCAACCCCCGATTAAAAGACCCGGAAACAGGCCAGCAGGTCTGCGGATGGATATTCTCTAAAACATCATTCCAAAAACGAATGGTGGCAGATATCTTAAAAGACTGCCAGCGTGATGGAATCATAGACAAGGTAATTATGTAAAACCAGCCCCCCTACGGGGGGGGCATAAATTTAAAGCAATGGCAAGAAAATACATGACAGTACAGGATCAAGGAATATTTACACCGGAACAAATGACTGGATCCGGGCAAATATCAATCACGGATCAGATCCATGAGTATGATCAAAGACGTGAACTACTACGTGTAACCCCTCACATATTCCACGAAGATCCCGGCCATGCATGGCTGGAGGTAGACTTTAACGATTTGAAAGTATTAGGCATCTGGGGGAAGATATCACAGTATAGCTACATGGAAGGCGATAAGGTGTACCTGGAAGAAGACCAGGACGCTGGAATATATCTAAAAACACTCTTTCCTGAAGGTTGGAATAGTGAAGAATTCAACCAGTTCAGAGGTATGATAATAACCCAGCAGATAGACGAATACTCAAAAATCCGTAACTTTACCCATTATGGAAACAATTCTTAGTTTGGATATTATAATGACGTCTGATAATGATGTAGAGGTATTCGACAAAATATCTATCTTGCCGGATGCCCCTATGATCTATAAAGCCATGGATGATTGGAAACAAAACCATGGACAGGATGATAGACACATTATAGTTACTATTGATAAAAATGTTAATAGATATTTCCTGATAAACAATAATGCCATTCCACACAATGATGTTGGTGATAGATTGACAATGTTTGAATCAGGCGATATTTTTAACATTATGACAGATATTGATAAGAAATGGCCCGAGCGAGAAGAACAAGAGCCTTTTCTACATCCAACGATAAATGAAGAACCGTTGAAAAATCCTCAACAGATCAAACAAGAGGATAAAGACTGGACATATACCAGTAAACCGAAAAAGAAGATCAACTGGATCAAGGTGTTCTTTATTTGCCTGATCGTGGCTTTTTTCGTTTATTCAATAATCGGAGGTATTCAGCGGTTGAATTAGCAACCGAATACTCAGCTAACCAAGCTGAATTCATCTCCTTTATGGTTGCCGCGACTTCCTCCTGGGAATAGCGGTAACCAATAATTCCCTGATAAGTATAGGGGAATTTTTCTTTATAGAGATCCCTCAGCTCATCCCTTAACTTATAAATATTATCCCAATTGGCGGTTTTAACCTTCTTAGAATATTTTATACGATCCGATTCCGCACCATGGTCCAGTAAAGCATGCTCTCCAGGCGTTAATAACTTGATATTCCCGATATACAGCTTGAAATGGGGGTACTGGTTCTGTCCTTTGGCAAGGATATGAGCGAATAGATTAAACCATAGATCCGTGCCCTCTATACTTCTTAAATGAAGTCCTGAGAGATATGACCGCTTATTGGAAATGTTCCATATAAACTTAAAAAGCGATAGTTCTGATTTTTGGAATTCTTTCATTTGGAAGGTATTCTTATTTCTACAAATCTGACTCCTGTAGGACCGTCATTGCAAAACATAAAAGAAACAGCATCTAAATTCTTAAACCGTTCCAGTTTCTTAACGACCTCCCGAATATCATCATAGGTCATATTCTCCTTGTCAGGAACCTCTTCCGGTAATACATACATAGATTCAAATAAAAGGCGTGGTACGATTATGAAACCATTTGGTCTAAAAAGCAAATAATCCCCAACAACCACCTCAACACTTCGACCATCAGGGTAATTAATAAAAAACTTAGGGGAATCATCTGCATAGTTTTCTGTCTTTACCATATTCATTGCATATCCCATTATGGAATATCCATCTACTTGCCCTCTAAGGATATCTATAATAAGATCAGAGGTAAGTTGAACAGCATCCACCTCATGGGGGACAGATACATGTTTTGTTTTCATTATAAATTATTTTGGTTTTATAAAAAAAGGGGATGATCCGAAGACCATCCCCCGCAGCAATGGCATCTGACGATACAGAAAACAGTGTTGCAAGAAGGCTACAACACTAATTTACTGATTCTACAGTGCTGATGAAAAAGTTTATTTCAACAGGGGTGGCCTTCATACAAAAAGTCTCCATATCAGGATAGGATTTGATAAACGGTTCCGGCTTTTCCCCGGGTGTATATATATCGGTGGCTAAGACCTTATACTTATCATCATTAACGCCTCTGTTAGTCATAGTGCGATATATAACACTCAAGGTTTCAAATTTCCTCTCCTCACCGCCTTCCTCATCTCTACCAGGTATCTTTATCTCCCAGTCTTTGTTGTAGACTTCTTTCTCTCCCGTATCATCAGGCGGTGTAATATCCTCCGTTACATCATTATCCTCATCATCCTCACCTCCAATAGTCGGGATTCCCTGTTGTTCCGATTCATCCTCTTGTTGTTCTTCCGGAGGCATTTCACTATCTCCCTGATCAGGCTCAGTCACCGGCACATCTTCAGACTCGGTAGGACCTGGCGATTCAGCCGGTACACCATAGGTTGCATAAAAACCATCCTTGTCAGCCTGGAAATACATAATGGCAGTGCGGATCTTCTTATTGGTATTTCGACCGTCAATGTTTCTGATAACATCCATTATACCCAGCTTATTAGCAACCAATTCAACCTCTGATCCCATCGCCTGTAACTGATCTTCGGTATATCTCTCCCAGGTTTCCGAATGAGTAAATACATTGGGTCCCAGGTCGTCATTCTTCTCATCCGCTTCTGTCGGTGCTTTATCCTCCAGTTCCCCGTGTTTTTCATCCTTTTCGTCCTCTTTCGAAGAATCGGAAAAGTGATTTTCAGTTGCTTTTTTCTCGTTTTGATCGATTTTCTCCACAGCATGATGAGTGACATTATCGGATCTCTCCTTTTTCCCGGATGAATTCTCAATGGTTAAATCACCATCCTCACGCTGGACAATAATCTTTTTCATATCTGGATAGTCTGAAACTTCCTCAAAAAAGATCAAACCATTAAGTACATGAGGCCACAGATCCCTGGCAATAAATCCCAATGCTCGGTACATACACATCCGTTCGGGATATTTAAACCATGGTGACTGCAACCATTTGGCCTTATGTTGACCGTTCAGTTGACTGCTGGATGGATATAATCCTTTCTGCTTGGCCTCCCATATACTAAAAGACCTGGTAATACTTGTTTTACCATTAGAGGCGGTAATGGAATACTTGAAAGAGTTGGCACTCATCTTTCCCTCAGCCTTCTCTTCCCATAATTCAACAGTTCCCCGGGAAAAGATTAACGCCTTGGCAAGATCACCCTTGATAGTCATATGATCATCAATTGGGATAACCTGCTGTAACGCCTGGGTCCATGACAGATCCAAACTCATACCCCAGGAGATAATAAGTAGGATCATACCAGTATTAGGCTTTGAATAGTCAGGCTCTCCTTTTTGAGTATGATAGCAATGCTTAGGAAGGTTCCCTCCCATAGCAATCATCTCTGCAAATTTCTCTGCACTCTCAACGTCTTTAAACGCATCATCGATAAACGTCAGTTCATTCATAATTTTACAATTTAGTTATTTAGAATAATTTAATTTTTCCTCTCTTGATACCCAGGATCTATCTTTTGGCTCTACCCAGGGGATCTCCAGGAACTCAAAGAACTTGCGTTCAGTCGTAAATTCAGGGGGTAAAGTAGGATCATCAGCATATTCAGGGCGTACTTTCCATGTACTGCCCTTTTTCTCACATTCCTTCTTGCGTCTCAACCCATCACTGGTTCCACACCATCCCAGGCGATTCCATTGCGTAGCCAACTGAATGTGACTAAATGCTGATGATCCTGTTCTGATAGCCAATATCCGACCCCAATCTTTCGGGGTAGTGATAAAGAGTTCAATCTGTAATCTCAGCTTTTCGTACTTAAAACGTTTCAACCGGGGGCCATTAACAACCATGCCATCAAACCCATCGGGAAACAACAGTTCAAGTTTTAACTCATTCTCCGGAACACAGACAATCTCAACATCACCTACCATCTCAATACCTCTGCGTACACTACCAGCAATGGCGGTCCTGTAACAGGCATCCTCGATATAAGCTATCATTCTCTTTGCAGCCTTCTCAGCTGTAGATCTATGTATGTAGCCTTTTGCATTATGGTCTACAATCATCATGATCGTACTTTTTGTATCATAATACCCTCATTGGTTGACCACCACTTAGCCTTACCATTTTTCATGGTTTTACGGCCTCGGCATTGAAAAGCAATATGAACAATATCCCCCATGGCAAATCCATTAAGCAGGTCCATGTTCTGTTGAAAAAACTCAAAGGGGATCTCGAATGGTTGCGATGATCGTGGATTTTCCTGGTCAATGACAACGGTTCGCTTATAATACGTGTCTGTAATCATCTCTGGCATACCAATGTGTAAAATCTTGCCAATAATGTCATGTTGATTTTTTTGTTTCATCATCTCCGGTTTTTTATTTTTCTACTTATATGTTGTTGAGCCAATTACTTTAATATCTGTAGGCTGGAACGTATGCACCACCCCGGTCTCCGCATCCTCAACAATAGCTACTGTATATTGACCAACGTGTTCACCTCCCTCACGATCCACCCATGTTTCAAATTGCATCCCCCAGTGATGCAGATAACCCTGTATCTTGTTGAATTGAGGGATCAGGTCTCCATCATCATTCTCCTTTTCGATATGGTGTCCTGCTGAATCAACCTCCGGCACCCGTATTTCAACTAATATCTTTCTCATCCTTATACCTCCATGCATAACCGTATGCAGTATGCTGTTTAGAATTCAATACCCTGGAAATGTTACTTGCATCTCCCTGTACGTATCTGGCTGCCTCTCTGACTGACCTAAACTCATTTATCACATTACCGAATCCGTCTTTCATATATATAGCCACACTTCTCTCATTACCTCTGCCTTCACCGGCATTATACCCAGCCGAATAACATTGCCGAAATTTCGCCTCAACAATTGCTTGAGTAACAGGATCCATTCTTTCACAATCTGCCAGTCCAATTTCAAGGTAAAAATCTTTTGTGCATCTGTTTATAAATTCATCAAAATCCATTAATAGATATTTAGATCAACAATATCAGCCTCTTTCTCAATGGCCTCCTGATCCGGCTTATCTTTTAATCTTACAATTGGTGATTGTCTCTTCCCATTTTTCTCCGGCCAGTTTACACTCCCCATGGATCCAAAATCAATATAATCCGTATTGTTTTTTACCATTTCCAGGGATAAAATATTCTTAATAAGATCTCTCTTGTCAGACAGAACCTTAATAATCTTTTTCAGCACCTCATCTTTCTGACATAGCGTATATAGTTTCATGGATCCCTTCATCTTCTCTCGTACCTTCATATATCTCTCTGCCATGAACTCCTGGTACGCCTTAGTATGATCCGGTGACGGTTCTAAATGCTGAATAATAGAATCATTTTTCTCTGCCACCTGGTAATTACCCTCTATATCTGCCTTGTCACGTTCTTCCTTAGCTTTACGTGCCGGCAAGACCTGGTTATACCAAAAATCCTTCGATTTGATTAAAAGGCGGTCCACCAGGTCCTCATTGCGTTCTAAATACTCAACATCAAACTGATTCCCATCCTTTAGTATGGCAATCTCAGCATAGTCAAGTTCAAAAATGATCATATACTGAGTAATCTGTGCCAAATAGTATGGCGGTATGCCATCCTCCCATACATTAGCAGCCCAATAGGAAAGGGTTTTTATTTCCAGGATCCCCTCATCATTCAATGGCTCCCCGGTTATCATATTTATGGCGGTGTCCTTATCCATCAGCCTATCCACACTGGCAAATAACCATGGATATTTAGGATTTACCACATAACCATCAACAACCTTGCAGGTGCGGATGATCTTCCCGTTTTTCTTATTGGCCACATAACCATCATCGGTGCCATCCCAATATTGCCATATCTCAGCGATCTTCTCCTCATGTTCACGCCCCCAGAACATCAACCGGTTATCCATATCCTCCGGGACATAGGTACCTACTTTTTCATGATATAACCTGGCAGCGGTATCGTATTTGTTCAATCCCAGGATCGTCCCTATCTCTGATCCTCCAATACCATTTTTCCTAAAATCATACCATTCAGGAGTATGGGTTTCCATTTCAAATAATCGTAGTCCTTCTTTCATTGTTTTACGCTTTCTCTGATATATGAATCAAATTTATTAAAATAATACTTCACAAACGCCTTCTGCATGGGAGATAACTCTTTGGGCACTCCATCAGGGAATAACTCCATTCGCTTGGCATTAATCTCCTCTATCTCTGCCAATAAATTCTCATGACGCATTATCATATCAAACATTCGCTTATACGTCTTATCAAACTGGTCATATTTATACTTTAGCGTTTCAAAACGATACTCGATTTTTTTTTTCTTCTCCGGATCACAGTTTTTCCCTGCAGCTTTGCATTCCCTTTCATACTTATCCGTTGTAATATATTCCCACCCCCTCTGTACTGACTCATACATCGGATCCAGGTAAACCTGCTTAAAAAATTCCAACTGATTCGCTGCCTTCCAATTATCAGCAAGAGTCAGATCCTCCCCCTCAACACCGCCAGGCTGGTATTTTTTGGTTTCTTTCTGTTTCATCCCTTTCTCTTCCAGATCATCGAATGGAATAAGATGAGTAGGCACTCCTTTAACTCTCTTAATAGGATATTTCTTTATCTGAGCCACTGACATGACAAATGTTCCCGGGAGAAATAGCGTGTTGGTGCTTTTACGTTTGTAGTCACAACTTATATGAAACAACGTACTATTTGGGTGCCCTCCCACATTTATCCCCAGGGCCTTATTCGACCACATAGGTTCATGAATTACTTTTTTGACCACGTTTGGCATGACTATTCCGAATGTATTTTGACTAAATCTTTTGTTTCTCTTTTGGGCCTACACTTATTACACCATTTCATAGTTCTTGCCCAATCTCCTTCATATATCACCCATTCCGAAGTAGCTTTATTGCCACAAATGCACTTGCCCTTTATTTTACTCATCACCTAAATTTATAATGATTAATCGACTCTCCGGTATTATTGTCCATCGCTTGATTATATGAACCTCCCATATTCCTGAATCATCTTTAAGTAATATATCCTGAATGGATTTTAAGATGTTGTCAATATCAGGCTTCTGCATATGTGGCTGCATGGACATTGCTTTTTTCCGTGTTGGAGTCCATGATTTAGGCATGGCGATCTCAACCTCTATAGATATTCTGTTACTCAAAGTGAACCTCTGCTGTCTGGCTATTATTGTCAATAAATCCTTAAATGCCCAATATTTAGAGGTGGCGGTCCTGGCCTTCCACTTATCCTTTTTTGTCATTCTGGGTTTTCCGACAACATCACCTGTAAATATGAGGACTTGATTATTCATTTTGACCTAACCTTTGTTTCCATCGGTTTAAACCTCCACTGTCTTTGATATCAATGATAAGTTCACTTAATACCTGGTTGTTAGTTAAACTAACCTCCGCATAGTGTTTCTCAATGAACTCAACCATCTCATCCATTAGCTTATTGCGATCTGCTCCTTTATCAAAATGATCCCAGATAACTCTCCTTAACGCTGTTCGTTGTATTCGTTTCATAACTCTTTCGGCAAGGAAACCCATTGGTCTTTTAGCCAATGGGTAGTTTACGATAATAGTTTAAAATGGTAAATCATTTGGCACATCTCCACCTAACGGATCCCGGTTATCATCATCATCCCATAAACGTATTTCCTGTTCCCCGGGAGTATCATCCTCTGTGACATGCTGCAGGTGCTTTCCAACATCATCAGGATGAACGGTAAAATTAGAATATCGATCAATATTCAGCCTGGTAATACCTATGTTTCCCAGTTCTTCGAATCTGATCTTCTCACATTTTACATAAAGCGGTGTATGGGTCCTGGCCTTATATTTCAAATCATCGCCATCATCAGATGCATCCTCATTAACCATATACTTATACCGGTGCATGATCAGCCCTATATCAGCCTTTTCATACCATGCCCTGGATCCTGCGATATCATATAAGGCCGGCATCATATAATTCCCATTGGAATCCTTCGATGTTTTGGTGGGATGGGCTACAATATATCCGTGAACATTATGTGCCTCATTAAAATCAATGAAGTAGTCCAGGATCTGTGATACATATTGCGTCTCTGTCCGGTTACGTGGTTGTTCATTGTCCAGCTTGTTAAAGGCGTCAATGACATATCCAAAGATATTGTGCGTCTTGGCCAAATAGGATATATAGTTAAAGATCGATTGAGTGCTGTTCACTGATCCATTGCCTATCTCCCCCTCAAAACTCTCAAAATTAAACCGATCAGGAGAGATGATAAAGAAATGCTTTCTTATAAAGTTCAATGCATGTTCCCGTTCCTTATCAGTCATTGAATCCGGACGCCCCTCCATGTACCTTTTACCAACCAGCAATTCAGCCATCTTAACAATCTCCCTGGCCGGGGGCCGGTTCTCAGGAGTAAATAAAGCAAACTTCAGGTCCTCATCAGGATTATTCAGTAGTAGCTTGATCAGATACCAACGAAGGGCAACTGTCTTCCCCATACCGGGGATCCCTGTCCAGAAGGATAAATGCTTACGCTTAACAGTAAAAAGCCAATCTATTTCAGGAACGCCAATCTTTAACCCGGCCGTCAGTCCTGTTTTTTGAAATAACTCAAGATCATCCGATAGCTGAGAGATAGATATTATTCCCTTAATAGGATATGCCTTGGCATTACGGTAACATTGTAGAACGCCCTCCTTACCCAATGCCGGTAGTTGTTTCTTCTCATCACCAATAAGAACCTCATTGATATCCTTATACCCATCAGGGTAATTCACCACCATACATTTATGCGGTCCCAGGATCTTGGCCAGGTGTTCTTTTAAAAGATGCCCCGGACTATCATCATCAACGGACAAATAGAACAGATCAATATGTTTAGCCATTCCTTTGAAATAGCCATCATCATGTATATATTGAAACTCCTTACGAAAATCTTTGGCATTCTCAGCCGGTGCCCCCATAGGTACTGATAAGACGTTATCCTTTCCAACCTCTTTCCATGTCAGAAAATCCCATTCTCCCTCAGTAATAATAACAGTGTTTTTATGATCTCTCAGGTGTGGCGGTGTCTTATCAATAGAGATATTCTGCATACCTAAAAAACACACCTTGGTGCCATGTTCCTGTTTCATCTGAAACCATTTCAGGTACCTTGGCGGTTTAGGTTTAGGAACATAGAACTTCACATTGACAAGAGTCTGCCCCTGGTAATACGGAAAACCAATCAGCTTACCATCGGATGTTTCATAGATCCCCTCTTTGGATAATGTACGTGATGATAGACCTCTTTTAGAAATATACTTTGAAAAATCAACCCCAAATGCCCTGCCCGGGCCAATATTTTTTGGCATCATGGCGTTCTTACGCACTTTATCATACCTACCCATGATCTCCAGGTTACCTGAATAGCCACAATGGTGACATTTAAACCACCGGTTCCCCGTTTCATTATGCACGGTTAAACAAGGCTCATTCTTCTTCTTTCGATCGTGGCTACATTCGGGACATGTGGTATATGACTGCTCCTTGGTCAGGTCAGTTTTTATGCCTAAATCACTAAATTCCATATTACTCCTTTATGGTCTGTAGCAAAAACTTTTCTGAATTTTCATTGCGGACGATAAACTTTGGCCCCAGTCCATTCATATCTGGATAGGGTCTGCAATACTGCAACCTTGTGGAAGGCTTGTCCCCGATCATCTCTATCTGTCTGGTGTAATTGGTGATAGTATGAATACTACGACCTGTCAGATCAGCAAATTGATTGAAGGTAAACCGATTATGCCGCATGACATTTTTGACATACTCGGGATCCAATTTTCTTTGCTTGGCGATCTTCTCAACCAAAGCAGGGTCCGTCTTTACCAGCTTCATATCAAAGGGATGAACTAATCCTACTTCGTTTTTCATTTTTAATATATTTGTTTAGATACTTCAAAGCTATAACAAAATATTTTTGTTTACAAATATTTGTGATAAAAAAAGGGAGACCATATAGATCTCCCTCTGCACCAATAACCATGATAAACTAAAAACTACCTACGAAGTAATTATTAGCTGGTGGCAATATTGGCATTTGTGGCTACCGCTTTCCAATTGGTGCCATCAGAGAACGCCAGGGTAGCGGAACCTGCATCTCCATCGGAGACATAGATAATCGCCCCTACAGCAGTATCAGCATCCGGGGCAGTAGCAACGGTATATGTCGGAACCTGGAAGGGCAGTTCACAGAACTGATAATCTTCGGTTTGACCAATACTTTTGCGACCACCAGTAGGAGTCTGAAATTGAACCTTACTTGTTTCAGGCTTGTCGAAACGTCTTTTCGGAACATCTAATTTCATGATTTCTAATTTTTAAATTAATACTGGATTTATAACAAATATACAAAAAATTACAATGCAAGAATAATTCCACCCACAACAGCAACCCCTGTTCCTAATTTCCACCAGAATAACTTACGTTTATATCTTTTCACCTGATCTTCTGTAACCTCAACCTTCTCTTCCAGGTTGAGTATGATCTCATTATTATTTCGAACAGTTGATTTCATTAACGCCATTGACTGCATCCTGTTATTAAGCAGACTATCCTTTAACGCAAGCTGGTAATCACATTGACTAATATCATCAGATAGCACCTCGTTCTCCTCTTTTACAATATCATAATCTTGGGTTACATAATAAATATCACTAACCTGTGGCTGGTTAAACTTATAAATCTTTTCTCCCTGGTAGGGAAACCGGATTTTATCAAGCCATTCATACAGTTCATTCGTGGGTGTTTTTCGTATGTAATCCTTCAATGTATCACGCTGATACTTTAAATCAGCTATGATCTCCCCATAGACGTCTCTTATACTATCTGTCCTCTCATACTTCAATACAAGCTCTCTGTAGGCTGTTTTAAGACTATCTAAATCCTGTATTATCTCCTTGTTCTCTTTTTTGAGAATATCGTTCTGCACATTCAGCCCGGTTACCCTCTCAACAAGATCATTGGCGTACTCTCTCTGGCAGCCGTTATTGATCGCTGCAACAGCAAATAAAATTACCAGGACAATAACAGCTATGGTTTTGATTCGCCCCAGCTGCTTATTGAACCAGTCTAAAAAGTCAGATAACCATTTCATGTCGTATTAGTTAACGTTTTCCGGTTTAAGATTCTTAAACGCACTGTCAGCTGCATAGCCGTAAAAGATTAACGTAATGTAGGTGACCGGTATGCCAACAGCATTCAGGGTATCTCTTAGTCCAATCACAACTAAAATCAACAACACAGCAAATAATGCATAAGATAGATTACCCAATACATCAAACTTTGTCCAGACTACCCTTAACCGTTTCATTGGTGTCTGATTTTTTTTGGGTTCTTTTGATAGAGCGTCCCTGAATTTCGCTATGACGTGAAACAAGATACCGCCAAGGCCACAAAGAAACAATAATAGAAATTCCATAATTTTAAGATTTATGTTTAACAATAGGACTTATATCTTATTTAGCATTTTATATTCAAGTACCCTATATTTCGGGTATGGTTTAATACATACTGAATTATTCTGATTACCCCCCAGGGTATATATTTCCGTTCCATCATCCCGGACAAACAGGCCAACATGCCCTTTCCATGAGGTAATATGTTCACGCCAAAATATTACAATATCACCAGGATTAGGCAACATTACTTTATGCCCTACATTTAGCCAGCTACGGGCATCCAGCTTCCCGGAATACTCATATCCATTTACCTTTGCCAGGTAATTGATAAACGCACTACACCAGGACGTCTCATCTGTCTTGACCCATGCATGACCAATCTCTTCAAAAAACTTTAATATCTCTTTGTTATGCTCCTCTCCGGGAATTTCTCTTATTCCATAATAACTCATGGCGTGAGCAAACATCTCTATATGTGATATGGTGTAATTCATTTCACTGGTATATCATATATTCTTATTGCTACCTGAAATAATATCCATATAATACCAAGTATAATACTTATACTCCATAATACGGTTTTAACCCATCTCTTAATTGCTTTATTTGATTCTTGAGCGTCCTCCAAGGTACGCACCTTTTCGTTTAATGGGCAATCTATTAAATGAGTAGCGTCTGCTTTTTCCAATACATTAAGCCTATGGATAGCTTCTTGAATGTGTCCGTTCTGTTTTGTGTTGTAATCCTTTAACTCGTTAAGATCTTTGTATAATATTTTCTTAAACTCATCGAAATTTTTCTCAAAACGCTTCCAATGGTCTTTTTGATCCTCCTGGTTCTGTGCCATTAACTGTGCCAATGCTTCGTATCTCACTTCATGGATTTTTTCGTTTTCGTCTGACATAATTAGTAAGATTATAATTCTACATGGCTTTGAATAATTTTTTTTATAGTTTTATGTACGTTCCATTACTTTTCAGCCACACTCCCCCGGACTTAATCCATGTACCGGTAGAGGTGGGTTCTTCGGGTTCTGATGCCTCGGTAACAGTCACCTCCCAATCCTGTGTGGTGCTATTATAAGCGGTTACGGTGTAAGTTACAGTAGAGGTGAAGTCCTGCTCCACTCCCGATGCCGGACTAATTGATTCTCCATTGATCGTTATAGTCGGGGTTAGGGCAGATAGGTCTGTTCCGTAACTTACCTCTATGCTTACCGTGTGGTTGGTCGTGTTGATTGTTCCAGAGCCGGTCTGTTCCGGTAACCCAAACGAAGTTATATCGGTTGCCGTTGAGTCTACCCCTTGATACGCATAAGCACCAAGATCAACAGAGCTGCGGTCATACTCATATCCGGTAATATCATACTTGTTAATCGTATCTGCGGGTACATCATGAAAGGCTCCTGTGATGATCCAATTAATAGCGGTGCCCGTTCCTACAGCATCAGAAGAATCGGTCAGGCTATAGTCATGGTTTGCGGTATCTGCGAAGTTCATCCATGTAGGGTCAGGTGAGTTGGCTTCAAACCCTGCGGTGGAGTTTTCAGATAGATAGGTTTCCCACTCCGTAATGTCCCAATACCCATTGCCCCCTGTATTATTTGCTCTATGCGCTGAAAAATTCCTGTCACCACCAGCCACGCCGGGGTTTTCTTGGTAATAAAGGTTGTAATCTTTTTCTTCGAATGTATAATTATGTACAGGCTCGCCCTCCCCATCTTCTGCGTAATATTGTTGTACTCCCTGATTGTTAAGAGCGTTGTCCGGTAGGTTATCATATAATACATTGTTGACATATGATCCAACCCCATCTCCATACTGCCAGACCACATTAACTTGCGGCGATTCAGTCAAATCAGGGTGGTGTCCTATAATAGTATTATTGTAAGCATAAGACGTGTCGGTGCCTTCAAAAAGAATATTAGCCCCTGTCGAATGTATAAACACATTACCGACAACGTAAACATTATTAATCCAACAAACATTACTTCCATTCTGGAGAAACACCTGATTAGAAGGAGCCCAGCTACCTATGTCAGCTATTTCACTATCATCAACAACATTATTGTAGAAATATACATCAACAATCGTATCATATTCGGTTTGTTGTGACGAGAGGTCTAAAGAAGATGTGTGATACCCCCGCTTAAACGTATTGTCTCTTACAATTATATTAGAAAGATACGCATAATCACTCTCCGTTCTTGTACCATCATAGAGATTATATGATATGGCCCTACGGCCACAATCTGAGAAAAAACAATCCTCCACTAAGAAATTAGAATGAAACACCTCTAATCCATATCCATATCCACTCCCTTTATATCCAACATAACCAATGGTACAATTCCGAAATATAAGGTCTGTTGCCCCCGCCACCTCGGGATAGCCCGAATAAAAGCACGATAATCTGGGGAACTTCATGTCTATTCCATTAAACTCGATATAGCTTTCAGGATTCGAGTCTTCAAAAGACCATATTCTGCTACGAACAGTAACCTCGATAGAATCATAAACATTGTCTGGATCGGTAGTTGAGTACACATACACCCGCCCACCGTTGTAAGTAAAGTCATATTCCTCAGTTAGATTCGTATATCCGGATGTATATGTTTCAAACTCTCCCCACGTAACACTATCATCCTGCATGAAGAATATGCGAGCTGAATAATAATTGTCAAACCAATCACTACTGTAATCACTGGATGAAGATTGCCATACATTATCTGTTCCCGAAGCAGACCATGAAGGTTCCCTACGTGAGCCAAGAAACTTGGGGTTATCTCCGGTCCCATATCGACCAAAATATATGTAATTGCCCTCTGAACCACTTTCTGTAATAGAATAGTCATCACGCCACGTCTCTCCGGCCCTGAACAATATACTATCCCCAGGGGTTAAAGTCCCTACACTTGATATCAACGCATCATAAGAAGTATAATCCGCATCCCCATCCTCTTGTGATATATAGTACGTAGTCTGCCCAATGGCAGAAGCAGAAACGAATATCAATATATATATTAGTTTTTTCATTCTTCAGCGGTATCTGTCGTAGTTACATAAGACTTATCACCAATCTCTCCTTCATATACATGCACCCTGCCTACTTCGACATAATCATCAAGCCAAGAACAAGTAATTATCTTGAAACGAACATCACTTGACAATCCAGAAGGAGTCGTAAATTCTATTTCTATGCGTGTTATTGAGGAACTTATACTCGTATGATACGTGCTGTCTACTATTGTAGAAAAATCACCACGATTTTCTACCACAGCAATTAAATCGTTAGACCCCCAACTACCGTCATGCGCTGCATCGAAGGCAAAAACATAATCAGTAGATGCTGACAAATCAGATATATCCTGTTCCAAATAAGCCTCCTCAGAGGACTCAGGGGTACACCTGTCTATGGTAGTTTCTCCATCCAAATCATCAGTAACATTGGTAGAAATAGTCAGGTTCGTTTTCGCCCATTCCGCATCATCTATCTGTTCGCTATACAAGACAAGGTTCTGCTCCGGTGACGCTTCTGTAATATTATTCGTCACACTCTCATCGGTCCAACTGGCCGTTTCATTCCCGGTACTGTCCTGCAATGCCGGAATGCCCTTCGTGTAGTCCACCAGGTAGGTTGCCCCGGCCAGTCCCGCACTATCCATTGCAAGGAATACCGTATCCAATGAAATGCTTACCCCACTGGTGGTTATGCCGTAGGAATTGCCGTCCTCGGTAACGTCAAAATCAGCCACTAACGGCACACTGTCCTGATGTATGTCCGTGGTATCAAACAGCATTACAAAGATGCTATCATCATACGTTCCAATCTCTATACTGGTTAGCTGTGGAGCAACCACATCGCTGTCCAACGTTTCAAGCGAAGTAAGAATTTGATCAAATTTTCCTTCCAAATTGGTAAGCTCGGTGGCAAGGCTGTCAATCCTGCGACTGAGATTGGTCGTGTCAGTTGATCCCCCTCCCATCGCTGCATAGGCATTAGTGGCGAGAGTGTCTGTATCGTATGAGGTGGCCAGTTCTTTTCCTGATCCCGTAGTATCTGCAAACACAAAGGCATAGTCTCCTATTTGTCCGGTGTCGGCCAAGGCCGTCTTTATGCTGTCCTGCACACGATACACCTCCGTGCTATCCCAGGTTATAGTACCAGCATCTTCATTCAACCCATCACTGAATGTGTATGAACTACCAGCAACAGTAGCCCAAGTATTATCCCCTCTTAAATAAGTAGATGAAGATGCAGTTCCTGTTGCTGTTAAATCGCTTATACCTACAGATGTTAAATAACCTGGCACGGCATGATCCCCCCATCCAAATGAAGTATTCCAATTTTCACTATTATCGGTTATTGACGTACCCCATCCGGAACCAGTTGATAATGGTATTCCTGCACCAGGATAGACCATCGAACCTCCTCCACTTGCTGCAGCCGATGTTATCCTCGTATCATACGAATAAATACTATCTGAGAAAATACTAACTGAATCAGTAAGCCTGGGAAGCGAATCATTCATTATATCATATATCCAAGCATAATTCAGATCAATCAACCCCCTATGAACGACAAGAGTACCGGAAAAGGCAATGATTGAATCCGAAAACACATTTATCGAATCATGTGCATCAATAAGGCTATCCTGCAATGCCACAAACTTTGCGTTTACAGCAGCCCTGATTGTCCCGGGGGCGGTATTATCTTCCCATACCTCTGCTTGACTAAACAGGTTAATTCCTGCAATCAATACCATAAATGTTACAAGTAATTTTTTCATTGTGTTTTATTTAGGGGATCAATCATCCCACGTTCTATTTTCTTTTTCAAAACTACCTGCATCAAGATAATTATCCCAATACAATACCCATAGGTTCATGTAGTTACTTATTTTCTTTTTATCAATTGTAGTCAGACCGGCATACACAGTATCATCAATAAGACCTATTGCACGAATATGATGTGGAGCGTCATCATCATATTGAACAGGTATTCTTTCTAAATCAGCATCAATAAAATCACTTACAGATAATGCCCGGGGAGTTCCACCTGCATCAAACAATACATTATTTACATCAGCAGTTTTCAGACCGGCAACATCAGGTGCAGTAATCGTTCCTGCATAGGTGGCCGGGATATATGTAGTCCCTGGATCAGCTGATAACGTTAAGGGATCGCCTTCAAGCATGTCAATCATATCTGTACCGTCTACTTTATACCAGAAGGCTGACATAACTTCTTCGAGGTATCTCTTGATCCCATTCATAGCGGACCAACTTAACACTCCTAATGTACCTGCGTTTCCTACAAGCATAACTTATACTTCAAAATTTGTCACTTCAATATTCCCACCGGTAACATATAGCTTATCCCCTACATTAACGCTAAAATACTCAACCATACCATCAGACACCAATATATCAGTGGCATCAGCGGTAGTAGGATTGGGTCCAAATCTGATCCTGGGGGATCCGGACGAAAATAATATCCGAACAACATTGCTGGTAAATACAGAAGATGCGTTTCCAGCAGCAACGGCCTCTGTTCCTCCTCCACCATTTTTAGGCATCAATGCAGGAATCCCCATACCGTTTGCACTTACATTCATTTTTGCTCTTGTCATAGCTTCTAATTTTAAGTAATATACTCAATAACTCATTACAGGGCAATGATAAATTATAAACATCAATCAAACTTCTTCGTTGGCCCTATTTCCCCCTGATTCCCAAAAGTGATCTTTCCATCAGATTCTTTATTCTGAATCTCCTGCCACTCCTCAAACATATCTCTTTCTTCCCATTGCGATCTTAAATTGGTGGCGTAATCCATCAATTCAACACCGGCATTGGTTCTTTGCCTTGAACCTTTATCTGTCTCGAAATAATTAGATACCTGATCTTTGAAAGCACGATACCCGGGATCCCGGTATAGGTGTGGCCACTTTTGAGCCTCTTCAATCACATACTGAACATCTTTGGCCTGGTAGACATTAGAGTATTTAAACTGACCGGTATCTGACCAATCAAACCCAAAGTAGCTATCATCATCTTTTCCATGAATATCCTGATACGCATCCAATCCCTGCTTTCCATAATATCCAAACTGAGCCTGTATGAACGCATCAATCATCCTGGCATCAAACCAGGGTTTCTGCTGGCCCCCCAACTTCTCATTTAACCTTCCAGTAACGTCCTGTACATCTTTCCCAAACTGACTGGCACGGTCTGTATCACGAGTTCTTATATCAGTCTTCTGTTCATCAGGCGGTATTACATATCTATCCCGGAAGTAATCTTTTCCGGTAGCCACAATCACAGGTCCTGATACAGCCGATGTCATATCGGTGAACTGAAATGGCATAACCAGGTTGAATAACGTTCTACCAATATAATTCTCAAAAGCACGATCATCCCCCAGCATGAGTTTATCAGCCCCCCTTTGCATGGCACTTGTTAATATCCCCAAATCAAAAGCCCTGGGAATCGTGATCCATCCACCTCCCGGGGTTGGGAAGTTATAAAACAAATCTCTACGCCACGGCTTAAACTGCTTATACTCCTTCAACATGTCTGATTTATTCTTTGTAGCCAATATTAACGCCGTCTGTAAAGCAGTTCCAATGAGCGATAAAATACCCAGCCTTAAAAAGATACCATATGAACCTGATCTAACAGCCCATACACTCCTGACCAGACCACGGATCTTCGGGTTTAGAAATGGCGTATTAGTCATGATCTGCCTAATATAATGCCCGGCCACATGATAATCCATTGTCTTTCGAGCTTTTACTGCACCATAGATCATCGCATCCTTATCGGTATACTTATCTCCCTTTTTAGTTTTCCCTTTCTTTTTCATCCAATCGAATGAAGAACTGAAAGTAGCTAACCTGGGCCAGCGTTCAAAAAATTTAAGCATTTCCATATATCCCTTATCCCACAATGATGTTTTTATATATCTGGGATCAAGGATTAAGTTATTCTTATTCTCCAACAAATCAATCATCACCTTATGCATCAACCCATAATACTGAGTCTGGGTAGTCATATACCAACCAAACTGACCACCTCCCATGCGATCCACTGACTCCGATGCAAATTTCTGCTGCTTAGGATCTCCCCAATGCCTCAACTTATATGGATGAGGATTAAGGATCCAGTTCCATGGAGTATCTCGCTGAACATTCCTGATTGCGAACACCACGTTGTTGACAATTCCATAACGAAATACATCAGCAAATTGCTTTAACACAGGAATAGGAATACTCTTAACCGTCTCGGTAAGAGCTTTTTTTACCACCGGATCAAACTCCCAATGTTCCTCATATCCCAGCCTTTTAAGACTTACTGAGTTTTTCGTCTTATATGGTACCCGGCGGCCCAGGTCTGATAAGGCGTTATGCTGTGGATCATACATACTCCTGGTGGACTTAAACAAATCAGTAAATATCGCCATGAAGTGATTTTTATCACCATTCTGCACCGTATTATATAAGGCGTTCATAATCTGATCCACCGGATCTTTGATCCCCTTAGAGCTGCCTGTAAAAGCATGAGTCCATGATGGATCATTTATAAGACCAATAGCATCACCGCCACCTAAATTATCTGGAGCCTTATGAGAACCCTTAATATCCATGACAATCTCTGTTGGATCTGTATTCATCATTCTCTGCAGCATTACATATGACAAGTTGGTCTCCTTGATAAACTCATATGCCTCTGCTTTAATTAAACCACTTTGCATGGCGTACAGCATAACCCCATCTCCGTATGCCCGATACCTACGAGCAAACTCATTATACATTTCAAATTTGGCCGGGTCCGCTTTAACTTCCTCATAAGCCCCTTTTGCAACTTCAAGGTCCGTAAAAATACCTGCACCAATACCCGTGGATATATCATTTTCAAATCGGGTATATCTCTTGATAGGTAAGAATAGTTCACTTTCCGAAATATCATTCTCCAATGCCCAATTAAGAATTTTCTCAATCTTCCCCTGATAACGTTTACGCACATGTGGATGGCGATCCAGTACCTCCATGGGAGGCAGTTTATCTTCAAACTGTTCAAGGTCCAACCGCATCTGCTTATCCTCCATCTTCCAGGGGTACTCAATAGCCCTCTCTGCCACCATAAACCTCACGGCATCATTATATGCCTTAATAAAAGTTTTCTGATCAGTCTTATCCAGTGGTTCCATTATAAACCTTACTGTTAACCTGGACCTGGTTTTATCTGGCGATTGTGTATCATAGAGAACATTCCCATTAGGCATGCTAATACCATCTGTCATCATCCTAACTACCTTCTCAGTATGTCCAGGCAGTAAAGATCCAACATATAATGGATTCTCACTTGGACGCATGTTCTCTGGATTCCATGCTGATACCGGCCCTTTGGCTAAACCTTTAACCTTCATTGCCTCAATGGCAGCCTTCATCCATGGCCACTGGTCATTACTCCATCCCCATATAAACTTATCGCTCCATCTCCATCTCATCCCTAACGGATTACCTTCTGATTGAGCAAATATCCTGGCCCATATAGGCTGAAAATGTTTATCTTCAAGTTTACTACCCACATTGGCCCCTACCTTTTCCATATTGGTTGATCCTACCCAGGCACGTATATCATCACCAAACTCACGTATGATATCCAGCATCTCATCATCAACTCTATCCTTAAACCATTCGGTAAATCTCGGGTACTGAGCTTCGGTCTCTGTAGGATTGATCATCCATGCACGAAGGTACTCTGCCACTCCCTCAGCCCTCTTATACATCTCCTGCTGTTCTTTGGGAGCATTCTTATCTGGTTTGCTACCCCATTGTGACAATTTATCCAATTCATCTTGAAAATCCGGAAATCTATACCTGAACTCCGGGCTAACCAGACCGAATAAATCATCAGTCAAATGACCCAATTCATGTGCCGTCACGTCCAGATCGCCATTATATTTCAAAGTTATAAGACCTTCCCCGGGAGAATATGTCCCGGCAGCCTTCCTACTCCGTGGCTGTCCATAACGTACCGGTCGATTGAATTTCTTAGGTATCTCTGCCTGGATCTCCCATAGCTTTTTAGGCTGTTTCCCTGATATCGGAGCCGGGGCAATACGATCCGTCATACCAGTATCATTCATAACGATCTTCTGATTCTTCTCCCTCTCTTTCTGATCAGCATCCTCCATCACCTCCTCGATGTCCTCATGGCGTTCTTTAACAACGGAGGTCTGTCCGAAATGCACCTCTGCTGAATTAGGCTGACTCCGTGATACGTTATGATTTTTGGTTATAATGGTAAGACGGTGCTTATCCAGTTCATCCAGAACATCCTGCATTGTCTGTTCGGTAAATATCCCAACCATCTTCCCCTGGGTATCAGAAAATTCTCCTCTGTTCATCAACTCCGGCAGATCACTGATTGCCGGATCCCAGTATTTTCTTCCTTTATCCCTACTGGATGGCACCTTAACAGTATAATAAATCTCTCCCGGACTGGTGTATCTATTCATTGACCAGGATACTCCCCTGTGAATACTCACTCTCCCATCGGTAGTCTCCACAAAATCACCCTCTGCCAGGGCCTTAATAACATTGGCAGCATCCTTAATACCAATAGTCACCCCCTCAGAAGGTTTATAATCAAAATTCTCTGGCATCAGAATTCCCTTCTTAACAGACCCATTTTTCATGGTGAACTCAATCAGCTGCCCCTTATGACTGGCAAACGCCTGTAGGATATTCCCGGTAACAATAAACCTTTTTACCCGGGCCTTGCCACTGGACATTGTATTCCATTCCTGCTTGGTAGACTCTTTCTCCCCTTCAGTCAGCGACATACTGCTTGACTTAATAGTATTGATATATTGGTTCTTACTTAAAGGAACTGAAAACGCCCTGCGTGAATCCTGTGTAGCAAACTTGATCTTTAAGTTACTCAGCACATACGGGTTCTCAACTTTATCATTAAACTCATATCCAATAACCACTCCCTTGTTCATCCTGGTAATAGATCCCTTGTTACTATTAAAAGGCACCTCATATACTTCTCCCGGTATAAAATACTGCAACGTATTTTTTACAAATCCTACGTTATAGGTATGAATGTCAACTAACCCATCATGCCTGGCCTTCCGTGTGTCCTCGATCCTCTCTATATTCTCATCTCTTTTTCTCCTGGCGTCCAGCTCATCCTTTCCCTCTCTGACTTTTTTCTCATACAGATCATGTTCATCCTTTATTTTGACGTCATAATGATCATTCATGTCTTTCAGCCTCTGATCCACTTTCTCCTGTGCCCCTTTACGAAACTTATCATACAGATCTGACACATAATCCCTCCCTGTACGACCGGCAAGTTCTTTCTGCACATTATTATTGATCTCTTCGATGTTCATTGGCTTTCTTAGAGAATTGATCTCCATGATCTCTATATGACTATCATCACCCAGACGACTACGCCCACCACGGCCCTGGACAATCAGATCCTTGGAAATTGATTCGGCCTTAATATCCATGGTCTTAACCTCCAGGTCATTCATATCCTGGGAATTCAGAAAGTCCATTAATGTCTTATACCTGTTTATAATATCTTCATAAAAAGACTCCTGAACCTTTGTCGGAACGATGCTTATTTCATTAGTAACCTTGCGATGTGGTTCTGCAGGCGGCTCTTTAGAATCATCCAGCAATCCCAATGGATCCCCGATCATCCTGTTAACCTCCGGATTATCCATCAGATACTCCTCAATGACCTGATCGCCATACTTATTAAAGAAATCAACGATAGATAAACGATCATCACTCTGCTTCTGATTACTGGTAGTTGAGGCATCCAATAATCCCAACTTCTGCTTAGTCATCATCATCAGGCGTTTCTCGGCCGGGATCACCGAACTGATATGATCGAAGATAGGCAGATTAACTTGTCCTGCCCTGTTAATCCGTCCCAGGGTCTGCATGTATGTATTGATCTCCGGATTCGGCTGCATCATCTTTCCTACCCTGACAGACTGATCCTTAAAATCAATTGATGAATGTGCTGACAGCCCGGTTGATATGGCAGTATTACCAGCAATAACAGTATTCGGAGTATTGTTATACTTGCGAACAATATCCGTCTTGTTGTCTTTTTTCCTGGTTACAATC
Organism: uncultured Planctomycetota bacterium; assembly: GCA_964524955.1. Taxonomy (GTDB): domain Bacteria; phylum Planctomycetota; class CAZGEP01; order CAZGEP01; family CAZGEP01; genus CAZGEP01. The sequence continues at coordinate 41,393 of CAZGEP010000003.1, read as the reverse complement.
TTTCCTTTTGAAAAGTCCGGAGTAGTATATTCAATCATCACCCCTCGACCGGTAACCTCCAAAAAGGTCACTCCTTGTTCCTCGAACTTAGTCCTCATAACATCAATGGGACTGATCGGGATCCCCGAAGTCATCTCTTTAATACGGTCAACCAGGTTATAATATGTCCTTTGTCCATTCTCTCCCAAATCGCTGGGATCAAACTCCTCTTTAGAAGGGATCCCCTCCTCGCTGGTTTCTGTATAGGTAAGCGTTCCTTTCAACCCTTTCTCCAATACATAAGCAAAATCAGTTGATATCTCTGTATTCATTTCCACAAGACCCTGGTCAAGCATATCCTTTAACATAGCCTCCATGGTATTTGTAAAGGCAATAAACGGTTTTCTGCCTTTGGCAAGATCTCTCATAGAATCCTCCACAACATATGGAGCCTTGATGGCAAACAGCAGCTGTTGAATAACATTATACACCTTACTGAAATATGGAGTATTATTAACCCCCATCCGGGAGGTACCTCCTCTTTCTTTAACCTCTTTATTCTGCTGTTTCGCTTGTTTTTTCATCTCCTTGATTACCGGATTCACGAACATATCCTGAAAATCAATGATATCCCGAACAACCTCAGTAATCTGATCGTATTTACGAACCATCTCCTCGCCATGGGAAAGGCGTTTCCCGGTAGCCGGATCCTCTCCATACACTATCCAATTGTTGGGGATCCCCTCCATGCTACGTTCCCTACGAATAAACTGCATGGACTCCACCAGCTGACCTGATATAATCTCCATTAAAGCAGGACCGCCGGCTTTGATTACCTCAGACAGCTCCTCATCGGTAAGACCGGCCTCTCTCATAACCGTCTTGGCAGAATATAAAGCCAGGTTATCAGGTCTCTTTGCATATGTAGCTGAGAGAAATACAGCCCCTTTTGCGTCTTGAAGCGTTTCCCGAAGGAATATACCAGTATTACTTTGTCCGGATGCCAGATGACTCTCATCCAACACAACAATATTCCCCCTGGCCAGATTGGTAAATAACTGCCTCCTTGCTGCAGCACCTATTGTTCTGTCTGTATTTATCTGCGAATAAGACATCACCATCAGATCATACTCCTCCGGAATATTACCTTCTTGTAACGCCTTACTTAATACTGCAGGATCAGCCTCATATAATACTTTCCCATCAGGATCCGTTATAGTGGTCTTTTGCCCATTAGGAAACTTAGCGTTCATTATAAACGGTTTAAGATCTCCTTTACCCATCCGATTGAAATCCCTGTAGATATCCGTATATAGTGTGGCGTCCTTGGTTATGAAGATAGGCTTCAATCCCTGCTTATGAGCATACGTCAATACACCAGCTGCAACCCCTCCTTTACCAACGCCGGTCTGATCACCTATGATCATTCCTTCTCCATTCTCAATATTATAGATCGCCAATGCAATACCATCTACCTGTTCGGCAAAACATCCTTTATGAAGATCTGATATTGTGTCATAGCCCAGCTTATCCCGGACATATTCATCAAAATTGCCAATCTCATCTTTCAGTTGTAATAATGCATCCTCCATCTCATTAGCCTGAGAGGATGGTAAGACGGTCTCTCCCGATGGGCCGGATGATATGGGGCGATATTTCTCTACACCTCCTGCGATGCGTTCCGATAGTCGTTTAGTTCTCTCAGAGCGTGTAGATACCCCTGCATTGTCGCTGCGTTCAATAGGCGGTACACCTGTTTCTCCGACATTGGTTTCGGTAGGTTGGGTTCCCGGCGATGGTACGCTTCCCTCAACGCCCCCTGTAGTTCCGGTGATTGAACCAGTTTCGGTGCCAGTTCGTCCTCTTTTCGGTGATACAGATGGGGGAACGTTTCCTGGTACACCTCCACCAGTGGCATCTGGTCTTTGTTCCTCCATTCCCTCACCAGGTTGTCCACCTTCGGGTACAGGTACGGTACTATCTCCTGTGGGCTTTTCGGAGGTTTCCTCAGCCGGTGGTTCAGGGCGAACAGAAGTATCAGTTCTTCCGATATCATCCACGCTGGGTCGTAATACATTGCTTTCATTTGGATCTGATTTTATAGATTTTATCGTCTCATAAACCTCCGGCCAGGTAACTTTTGGTTTTAGATCTTCTTCTTTGAATCTTAACGCCTGGGACTCGGGAACCGGCTTTCTTCCGTTAATAAGGATCGCACGAACGGGAAACGATGTACCCATCTTACTATATAGGCCACTATCAATATTAATAACACCATCAACATTGTAATTTTTGGATAACCAGTTATAGAAATATTTCTCATCACCGGTAATATATCCATCCTCATCCACGGTCATATGTTCTCCAACAATAATAGCTGCCTTGCCGGTATCATTCATCAGAGGCATGGAATTCATGATGATCTTATGTTCCAGCTTTTTGATTTTGTACCCATCAATACTCTCCTGGGGTATTGTTCCAAAAGGAGGATTTAATGCCAATGCATCAGCATGTCCTATTCCCCAACTATAACCAGTTTCGCTTACCGGTTTAGACGCATCGCTATTATACACCTCAAATCCCAATTCCTTTAAATTCCTTACTCTGGATTCAGATATCTCATTGGCGTAGATCCCACTATTATATCCACGGTCCAGGGTAAATGATTTACCTCTACCATCAGAGAATACAAGCAGCATCCCATTCCCGGCTGCTGTATCAAAAATGCTTCTTATCGAAGATCCATTAAGATATTCATTCATCGAAAAGGCCAGCGGTGCCGGAGTGCTGTACTGCTGCTTGGACTTCGCCTCACTGGTAAGTTTACCCAGGCTGGGCTGTGCTATGTAGAAATTGACAACATCATTAAACCTCTTATCAACATCCCGGAGTCGGTTCATTCCGATATCCCGGAACCTCTCAGTAATAGCAAACTCCAATGTCTCCCTTAATTCGGAGTCAGACAAGTTTAGTCGGTAACTATCAGCTATATTTTTAACAGTTTTGAAATCAACCCTCTCCCCATTAATCATCATATTTTTGATCTTCTGCCGGGTAAGAAAGTTTTTCTTGCGATTTATATGTTGTTCATACGCCTGAATACCCTCTTTATAAATCTTCTTAACATAATCATACCTTTTCTGATCAAAATCTTTATAGTTAAGATCCTTGGCCTTCTGCTGGTATGCCATAATATCTCCATTGCCAGGAGCATTAAGCATATTAAAATAAGATACATAATCAGCCAGGGCATAGTTTTCCTCTGCCATCTGTGGATTTGTTCCTGATTGCTGTTGTACCCATGCAGACTCTTTCTGCAATTCAACAAACTTATCGAATAGTTCCGGATCGGCATTTTTTAAGAATGCACCAATGGGCTGTTTCCTCCCTTCATCCAACGCCATGACAATACCCTCCTCAGATACGTCCTTTAATGGCCTGTCGTTAGGTTTTAATATTACCTCACCTGAATGTATCTTGGCAGCCTTTAACCTATTTCTGGCCGATGCCTGGGCGTTTTCCACAGTTCTTTTCCACTCGGGCTGCCCATCAATAATATTAACCTGATCCTGAATTGTTGGCCCCTTCTCTATCTTATCTTGTATTTTTTTCGCCCTCTCAACATTACCAATCCTAAGTTCCAGATCAGCTAAAACCCCCATCTCATGTTTCCAATCATCCAAATTCTCAAATGGAGGTAGTTCTGTTGCCTCGCCAGCCTTAATCAATTTTTCAAGTTGATCAACAGGTACTCCCTCTTTACCATATCCCAGACGTGATAAGTCATTATATACAGCAACAAGAATCTTTTGTCCTTCAGGCTTTTCTCTGAATAGCGGACCGCCATACTTTAACTCTGCCTGATCAACATCATCCCACTCCTCAACTCTTAAAATCTCAATATGCTGCAGATTTTTTTCTTTGGCGTTCGGAATATGATATCTCTTACCCACGTATGTCTGAGGATCTACCCCCGATTCGACCTTCTCGGGCTTATGCTTTTCCTGATATAGCTTTTCAATATCACTTTTCTGAAAGTTACGGGCCTCCATGATATCCATCTGTTCAGCCTCTTTAGCCGTAGCCCTCTCTGTAAAGTACGAACCATACTGTCCTTTTATATATGGGAACATCGCCTCCAGGCGTACCTGTTCAAGGCGATCAGCTAATTTTGACATGATAGATGGGAGCCGGTAATCTCCCTTCTCTATCAGCTTGGCTATAACTCTGTTGGCTGCCTTGTTGATCTCGATCTCCTGGGCCGGATCCGTAGCGGACGCACCTGGGGCACCGAATGGCTTATCAATACCATCGATCAAACTTGATAAGGCGTCCAAATCATCATCCAGATCATCCCTCTCCCTGGTCTCTGAGGATTCGGGTTTCTTAATTGTAGACTTTTCAACTTCCGGTTTCTTTTTCTCATCAAACTTTTCATCAAACCAATCATCCAGTTCCAGTTGATACCTCTTTGTCCATTCAGCGATCCTGGCCCACTTATCTGCGTAATCCTTACGTTCCACTGGATTTATACCCTTGTATTCGCCTGTCCCTTCGGATGCCTCTTCCATATTCAAAACCGCGAATTCCTCCATCCGATCAGCCAATGTTCTTAGTTGAGCAAGATCATTTTCATTTTCAACCATGTTCTCACCCAATGGTATGTCAGGATCCATATTAAAATGATCCATTGTCTCACCAACCAAAATAGAACGAGCAGGATGATTAAATGGAAACTCTCCCTCCGGAGCCTCCATTTGCTTTGGAGTAATGCTTTGCAACATATCAAATTTACTAACCCCTGGCTTTGATGGTTCATCTTTGGGCTTCTCCTCCTGACTTTCAAGATGTTTCTTGACAGCATCATACTCCTCTTTAACAAATGGAAATCCCTCAAACATTCCTTTCTTGGCCTCCAGGTCTGCCAATGAAGAAATATTTTCCAATTCCATGATATTCTCAACTGTGCTTGAAATTGGGGTTGTATCTCCTTTCTCCTCAACTTCTGCCTTACTAATAGGCTGGCCAGTCATTTCCCTATATTTACGGGCAAGATCTGCTATATCCGGATTCTCTGCTGCTTTTCTTTTGACAGGATTGGCGATAATAAAATCAACAGCATCCTGTACCTCAATACCAATCTCCTGTGCAATAACATCAAGTTTCTCATGTGTGGCATACCCGGTTTCTCCTTTCTTGGCAAACCAATTTCTGGCAAGATTCATTCCTACCTCATTGCGATCAGCAAATCTATTAAATGAATTCGGATCAATCTTATATGATAACAGATCCCATTGCCATGGTTCTAATCTCTCCTCATTTCGACTAATCAACTCATCATGAAGAACCTTTACCTTCTTAGGATCAGTTTCATTCTCCAGGGTCCACCGAACATCCTCCGTGTGTTCTGGCGGTGGCACTTTCTTCTCTTTAGGTTTACTCTCAATGGGTTTCCCTTCATGCTTAGGCTTACTTTCCAGGTGCCCCAGCACGGCGTCAACCTCAATCTTATAAGGATTAAGCGGTTCGTCCTTGTATAGTTCAGACACATCCCTGAAATATTCTACCGGATCATTTTTCAGATCTTTTATATCCTGCAGAAATCCTTCTGCCTGGTCGGGATATTCCTCTGCTTGTTTTTCCAGCTGTGATATCTCATAAGCGATATAACTGTCCACCAGCTTATCAGTTGGCTCTTTTACTACCGGGCGGTTATATGTCTCCTCAACCTCCCCAATAATTTCCTCAACAGCCTCCTCATAAGGCATATCTCCAAACCTATCAGCATTTCTCTCAGCAAACACCTCATCATACACAGCTGCCGAAGATTCTTCCAGATCCTCCTCCGGAACGACATTTTTCAAACGATCCTTTACTCCTCCCTGAACTGCGGAAATCACATCCTGCCACTCTTTATTCAGGCTCCCTTTTAACTTGTCAACCTCCTGACGTTTCATGGAGATAGCCTCATCAGCCTCATCTCTCTCTTTTCTCTGCTGAATGTCTACTATACGGCCTTTAAACTGTTCCTTCCGGGTCTCCTCCATCTCAGTGATCTCATCTTCCATCCCCTTGGTCTGTTCCTCAACCTTGGATCGCTGGCGTTGATACTCATCGGCAAGCTGCTTAGGAGTTCTTTTCGACACCTCTGATGGTATGCCAAAACGATTATCTTTAAAGGCAACCTTTTCTCCTCCTTTAGGATCCCCCTTCACGGCAATTGTCTGATCGGGATATACGGGAAGATTAGATCCTTCCGGCAATTCTGATAAGGTTGGCTCTTTACTGGTTGTGGATACTTTTTCCTGGCCAAACTTACCGGATGCCTTTCTTACTCCTACCTCATGTTCAAACACCTTCCGTTGCAGAAGCAATTCCTCCATCATTAAATTAGCCTGAAAAGGATCCCGAACAATAACGCCTCCCGGCATATCTTTCTTGGCATCAATAATAATAAACCCCTCTCCTTTGACCGGTGGAGCCTCCTCTTTAGCTGTTTTGATAGATACAACCTCATTATTGCGATATCGAATTGTTATGGGCCACAACTCCTGCTTTTTAAAGATATTGCCCTTCTCATACATTGGATGATTACGAAGAGCATCCAGAGCCTGTAGAGATACATCAATATTTCGTAACGTTCCCTTTAGCGTCTGATCAGGCATGATCTTAGACAAATTAGTCAACTCAGTAATTTTCTGATTACGTACTTCCTCACCTGTTACCGGCTGCTTTGCTATATCAAGCCAGTTATCCAAATCTTTGGCAAGATCAGTATATCCCAGGCGATCAGCCTCCCGGGCAGTCTCATATACCCGTTTACGATACTTAGGAGACAGATATGCCACGCTATTACCATTACCAATAGGATTGTTTAAAACTTTACGGGAATTGGTAGTATATAAATGCATGCCACCAAACACCAGGGAGTTCACCGCTACCTCTGCTAACACCCTTTGTCCTGCCTCAGAAAAATCACCGTACTGTTGCTGCCAATACTCTTTAAATTCAGAGTTCCCCATCAGATCATCAACAGCAGATGCAGACATCCCTCCAGCCTCCATACCAACTGTAGCACCGAAACCACTCTTATAAACCATATCCATATATGGCTGCAGAATAGCACCATACTTACCTCCAATTCTTAAATTCGGAAGAACCCAGTGTGCTGCATGCATACCGGAAATGGTACCTGGAGCAAATCCTCCAACACCAGTAAAAACCGCTTCATTAATGAGAATATCAGACCCATATCCCAATAACTTCATACCACCCGTAGATGGTACTTTTTTTATAACCTCCCATCCGGTAGGAATAGGATCATTATATGAAATAACCTGCTTTGCTGCTTTAACTTTTTTACCAACATTTTTAACTTTATCAGTTCGAACGGTATTTCTTATAATCTTATACCCCTGCTGCATCCGCTTAGTATAGGCTAAAGATTTTAGTATATTAGCAGTACCTCCCATTAACAATAACGATGGAACCTCGGGCATAAGCATCCCTCCCAAACTGGCTGCCCCCTCATAAAAATCAACACTCAGGGCATCCATCTCCTCCTCTGTCAGCTTAAACTCTTTCTGGCCGATCTCAACCATCTTGTTGAGCATCTCCCTTTGAGAATTATCATCCATAGCAGCCAGATTCTCCCCTAACATGGATTCGGTAAAACTGGATGCAAATACCCCCAGTTTAAAATCTTTATCTTTTTCTATATTGGCCGGTCCGACATTTTTCAGATGCATCAAACTGGCGGCCTGAAACTCTGCCTCTGCATCTTTTCTTTGGCGATATGCTTCAAAATAGGCTTTCTGTGAATAGTCAGTTCCTATGGATGGATCATCTTTCCTTGCCTCCATACTTGAAACCCTCTTATCCCAATAGTCATACTTAGCATAGGCATCCATGAACAAATCTTCCACCTTTTGCTCATCAGAAACATTGTTCATAAAACCTTCCATCCTACCCACGTAATCAGCCTCCTCATCAGTTTGCGGTTCACGCCTCTCACCTGTCTCCGGATCCAGGAACGTCCCAGGCTGATACCCTTCTGTGAATGGCATACCCTGCTCTTCCGCATGGTCTAATAGATTCTGATAGGTACCGAACTCCGCAGATAAGTTGCGTAGATTGTTTGATACTAACTTATTACTGGATGCATTACGAAGTTGATTCAGGGCTGCCCGGGCAACATCTTTCTCATACCCCTCTTTACGTAAATGCTTAATGATATTTTTGCCCTCTCCCAGATTGAGGTTAAACAAAAACCCCTCCGGATTATCATTTACATACTTAAACTGATCGCTCTGGGTAATATCAGTGACCGCCTGATGAACGTTTTCCTCTTTCTGTTCGGCTTCTGCTTGTTCTTCGGCCTTCTTCTCGGCCATAGTTTCTCTGTAGAGTTCATCATTCTCTACTTCAAAATCATCAATTACCGGCTTTATAACATCAATAGGATTGTAATTAGAAGGAACGGCATCAAGATCCGCTTCCAGATAATCCGGCCTGTGCCATTTTTCTTCCTCCACGTCTTCTTCCGATAAGTCGAAACCCTCTTTTTTTTTTGATTTAAATCCAGCTGACTCTTTTTCGAGAAACTTATCTTTGAATTCATTGATCTTCTCCGGATCACTTACCCCTGCACTCTTTACATACGGAACACCATGAACATCATAGAATTTACCCAGGCGTTCAAGTTTACCCTCATCATCCATGCGTTTGAACTCCTTATTAGAGTACAATGCATTTTTCGCCCTCAGATATCTGTCCCTGGCCATATTGACTTTAGGCTGGACACCAGTATCAACGCCATTATCTTTAGGTTTCGATTGAGTCTTCTCTTTCTCTTCTCCCTCTATTTGACTTTGAGGATCCGTATTAATTTTTTCTTCTTCTTTCATTATAATCCTAATGAATTAAAATCTATTTCTTGATTTTCCTGTGTTGATGTTAAACCAAAATTAGCCTGTTTTGTGATCTCTGTAACATCATCTCCAATGGCTTTGTCCCATTTCGGCCCAAACTTGCCTATTAACTCATCAGACATATCTTCATATGGAACATATACACTTCGATTCAAATTAAGAATTCGCTCTTTACCACCAACTTCTCCTTCTTTTCTTTTATATCCCATCGTTCCTATAACATATGGACGCCAAACATAGCCTGATGCAGTCCCTGGATTTTCCTGCATTGCATTTTGAAGTTTTTGCAAATCCTCATCGCCTAATATAGCTCCCCTGGTATATTTGTTTGGGTTTAACATGGTAGTAACATTATCCCATAATCCAGCACCACCTTTTTTCTGTTCTCCAGACACAACCGGAAGCCATACAATTTTATTAGGTCGAAATAAAGACTGCGAACTTACGGCCTCCCTTTTTCCGGTTTCGGCATTAATAACCTCATCTGTTATTGGCATCTGCACATGCGAAGTTGACTTTCCAAACAACTCATCATTATTCAAATTCACCTGGAATGGAGATGTATGTTCAGTCTTTCCGGCACTATTTTTATTATACAACCATACCGATTCTTCATTGCTAACATACTGTCCATCTTCCAGTTTTTGGGGCTTGCCATTACCATATCCTATGCCCAGGTTAAAGTCTCCACCACCGGTTGAATAAAACACTAAATTTTCTTTTCCACCCTTCTTAATATCAGAGAAATAATTCGCTGCAAATTCAGCATTATCCCAATTGGGGTTATCTAATGTTGCATCTTTATTGGATTCCCTCAAATCATCAACATAAGTTTTGAATCGAGCATCACCGGCGTTATACATTGTTCTAATAGCATCTTTTCTGACAGTCTCCGGAATTCCCTCCCAGGTTTCTTTTCGTATTTTCCCCGTCTCCGGATCGATATCTTCCGATGTGATATATTTACTTGTTGAGGTCAACTTTGGAAACATCTCAGTTATATATTCCAATCCATCAAACTCCTCTTCTTTACGAACTATAATGCTGTCCACCATTCCTGCCCGATCAAAAACAGAAGGTGCGTCAATATACCTTTCTAAATTTTCCCGTGTTGCCTCTACATCATACTCCTCCGGGTCCATCTTATCTATTTGCCCAATAACATCATTTACCCTTTCTCCTTGAGTCGTATATAGATCAACAGCCTCCTCATACTTTTTCCATGAATCATAATATCTTTTTGATAAAACAGCATCCTGTGGCGTTTGTGGGTTTCTTATATTATATCCCGATTGATATGACTTGTTCCAGACATCACGAAGGGTTCCCTCCATTTGCGTAATCTCATTAAAATTTTTCTCATCTTCCCATCGTTTTATATCTGGAACCTCAAAAGGTTCATCACCATAACTGCCCTGTTCTTCTCTCCTTTTGGCTTTTCCAGCAGCTTTGGCCTTCATGTATTCACGAATAGCAGTCCCGGTATCTTGTTCCGGAAAAATTTGTGCTGCACCATATCCAATTAAATTCGCCATAACTATTATTTAGAAGATCCCGCACCCAATAATGGTCCTAATGCTTTAAGTAAAGATCCAAACTGTTCAGAATCCATACCACCTACAGCATTCTGAACATCTTTATTCCCAGCTAACACTCCAAGGGTTCCCGTTTTTGCACCTTCACTGACACCTCCCATTACATTTTGCATCCCGGAGCCAAACAGAGCCATGGCCTCATCATACTTGCCTTTCTCATTCCACTCCCAGGCAGCCTGTTCATACTGACCTTTCTGCCCCAAACCACTCGCCAATGTGTTTTCAGCCTGTCTTTTCATCTGTGCCCCCTGTGCCCCCAGGTTAGAAAATTGATCCTGCTGGCTGGCGATCATCTGGGCAATAGCACCCAGCCCCTCACCTCCAGCTGATGCATCCTGCATTCCTTCAATGCCGGTAGCGGTAGATCCACGAATATTTCCCTCAATGACATCCTGCCCGGGCATCCTCGATTGATTTGCGTTTCGGGTAAGTAGAGATATCATCTGATTAACAGAATCAGGAACGGGCATTTCAGGGCGATTATTAATTGCCCCTCCCCCTTTTATCATTTGCCAGATACCAGTACCCGCCTTTAATATGGAAGGGATAGATGATACCAACGCTGCTGTACCTATAACACTCATAATTTCTCCTTTTTAACTTTTTTCACTATCTGAATATACTATTTTCACATTTTCAAAATTTATATACTCATTATTATGATCACTGGCATCCAGAGTTAATTTAATCTTTATGGTCTTTCCCCTTAATGGTCTGCCATTAACGATAGCCTCGGCCACATCAGCTGCCCCCGGAGTATTAGCATCGTTTTTTATCGAAGCATAGTACACTCCCTCCTTGCTTTTTACACTGGCCTCCAGTAACCTGGTCTCCATCCCAGATCCGTAATTATCATTGGCCGGCGTTGATATATCTCCAACATTAGGAGCATAAAACTTATGAGAGGCATCATATGATAATGCCCTCCACCTTTTCACTTTCTCCGGATCAACATTTACAACAAACTCAAATTCAGGATCCGGATATTCTGCCCTTAAAAATCCAGAATAAGAGGTATCATTAAACCAACTGTCAATAATATTACCCAGGAAAGTAAATAACCGATTACCTATATTTGCAATACCACTACACTCGATTTCTATCTCATGCGTCCACCTGGGCCTCTGCTGATCTTCCAGAAATACCACGATCTTATTATCAGATCCTCCTTCTTCATAAAAACAGAAATACACCTCATCATATGCCTCATTAAAGCCAATTCTGCATTGCATATCCGCAGCAGCATCAAATGAAAGGTCTCTGAAATAATTGATCATCTTATAATCCGATATCGGGAAAAGACCATTTGCACTATCACGAAGAATAAGCCCCCGGGATCTATCCCAGAAATACATATGCCTCTCATGAACGGCAACAGCACCACGATCCTGCAACCCCCATATTTGAGAATCAGGCCGCTTTGTACCCAAAATAGCATCGGTCAATATCAGAGATTCGGATCCATCCGGGTTAAATGATGATGTTCTTTTGATATATATACTCCAAACCCTGTGAGATTGCAATAATTTAAGCACAAACCCAACTTTCTCCAAACCATTTATAATCCCGTAATTACCTTCCAGATCACCATAATCGCCATACTCAAAATCAGCTATTTGATTATTTTTCGTCCCCAGCTGCAATGATCCTCCATAACGATAACGGTTATTCAATCTTTTGTTTTTCAAAAACTCATCAAAAACCTTCGGAAAACCCAAGTCTTCTATTTTATATTTACTTCCAAAAATTGCGGAATATGGATTTTCCATAAACGTGAGTACCCGAGTAGCAGTTTCAAAAAACGGCATCATATATTTGTAAGCATCTCCAAAATCAACATTTACTACAGCAGATGTGGTGACATTTCCATCAATATCTAATACCTGATCAGTATTTCCTTCATGAACAAATCCATTACCAGTTTCAGATATATCCCACACCTGGCCGGTCTCATAAAAAAGCATATCATCAGTCTTCTTAGGACGATATATTTCCCAAACAGACTCGTCACCGCTATAACTATAACCAGAAGGTAAAGTCACCATTACATACGGTTCTTTCTCTACCAATTCCCCATCCTCCATTACCTCTCTGTTTTTTAACCCTAAAACCGGAACATCAATAAATTCATCAGCTGGAACAAAATTATCCGCAGAGAAATCAGCGATCCCTAATAATCTGGCACGATCACCTTCTTGAAACTCATATGGCTCTTGCGAAAAATCTTCCCATTGTTCCTTCATTTTATCATACCACTCAAAAATCCTCAACCCTTGAAACCCCGATCCATAAATTATCGACACATCTGATCTGGCACACCAAAAAGTAGATATATTAGAACCTTGATACACGACCATGTATTTCGTGGCCCAAGAAGGAGGCTTGTGGTTTATAATAAACTTTAACGAAAACCTATGATTTGGTAATAAGGATCCATATTCAGTGTCTTCAGTCATAAAAGGAACATATGCTTTCATCTGATCTTGACCAACAATCGAAGAAGCTCTTCTACTATCATCCATATATACAAGACCACATGAATGAATGGCTCCTTGTTTTAAGACTTTCGCTACATTTTCTGTATTAACTACGGGTGATACATAAGCAATAACACTATAACCTTGATCATAATATTTATCTTCAACACTCGTATAAGACCTTTGAGTATTAAAACAAACTCGATCTTCATCCCACGCTACTTCAAAAGCAGTATCTACATCCATTCCTTGGGCAATACACTCATTCCTTAATCTACTTACTGTATCGGCAATAGAAGCATCTGCTGCACTATAGCTTATTGTTGCGGTTTTGATTCCCCCGTCATAATATTGTTTAACAACTATATTGCCTTCTCCTGGATATAAAACATGAAAACTTGGATGCTTAATATACCATTGAGCCTCCGTTTCTATAGTACCATCTGATTCCGCTGTATATCTTTTAACTACACCGGCAATAAGATTAAATTTATTATTTAATGATGAAGATACATCTTTAACACTAAGTTCGTAAGACACATCTGTAGTAACCGGATCCTTGCCTTCAACTACATCCGCAAACACCAAATGATTATCATCGATTAATTCTAAAAACCCGGCTTTTTCAGGTACATAATGATAGGGCTTATACACCTCTGTATCTGATACCGGAATATTTAATGTATCATTGTGAAAAATCTCAAACCATTCTATATCATCAGCTAACAAAACCCGACCATCAAAATCTCTTTTTTCAACAGTTTTAAATAAATACCACGTTGACATATCATCGGTACTCCTGTAAATAATTTCAATAAACTGTACTTCAAAGGAACCCGTATGAAACTCAACTCTTATAGCATTATTAACTTCTCCATAACCCCTATCTATTGGAAATGTCCCATAAATATTTTCATAATTACCCTCCACTACTAATTGAGAAGCAGGACTGAAAACACTTTTTCGGAAATCCTGATATACATATCTGTATGCAAATTGAAAATTCTTGTTCCTGGTTCTATTTCCTCTATATGATGAATCGGTAATAAAATAATATTCCGGAGGATTCATTGGTGGCTTTGTAATGATATACAAATCCTGTTCCTGTAGATCCGGAGCATAGCTTTCGGAAATCTTTGACAATTGTTCCCAATGTGCTGTCGAATAAGGTAATGTTCCTATTAATCCATCTTGCTTGGGGGTATAATAATAATTACCAAAAGTAACTACATCACCTATAAAATACATTGTTGTAATATACTGCCCCCTAAATGTCCTTCCTTCGAAATTCTCTGTATAATTAATTGCCCTCTGAATATCAACTACCTTTGGCTCGCTATTATTATCTGTAAAATAAACCTTTCCATCGAGATACCTGGCGTTGTAAATAGGATATGACTCGTTGAGATTTAATGCCGACTCACCTTTTAAAATATAAACAAGGCTTCTGTCTTTATCTAAGCTAACAAGATAATTATTACTATATAACAGATATACCACATCATTTTCATGATCTTCAGCCGCTCCCAAGAACGTTGCTCCGGATATAGCAGACATTGTAATCTGAGATACGTTCGGAAAATTCTCAATAGTACCACCCTTGCCATCAGAAGAAATGCCATTTCTCATATTCTTTAACATGCGATAATCACCCCGTGCAATATTTGCATCATCGGAATCAGAATCCATGCCTCCCGGAAATGATATGTTGACTTCTTTAATCATCGTTTAGCTGTTTGCTTCATGCTTCTGTATAGGCTATCTTTGTATTCCTCAATAGTTGGCGTACTCACAAACGATCTGGCAGCCTCAACCTCTTCAAAATGATTTCTTTTTTTCCTTTCTTTCTCTCCCAGGGATACTCTACGATCATTCTCTGCCTCCCACCAATCAACATATGTCACAAGCGGCATATGTGCTATCCTGGGTATCACCGTGGATCCTGATAGACTTACTCCGGAAGAGATATATTCCAAAACCACCTCTGACCGTGGTATGTTACCGGTAAACACAAACTGCCGGGATTCCTCATCATAACGATAATAGGCGGTATTCACACCTCCTCGCATTCCATATAGCCCACCTACATACTGTCCACCATTAAAATGATCAGTAAAAAATACATTTTGATTAACATTAACAGCATCAGCATTCCCAACATCAGCACCATCGCTAAACTCCCGGGGAAGAAGTATCTTATCATCTTTTGTAAGAACCCTTAATTTACCATTAATAGGCACTCCAACCTTAATCCAATCAACAAAATCCAAAGGAACTGATACTCTTTTATTACTGGTCATATACAAATATTCCACCTCGATATTGGGAAGGTGAAACATATTAAGTGAGGTAAACCCCTCAATCACCAATTGAGCAATATGCTTATAATGTCGCATTGTGTAGTCTTTACGCCTATTTAAAATAGACATTACTACATATCGTATACTGACATACCCGGCTGTTTTTGGACTTTCTGTACTCATGTTTTAGGTACATTATCATTAATAAGATCTTCCATTGGTTTTTCTCTCAGGCGTTTAACAATAAGATCACAAATGTGCATATCTTTTCCTGCCGGCATCGGTACCTCATCAAAATCATCATATTGTCCCAGGGGCAGAATTAACTTTGCCATTATACTGGCCAAAACATCTCCGGGGTTATCAAAATACACCCGATACTCATTATCATCCATTTTCTCAATCCAGAACCCAGGCAAATCATCAACACTTGATACCTCCAATGCACTAAAAACCGCCACAGAGTTGTTATCCAAATAGGCAAATGCTGTCGTAGGATCATCATTAGGACATATCAAGCGAATACCCATGTTATCGGGAAGCTGGACCGGTGGGAATGGAAGGATAGCGTATTTAAGGTCCCTATCACCATCATCAGACACCGTAATAGCCCTAAATGCCCTTGCAAAAGAGTCCAGCTGAGAGTAATCACCTATCTCCTGACCCTCAACATATACATTGTATATTAAATCATTATAGGCAATGTTAACATACTGATCGATCATCGCCCCATGATAACGCCCCCTCACATCGGATGGGGCATCACCTCCGGCGAGATAATCAACTATCATTTCTGTCAACTGGATCTTTCTCATTTCTTAATTGTTTTTTCACTTTTCGAATTAGAGCTGACAGGCTTTTCTTGCGAACTTTTTTCCTTAGATGGATCAGTTTTTTTCTGGCGACCTCTTATAATTGTTCTTTTCATCAGACTCCTTTTTGTGATTTCATTTCAGAATACTGCGTAATTAATTGACTGCCAATGTTCACTCCCATATCAGAAAGCATAATACGAACAATATCCATATGACAATCTTCCGGCCAATCCCACTCTACAGGATCTTCACCGACTAAGATCTCATCATCGACAATCGAATAATCAAACACCGGCTGAATAGGCAAACGATAATAAGAAAGATTAACCACCGTTATTGTCGTTGGATATACACGAATACCATCACTGGTATATACTAAAATGGGATATTTCGTGGTCGGCATCTTAGTATAGTTCCCCAGGCGATCATCAGCCTCCGATTGTGTCAATTCATCAATCGGTGACCGATATGTATGACTCACCCCGTCAATAGAAACTATTCTATCATAACTAACAGCATCCGTATGACCATAATTGTCGGGAAAATCTCCATCACCATTACCATCAATAGCTACAGTTGAAAACGTTTTAAATTGTCGAATATCATCTTTCAGCTTACGAGTAATCTCTGGGGCTTGCCTGGGAGCAGGTCGGCCTACCTGATATTCTTCGGGTAGACCAAACTTTAACTTATAATACATCAAGTTAGATGCTTGTAACAATCTATTGTAATATGCCGGAGTAAGAATATCTCCATTATAATCCTTATCCAGGACAAACAACATGAACTCATATGCTTCAAATAGTGTCATTCCATATCAGCTTCAGTGGGTTCCTTAATCATAAAAAACAGTCCATCCATGACCTCCTGGGGAGCGTCTTCAGGAACAATTTTAAGAGAGATCTTCATGATATCAACAGTGGATTCTTCCTGGAGAAACTTTTTATCTTCCTCAATTTTTTTCTCCTGCTTATCAATGATATCCTTAAATTCTTTTTTGACCTTATCAACAGCTTTTGAATATTCACTCTCCGAACTGTTTGCCCCAGGAATATCATATGCAAAACGCCCCTGGCCAAGATCAAATCTGACAGGGTTCCCTTTTTTATCTTTGTTTGCAAATTTTTCGTTTAACTCCTGGATCCTTTCTTCGTAATCCTTATACTTCTCCAAGGGCTTTAACGATTCTCTAATTGCCTTGACCTCCGGAGCCAGAGATTCTTTGTTTTTTGTTACCGCATAGGTAAACCTATGACCAGTCAACCTGGATTTTGACAGACCTGCGTGTAGCCTCAGAACCTGTTCTTTTGTCATTTTTACTTTTGCCATGTCTCTGATTTTTATTTATTACTCAATATACATAATACTAAGGATTTCCCCAATCGGTACTTTTAAACATTTGCCTTTCCAAAAAGTCATCTTTCTCTTTACTTACATCAAAATTATCCAGATAAAGGTACAAAACCTCCGGATCTTCGAACAACAAACTCACAACCTCATCCAGTCCTTCCAGTTTCTTATATCGGTTAATAACATCCGTGTAATTGCCATTTATCTGATTTAATCCAGTAAAAGAGCTGCCTCCCCCCTCTTTAGTTACAATGTGTAAATAATCTTCATTATAGGTGCCCCCGATCTCCGAACATATTTTCCTGCGATAATCCTCTGATATGACAAACTCATCATAATTTATTTTGTAGGCCCCAGACATTAAAGGATGTAAATCACTGAAATAATAGTTGGCGATCTTCTTCCATCTTTGAATATCTGCCCTGATAGCTTTCATCTCCACGTCCTTTGGTTTATCGTGAAGACGTTTTCGATAAACCTTAGATGCAAACCAATTCAGCAGATCCCGAATCAAAATAATCTTTATTGATCCCGGACTTCGATTAAAGGCATTCCAATTAACCACCGTATAGAGCCTATCCGGCCAGGAATCCTCCCCATTTACATATCTTCTTTGTTTCCTATCAGGATCCCCCAACCATGAATAAATGTTATTAATAATAAAGTTATGACCGGACCGAGAAGTACACCATACAAAAACATACCCCATTGGAAAATCTACCTCCATTGTAGAATGTGATTTTCTATGGTGCTTTTGACCTGGGTTTCTCATTTTCCTAAAATCTCTCATCTATTCAGTTATTCAAGTCGATAAGATCGTAAATTGAAATCTTCGTCAGATATCACAATAATATCATTATCAAAATCAGCGTATATATCTCCATTATGAAAAATCGAATCATACATTAAAGCTCTTTGTATAAAATCATCATTTTCATCTGTTCTAAAAGCGTATATGTATCCGTCCTTATTAGCAAAAATAAAATTAGAAAACTCTTTATATGATAAACTTCCAGTTGAACTACTAAAAGTAGATATTTGATCCCTACGAGAAATTGATCCTGCTGAAGTAACACTATAACATTCAATTATTGTACTATTAATACTACAATACAACAATCCATCTTTATTACCAGTTATTCGTAAAATAAGATAATCTGTCTCTATATGTGAGGCATAACTTAGATCACCAGTAACAGGATCAATAGAATATGCATACAACCTGTTTTGTGAAGACACGAACGCTGAGAAAAACAAATAACCTCCTTGCGTATAAATAGAGTATATTGACACTCCCAGATCTAAACTACTAACATTCTTTGTTAATTGACTACTTAAATCAATATTATATATCAATAATTCAGTTTCTCCTGCACTCCAATCTCCCCGAACATATATAGCACCTCCTGCTGATGTTAGATCAGCAGGATCATAACCAAAAGGTAAAGAAATACTATCTTCCAACGACAAACTTCCTGAGTCATACTTCAAAACCCTTAAATCATTTTTTTGTAAATATAAAATCTCAGAATCACTTTTTACCCATAACCCCCTCGAAGCAGATCCTGAATAAGTATCCATTAAAAACATTGCACCTGAACTATTTATGTAATATGTTCTTATTCCATGATTTCCAGATGCATTACTAATAACATGAAAATAACTACTTCCTTTCTCACCATGAATTGCCTGTCCATATAAAGATACAGCTGGGCCATCTTGATAATATAAATAAGTAAATGTTGATCCTACATGTCCGTAATTACGAAAATTAGACAATCTATCCTTCGACCCTTCATACTTCTCATCAAATTTATCAGCATCGGCATCAGCAAAACAAGCAACTAAACTATTACCTATAGTTGTAATAACATCTTCAACATCCTGTAGCGTAAAAGTATCAGTATTAGGTACTGTAGCCATTTTTTAATTCTTTTAATTGATCCTGCAATTCTTTAATCTGATCATTTAACTCTTTTATAGCTGCTGTATTAATAGCCGTAAACCTCATATATGAAAGAGAATCGGTTTCTTGTCCCTTTATAACTAATTCAGGTCGCACTTTCTCAACATCTGTTGTAAGAAATCCAATATGACTATAATCATCTCTTTTATCTTTCCAGGTATAATTAACCGGGTTCAACGCCTCAATTATTTCAAGTCCATTAGTAACTGGCGATTCAACAATCTTTAACCTGGGATCCGATGCTAAAGCAAAATCAGCAGCGGTGATTTCCTGTGTAAATGTTACCGTTCCATCCTGCAATATTTCATAAGCCATTACATCTGTCCCAGTCTGGTTGTGAGTATATAACCTTAAACCATTTAAATTTCCTGTACCTGCACCATAATATTGGAGATAAAAACCATAAGTAGTAGCATTATTTAATCCTATCTTCCAAATATTAGTATTATAACTTCCACCACCAGTTATGCTTATGATATCCTGATCATCTGCTGTAGTAGATCTGCTAATTGTTCCTGTTGAATTAAAGGCCCCAATATTTGTAGCACTCAACGACCCAGACAAGGTTAATGTTGACCCGTCAAAAGTAAGATTCGATGAATGTAGATAAGCAGTCGATGTCGTATTAGTATACGGAATCTGATAAGTTCCACCATAAGATATTGATCCCCCAAAAGTAAGATTATCCTGCATATATGTTTCGAGAACAGATATATCCATCCTACGTAAACTACCTCCCTTATTATATAATAATTGGTCAGTCGAACCACAAACAGAATCATCTGTTTGACCTGATATTGCACTAACATCTAAGGTTGTAACGCCAGTACCATCTGATAAAACTTGTCCTGTATGATTATCATGATCTATGGTAATTGTATTAAGTGTAGAATCGTAAGTTAAACTAATAACATTACCACCCTCTAAATTAACAATCTCATTTGTATTAACTGTATCTCTGAAGGTTCCGTCTGTATACAATCTCCATCCATTATAATCATCAAAAGACAGATTATCCTGCATGTATGTTTCAAGAACAGATATATCCATCCTGCGTAGACTACCTCCCTTGTTATATAATAACTGATCAGTTGAACTACAAACAGAATCATCTGTTTGACCTGATATTGCACTAACATCTAAAATTGTATCTCCATCCCCATTTGATAAAACTTGTCCTGTATGATCTGGATGAACATATGGAGTAGTTAAATATCCAGCAGCTGCATGATCCCCCCATCCATAAGCAGTGTTCCAATTAGAGGCACTCGCAATACGTTCATCAGCAAGAGTTCCCGTCCACCCAACTGTAATAGAGGCAGCGTTTACCAATGCTGTAGATGCGGAGCCACCAAGGCTCAGTGTAACATTAGTATCATCGGTTTTTGTTAGAGCATTTCCAACAATAGTTGCTGCAGGTATTCTTTCCCAAACACTGCCATCATAAGATACATCATCCCCAACATTAAAAGTAATATTTCCTGATCCAAGATCTTGTGTACCGGCCACCGTTACCCTGTAATAATCACCAGCCGTTCCTGTACCATCGGCAAGGGTAGGATCATTGGTGTCTGCATCCCAAGTACCCTTGTAAGTCTGAGAGGCAGATACGGCCGCCCAGGTACCATTACCATTTATATCAGAACGCAGATAATAACCATCCGTAGCACCGGTTGTTATCCTAATTGATGGAAGAATTAAGGTACCACTCATCGTATCACCAGCAACCTCTACAAACCTGGCATCTGATTCCGTCTCAGTATAATACCTTGTATCGTGCGTATGACTATCATCAGCAACCACTATAGCATCATATGTTCCACTGACATCTCCACCAAAAGAGGTTGATGTTGTTACCGCAGTTGCAGCTGGCTGTATGCCGGCCTCTGCAAAGGTGTTGTTGATCCACCATTCACCATTAAATATCAATATTTCATCAGGAGAGGGTGCGGAAATAACGACATCTGTCAATTCATCTAAAGCATGAGTTGGCTCTACATAACCATAATCATTAAGCAAAGAATCAAACCCGGGAAACGAAACCTTATCATTAAATGTGTTCCAATCAGTAGAGCTTAAAGCCCCCGTTGTTGAGGTAGAGGCAAGAGCGAGAGATAATTCCTGTGTAGATAATGATAATCCATTAGCAGGGCTACCAATAGTTACTGCATCATGCCGGGCCGCTGTATTGGCTGCGACATTTGTGTTGGCGTTTACCCTGGCCTCTGTATAATATAAATTTATTGCCCCCTCACCTAAATTATCGGTATCATAGAGGGTCATATCAGTTATATCAGTAGGAACACCACTTGTTATATCTGACCATGCATGATCATGACTAAAATCTACTGCCTCAATATCTGCTGCCCCTGATACTATAAAATCAACATCATTAATAGCATTTACAGTAACGCCAATCAAATAATAATGGGTATCCGTATTAACAACTGTTTCCGTGGCGGTAGTTATTCCCGTCACATGGCCAAACGAATCAATAAGAATATCCTGTATATATGTCCTACCACTATTGTTACTACTAACCTCAGAGGTTGTATTATCATGAGAAAGCCCGGTAGAATATTGAATTAATCCTGATCCAGCATTAACTTCAAAAACAGTACCTACAAGATTAATCCCCTGTCCATCTGAATATGTCGTATCAGTATAATTACCAGAATGAATGTTTGTTGCCCCCTGATCAATTGTCCAGTCAATATGTTCATTGGCAGATACGTTGTTCAGATCATCATGATCAGGCACATAATTAGCCGTTAATGCAGTTCCGTTCCATACCCCTGTAGCAATCGTTCCAACAGTTGTAATATCTCCCTGGACAAAATGCTCATCCTCAGTAAAGTTTAATAAATTATCATGATCGATATTCAATAGATCAACCTCTAATTGCCCAGTGGTAATTTTTAATCCACCATCGGTAACCAGATCAACAGAAAACTCAGTGCCCGTTAGATCCAGGCCATCTCCAGCCGTATAGGTTGTATCTGTATCGGTGTCGGTAGAGCTGATCGTCACCACACCACCAGCACTATAAGATACCGTCACGTTGGTGCCAGCGACAATATCCAGGTCGCCATCCGATCCTATCGTTGTTCTGTGAACATTATTGGTTTTAAGGTTCCAATGATCATAATCATCATATAACCCGGCATGATCACCCCATCCATAGGCGGTATTCCAATTAGAAGCACTCGCAATACGTTCATCAGCAAGAGTTCCCGTCCACCCAACTGTAATAGAGGCAGCGTTTACCAATGCTGTAGATGCGGAGCCACCAAGGCTCAGTGTAACATTAGTATCATCGGTTTTTGTTAAGGCGTTACCTACTATTGTCGCAGCAGGTATTCTATTCCATACGCTACCATCATAGGTTACATCATCACCAACGCTAAAAGTAATATTACCTGAACCAAGATCCTGAGTACCTGCTACCGTCACTCTGTAATAATCCCCAGCTGTACCTGTACCATCAGCAAGGGTAGGATCATTGGTATCTGCATCCCAGACACCCTTATACGTTTGTGAAGCAGTTACAGCTGCCCACTCTGCAGTGCCAATACTATCCGTACATTTTAAATAATACCCTGCTGTTGCACCATCAGCAAATCTTACAGTACCCTGTGCCCTAAACCCTGTTGAACTACTAACTATTACTTCATCACCTCCTAAATAGAGCATACCTGTATCAAGAGAAAAGTATATATCATCACTAAAGGGAGTTATATTAGCAATTCTTGTCGATCCGTTATCAGAATAAAAACTTATTCCTTTCCCATTTACAAAATCAACCCCTTCGCTGTCAAAATGTAGTATCTTACTATTAGCAACATACAGATCAAGCACATCATCTGCTGATTCTCTTAAAAACGTATCTCCATCCCCAAAACTTGCAGAAGGAGTGGGATATGTACCGCCTGAATTAACAAGTGGAAACTCCGCTTTACCATCAAAAGTATTCCAGTCGGTAGAGCTTAAAGCCCCCGTTGTTGAGGTAGAGGCAAGAGCGAGAGATAATTCCTGTGTAGATAATGATAATCCATTAGCAGGGCTACCAATAGTTACCGCATCATGATCACCTGTAATATCAAACCACCCCTTGGCTCCCGAACCATCCGTTCCATATAGCTTACTGTTACCAGGGCTGACCTCATCATTAACGAGATTTACAATACCCGATGATTCTTCAATAGAATGTTGAAAAGTATAGGCCGATGTTATGGAAGGCTGAATTATGATACCACAATCAGCATTATTATCAGGCCCATCACCACCTTCAGAAACATATTCTACAGCAACAGTATAATAACCAACCTCATCAACCGCTATGGCTGTTACTCTATAAATAACCACATTAGATGTAGAGTCCAGCTGCTGGATATACAAATAATCTCCAACGTAAATATTTTCAATGATAGTACTTATATCAATTGAATTATAGGCCAGATCATCAACATAGATCTCCGTCACATCTGCTAATGTGGCGTTATTTAATCGAAAACGTCCAGCTGTAGGATCTGCTTTTGCCGTGGTGTTATCAAACCTGTAATACAAGGCAACTCCGGATCCTCCACCAGATGAAGGAAGATTTCCTATGTATATTTTTTTCTGTTCATATGAGTCTGCAGCATCTTCAATGATCAGCACATCATTGATTGTTGGTAGAACTTTTTCAGAATAGGCGTTCAATGTTCCATCTGCGGTTGTTATGTGCAAACCACTATAATCAGTAAACTCCAATGCTGTTGTTGCGGTGTTTACCGTAACTACATAATCGCCAGAACCCGAAAAGCTGGATGGAGCATCCGTTAATGCTAAAAATGTAGCAGCTGAATTAGGCAGCTCACCTACAGATACATATTTCTTTGTTCCACTATCAGCCACATCTTCGATAACCAGGCGATCAGATATTGTTACTCCAATCTTTTCATCAAATTCTGTCAGCCATGATTCTGCCGTATTTAACATTGCATCCGTTATACCATACCCAGACAAGGTTGTTGGTGTGCTGGTAATATCAGCAAAATCATGTGTATGTGCATCAAACAATGTTTTAAAAGCATTTATGTCAACACCATCAACGGTCCCCGACACAGTAATATCACCAAGCACATCAAAATCCCCACCAACCTGAACCAGCTGGCCAGAGACATTTGTCTCTAACATTAAATTACCGGTACCATCGATCCCAATCACTCCCTGCACATCACCATCATTATCTTGAAACTGTATCTGATTAATACTGGGGTCTGCAACGCCTACGGTCTCTCCACTACCGACCTGTTGAAGAATTAAAGGATAATTTTCCGATGTAAATATTGTCACCTGGCCGGTAAACGTGCCACCGGTATCAGGAACAAACCCCGATGCAGACGAAAACTCAACTGCTGTTTCACCGGCATTTACCTTTAGAAACTTTTCTCCCTCACCGGTATATGCCGATGGGGTATCAGATAGTCCAAGAAAATCCTCAACAGCATCCGTTATGCCATATCCAGCAAGTGTCGTTGGTGTTGATGTAATCTCCGAAAAAGCATGTGTCGGTTCACTATATCCATAATCTGTACTTAGATCTGTAAATCCCGGGAAGGGTACAGCAACCTGCAGAGGATCCCCCACACTACCATCACCCGTAAGGGAGGCATCTGAAACAACGGCCACATCCGGAATGCTGCTATCGACATACTCCTTGCTTACCAGGGACCGATTAACATAATCGCTTATGTAATCAGCGTTCTCAACCAGCCCCGATGATCCTAATGAATATTTCTTATTGTTTGCTGGCGTTCCCAGATCGTTATACTCCAGATCAACGCCATTCTCATAGACCAATACCTTGCCCTGATTAGATCCATCATCAGCTGCAATAAATATATGTGGATTAGCAGCATCGATACGCATCTGCACCGAATGTCCTACCGAGGCACCAGAAACATCAAAATGATATCCTCCGGCAACTATATTGGTATCATTGATCAATGATCCCCCGAGGCTAACAACACCAGCTACCTCTGTTATGGCATTATTAAACGTATATTCAGGTGATGCTATACCGGTTCCATCCCATGGCCCACATGGTATAACCTCTGAGCTGGGTCCACCCTGGACACATGATGTGACTCCACTAAGCTGAACCTGGTCCTGAATAATATTGATCTGCTTATCAGCCTCCTCATAATCGCCAGCCCTCCAGGCAATCTCCATTAAAGAATATGCTGTTGAGGATTTTATAAGGCGTTCACGAAACTGTGCCGCTTTAGCCGGGTTCGTAGTGGTATATCCGATATACAGATCAAACATAATACCCAGCACATCGGCCATGTCATTTATACATGACCCAAACACGCAATGCTCCGTATAGATCGATCCTATCCACCGATATTCAAGTTGATCGGGCTGGATATATAGAACATTCGTTTCAATGGTTATCTCCCACAAATTTGAATAAGCAGGATCAACGGTGTAATCATCCAAGGCTGTAACGATATCAGCCGGAGGAGAAGGGGTTATTCCTTCTGGATAGTGAAGTGTGTGTACCCGTGTAAGAGTATCTATATGAGATCCATAATTGGTCAGATCCCGACTTCTAAGGGTAGCTGTAAAAGGTCCAGAGTCAACATCATGCAGCATAGTGGGTTCTTCAAAATGAAACCCATACACAAAGGTCTCCTCATAAGTGGCCAACGTGCTATTATTACGAATAGTATATTTGACCGTATATGTGCCATCATACACCTGGTACCCATTTTGCGGATCAACAGGAAGAGTTATCAAAATTAATGACTCCCGAGATGTTCCCGGAACAATATCCGGATCACCAAAATCCGTATTCTCATATATCAATCCATTAGGCCCGGAAATACGAATCACCCCGGAAAAATCATCTATATCATCCCCGGCTACAGTATAATCAATATCATCAGTAAAAACTACCCTCTTAGGTGTTAGATCCAGCCTAAATCTTGTCCGTATTAAAACTTCTTCGTTTGTCATTGTTTTTAAACAAAAGGAGAGAATACCACATCACTGCAGCATTCTCTCTCTGGGTTATATGAACGATTATTCATCACGTTTTCTTTACTTCACTCCCATCGTCAATAACTTTTGATACAACTTCGGTTGAAAAAATCCCTTCCATCTCAGCATCGAGCCGCTGGTGAAACTCATCATTCCCATTATAGAACTCAACGAGTCCTGCCATGGGTTCGATCTTATTCACCTTGCATATGGGATCACCCTTCTTATTCCCCTTTTCTGGATGGGCAAAATGCCAGGTTTTAGTTTTTAGATCCCACTTAACAACACCTTCATCCACGGCTGTACGGATAAATCCCCTGTTTTTAATCATCTCATCAGCGTTGACCATGTCAAGGAATTTCTGAAATCCATTCTTTTTGTCCTTACGAACTTCAAGATCCAGGACAACCCTCAACTGATCCAAGGTAAGGCGATCGGCATTGGGAACGAAATATGCTTTCGCTACAGCCCGTAGCTTCCTCTCTGATAATCCAAGATCATCATCATCGATCAGTGTACGTACCCGGCCTTCCAGCTTACGAGTTTTGACCTTTTGGCTTGCAGCCTGTGCCAAATCTTCAATCTCAAAGTACGCTTTCTTTTTTTGGCGTTGATCCAACTCCCCATTTAAGCAGTATGGGGATTTATAATAGAGAAAATACAGGAGATCCAGGTCCAAATCACGAACGGACCAGTCTCCCTGGAATGGGATTACCCTGGGAGAAAACATTGTCCTCCCATTTTGTCCAAGAGTTGTTGACTGTGCCCACCTCCACTCTACAGTGGTACCATCCTCCCGGATAATAGACTTTAGCGGAATATTTATTCCTGCCGGCTTGTCCGGTAAAGGGTTTAATCTGCTGGGTTTAATAAAGTGAGGAGGATAACGAAGGTAGACCGGAAATGTAAAATTCTCCTTCAATGTCTTTTTTTCTTTATCCGTCATTTCATACGGAGAGCCATTCTTGTATAACATAGTTTCTGTTTTTTATAAAAAGCCCCTCCCCATAATGGGGAGAGACTTTTCAGATTTATCAAATAGAATCCTATGCAGGATCCAATAAAACAAACTGATTACCACCCCGGAAATGGGCACCAATATGGGTTCTCTGATAGGTGTACCGACTATCAAACTCGGTTACTTTCATTCCCGGTCCGGCACCACCAACCTGCCATACTTCCATCCTGCGGTTGTAGTTTCCTAAACCACGATACCTTACACCGATTGATTCGACCAGGTTTTTGGTTTTAGGATCCTTCTTCCGGTTAATAGGAAGGAATACACCCATGGATGGGAAATCATACTGATACGCTGAACCAGTATAAGCACCAAAGGTCTGCGGATTACTCAAGTTCCCGAACCGCTTAAAGAGGAAAGTCCTCTCATTTTTGGTCAGGTACTTAAAGTTCACAGAGGCAGCCAAGGACTCATTCTTATTGAAAAGAGCATTATTGACAGCCTGCCTGGTAAAGTTGATGTTAGTATCTGCGAAATACAATTTCAACAGATCTTCCATCTCCTGCTGGGCCTTAATCCCTAACATCGACATGATATAATTCCCTGCGAAATTTCTATCAAGCATGAGGTTGATCTCATCAAAATCAGAAATATCCATTGATCCTACCGTGTAGGGATGAACGTTTCCAACTCTTCGTGTGTAAGGAATAAGTCCTTCAGTGGTCTTAATTAACCTACCGGTGTCCGGGTCAATAGCAGTTGCGTTTGCCGTCCTCTTTTGAAACAAAAGGGCACCGTCAATTTTCAGGGCGATCCGATAATCAATATCAGTTTGTCCGAGAAAATAATATGCCGGGATCTTCTGTCCGTCCGAGGTAACATTAAACCAATCCTGATTAACCATTTCAGATCCAGTAAACCCAATGGTCTCCTTGATGATCTGAGCATCGTTATCATACTCCCATACGCCCCTGATGGCTCCATCGGGTTGACCGGATCCTTCTGAGAACGCATTAGAGATAATAGCCAGATGTTCGTCTGCAGCAAGGGCAGGGAACTGATCCGTAGAATCGTTAAGGGTAACGGTGATTGCCGGATCGGCAGGGGTTGTGACATCGATATCGGAAATATACCCGGTGACCTCATTCGCAAATAAGATCGTGTCATACATCCGTGGATAGAAATTATTATTCGCATCCAAGGAATCTGCATCGAGTACAAATACAATATCATCACCAACAGAGGGTTGAGAAACAATATTCCTGACCTTAATGGTCTCATGGATCTTGTTGTCCTCATAGTGACCATAAGTATCTAAGGCCACCTCTTTCTCGAAGCCCAGGGAACGAATAACATTGAACATGCTCAATCCCTGGTCGTCATACCTCGTGAACAATTCGTTCATTTTCTCAGGCTTGTAAATATCAAAACCTGATACAATATCTGAGGCATATATTTGTGCAATAGAATCTGGAGTCATAAAAATTATAATTTAAAATTCATAATAATACATGCCTCCTTGCTTTCACTGTGTAGCTTTACCCAAGTTGCTGTTTTTCCTTCTCAAAGACATCATCTATAGGATCAGGCTCCTGCGAACCACCACTACCGCCCTGGTTATAATTCAGGGCAGAAGGGTTAGTATAGATGGCGTCAACCTCTTCCTTTGTCATAGATGACACTTTATTGGCTACCGAATGAATGATCTTTGGTAGATTGGCGGTGACAAAATCACGTTGCATCATACCAAAAACAGCCTTCATGTTATCCTCATTAAGTTCCATCTGGTTCTCAATGGCATACGCTTTAGACTGCTGAATCAAATCAGCCTTCACCTTGTCGTCAATGACATAGTCAATAATTGGCTCCTTTGCACCTTCCGGAGTGAGTGGGATAGATTTCCATTCATCACCGATGGCCTTAGTTACCTGACCCCATCCATCTTCCAGTTTGGCCCGATCCTCCGGTGACAGCTTCTTTGAACCCGGAGTTGAGACTTCTCTCTTCTCTGGTAATTTCAGCTTTTCCTTGATTTCCGCAATGGATTTCTTTGCATCACCGGCAGCATCTTCAAGTGATAATTGATTCAGTTCAAGCTGTTCCTCATCAAGATCACCATCCTCAACCAGCTGAGGATCCACCTTGTATTGTCTTTCAAGATTTTTCCTCAACAATGGCTCTTTCCCAGCCAAACGGGGGTTCTTCAAAACCTGCGACATGACCATGACATCCAAATTATCAGATGATTCCATGTTTAGGCCGTTAAGTTTTGAAAATAGATTGTAGTCCCGAACGCCGGTCTCTTTTACAAACTCATTATATAGGGCTACGTTATCGTCCGCAAACCCCAGTGTTGGGTTCTCGACCTCACCTTTGAGCGACTCGTTCTCCTGTCTCAGGGTCTCGAGTTCTTCAAGTTGACCGGCAATATCAGCCTCCTTCAGTTCATCAACGGATTTAAACCTATCTCCAAATATCTCATTCAGAGGGAAAGTATTTTTATCCGTTTCACCCGGGGGAGGCTGTTTTCCTTTTTCCTTATCTTCTTCGGATTTTCCTTTATCAGGTTCCGGGTGCTGTTCATTTTTGATGGTTCCCGATTTTCCAGCGTCACCAGCGTCACCAGCGTCACCTTGGCCACCAGCATCACCAGCATCACCAGCGTCACCGGCCTCACCGACCTCACCGGCGTCACCACTGTCTCCATCTACCAGGTTCTTAACTGAAAATCCATCTCCAGTGAGATCTTTCAGTGCCTGGTACTCCGGAGAGGATTCCCTCTCCTGTTGCTTTAATCTTTTTTCATCTTCTGTCATAGCTTGTTAATTATTTGGTTTGCCTTCCTGTTTATTTGAATTAGTCTCTTGCTTATTTTCCTGTTCAGCCACAACCGCATCAATCGTTTTTTCTACTTGCATTTTGTTCGCCTCAATCTCTCCCTCTTTCTCCAACTCCTGCATTTTCAATTTATGCTTGTGGGTCTCAAAGTCTTTATTTAATTCATTCTCCCTTACATCTTTTTTCTCCTCCATCTGCTCTTTCAGCTGTATGGCTTCCTGTTCCCGTTTGGCATCCAATTCCATATTCTCCCGTTGGCGTTCCATCGTCAGCTGTTTATTCTTACGAATCCTTTCAGATAACAACGCCTGAGCCAACTTCAAATTTCCCAAATCCATCAATCTTTCGACCATCAGGTAATCAGGCATCTCTATTCCTGCATGCCCATCCCTGTCAGGCTGCATCGCCTGGATCGCTGCATTGCGAATAGTCTGTTTCATCTCATCATCCGGCCTGGCCTCCAACTTAAAAGCAAAATCAACATCAACCACCTCTGCCCCAATAGAAAGTAACTTCACCCCGGACTGTCCCAACACGGGATAATATCCCTTATATGCCTGTTTATTATATTTAATAACAATCTGCATACGTAAAGCTACATTCAATGCCGTGCGTTCTTTGATCGATATATATCCTGAATAGACTGGCTTTAACGCATTGGCTGTTGCAGCTACCGCCAGTTGCGATCCACCTACACTTTGTTGAGGATTAGGATCAGAGGCGTCAGCAATTTTATTTATCCCGGTAAACTCACGTATAAAAGCAAGATTCATTTCAAATATCCTGACAAACTCATCCAGGGATCTCCCCATTCCTCCTTCAAGTTCAACGACCGGTTTGCCAGCATGGGGGCTATTAACAAGACCCCGGTGTGTTGTCGCACGATATATCAGATCACCGGTGTCTCTACGAACACTTAATATCTCCATGGGAGCCGCTTTATGTCCTCCCAACAGCATATTCTGCAAAGATGAATATTCAACAGCAAGACCGGGTGCCGATGCCTGAGCCAGGTTGTTCTGAAATTTCAGCCAGGCAATCTGCAGGTTATCAAGGTTAGGGATGATATTTGATATCAAGGATCTCCCGGGAACCTTATACACATGGAAAGACAACCTAACCTCTTTCTTGCCCGGACGAGGAACGTCATATTGATATCCGTAATCATAGATATAATCCGTTCCTAAGATCAGCTTTGACGCATAAACCTGATGTTTTTTCTGTACCTCAGTCTTTTTCTTTTCGGAATTGTGAAATTTACCAAACGTCTCATCGAAGTAATATTCCTCTCCACGATTATTTTTCCGTTTAGTCTTATATTCACTATTCACACTTACAAACTCAGCCTCCAGAACATCAACTGTCATGTAATCATACTTATATGATCCATCTGATAGTTTCATATCATCGCTGGGCATCTCGCTGATATCGATATTATTGTTACTCCCCGAATACAACATAGCGATCTCATACAGCTGATCCTCATCCAGGTCGGTCTCCATACGCAACACATGAATAGGCACTTTTTCAATATATCCACCCCAGGAGGCATCCTTATGATTATTCACCTCGCTCTGCTGAATAATTGTTCTTTCAGGATCAGAATATTTCACCCGAACCTTCTGTGTTGTCTTATCAACATAATCCCTTACGGCAGTCGCCCCACATGCCAATAAATCCCGGATCATTTTTCTTTTGATCTCTTTCCAATCAGAGATATATAGGGTATAATCAATACCATTCTCCATTGATATCTCTTTACCCAACTTAAATCCTCCCAACTCCTCAAATAGATTCAGCTCCTGGATTGACTCGGGAAGATAACCATCATCGGGAGGAGGCACTCCCATTTTCTTACGAATATCTTTTAGTTTACCCCGATGTACGGAATTAAACCACGTACTCCATTTTTTCTCTTCCCTCTCCATGCTCGATATGGGGTCAACCGCAGAAGCTGAAACATCAAATTCCTGTTCCTCGAACATACCGATAACAACGTTCATAAATTTTGGGGCCACACTAAAAATCTCCCAATTAACATTCATCCATCCTTTACGCTCTCCAGCATCCGACTCCTCCTCATCCAATAAGATCTCCATATATTTTTCAGGCGGCTGTTCGCCATCCGCAAATTGTCGCAAACCTTTAAATTGTAATGTTGAATTGTAGGCAATACCTGTTTTCCCCTGGAGCCATGAGGCAATAATAGCCTTTGAATATTGTAGATGCCACTCTTTTTTGAGTTTCAACTTTGGATCTATATCATGCTTAGGAAAAGGAAATAGACCATTTTTATATCCGTTATATGCCTCAATCATATTCTGCGGTTTCTCTAAATATATGAAATTAATTACCTCCGATAAACCTTTTTCTTAAAAAATCTATCAACACTCTTTTCCTCCCTGCTTAACTTCTGAATCTCATCATACACACTCAAAGTAGCCATCAGAGCATATCCCCCAGCTGTAAAAAGGTCATAATCCGGCATCTCCTCTATACCTCCAATATCCTTACATTCCTCCAGCAATTCAACATGCGTTTCCTCTATGGCCTCATTCTCTATCCATGTCATATATTCAGAAAACAGATCCTGCTTAAACTGATCTGATGTGTTTGATCCGGGAGTAATTTTTGTTGTCATAGTATGAGGATTTATTTTGTGCAATAAAAATGCCCGATATCCCCTGGCGTCAAAATAATCCCATAACAGCGGAACGTTTATCTCCGGGAACATCTGAACGCCAAAATATACACACATCATAAGCATATCCTCGGCATAGATATTCTTATCTCCTATGCGAACATTATAAGTGCATACGAACTTCCTTTTGGTGTTCATATCTTTAGAATAATTCCTCTTTCTGATTACCGCACCACCCCCATTTGATTTCCGATTATACTCTGTTTTCATAAATTTGAACGGGTCACCGCCGGCTGCCCCCCAGGATGTGTTAAGTGGAACCCAGGATTCGATATAAGGATCCCATTCTTTGCGATTACTCTCTCCCTCATCCAGCTGTTGAGAAACTAAAAACTTTCCCGATGGCGTTTCGACAAACTCCACCTCCCCATCACGCACATTATCTACCCAACGGAAATTCCCTCTGGTATGTGTCTTTTTCTCAAATCGAAGCTGATCAATCCTCTCCTCTAAAATTCTAAGGTTGAACCCTGATTGCTTGGCACCGGTACGGAAGCATTCTTTGAAAGACATAGGGTATAATCGGATTTCTTCTGATAAACCTTCAAAGTCCCCAGCATCAATATATCCTTTTCTCCTGTTGAGTAAAAATTCTTTCGCCCCGATTTTCCTGCGAATAAAATCCGCTTGCTCTTTAGTTGGGGTATTAATAATGCTTTCTCCATATGGTCCGATAAACCCTTCCATCCCATCTGCAGCTGAGAAAAATAGATTTGCAAGTCCTGATACGGTCTGTCCATTGGCTGTTCGTTTATAATAATCTGATAATTTACATTGATGTTCAAATTTCCGTCCACCACCACGCTCCATCTCTCCCACTGTTGAGGTTTTTATTGAAAACCCAACGATATCAGCCCCCTGGACCAGACATTCCTTGACTACCTGGTGACGCTCCCAGCAATCAAAGGGAGGCTTTAACTTGCCCACCTCATCATCATGATGAAAGATCAGTTTATCACCATCATATGCCCCCTTATCTGCGACCTCATAATTAATCAGTGATTCAAGGCCAAAATTTGATATTGCCAGAGATCCTTTGGAGGATATACGTATGGCCGGAGGATTAAATGATAATTCTGATTTTGGATCCGTTGATCCTTCGTAATTCGGCTTAAAGAAAAACGGTAATCTTTTCCATGGGAACACCAGATGCTTTCGAAAGGCTTTCCTGGATGATGTATCATTCATTGATTGAATCCCCCCCATGGCGTTCTCCGTGCGAGAGATAACTTCATAATTGATACATTCGGCCCGGTATGTCGCTCCCTCCCTCCTATGCTTAGGATAGTTGAACCCATAGAATAACCGGTGATACGTATCTACATACTCATAAACTCCCTGCTTATTTGGTATGGCGTTCCCATCCTCATCAAAATCTTTGAATGTACGAGTTTCATTGTAAAAAAATCGGGCTGCAAGGAACCACCTACGATCTCTATCCCGGTATAATGGCAACCCAACATCTATCGTCCAGAATCCACAATAGAAGAAATGCCATCCATCCATATATGTAGGCTTACCGTTGATATAGATCCAGGCCCCTTTCAACCGGTAATCCCACATTTTATTGATCCATTCGATCTCCTTACTGTAAATATCCTTGTTCTCCTCCAGGTAATCCCATATCTGATCAATCGAATCATGTTGCCTTTCGATGTATTTCAAACGCTTAGGCATCCTGGGAGGTCTCCATTTCTGCTTTTTTGCCGGCAGACCGAAGTTTATTATCTTCTCTGGCTCCGGAGCTTTAGGTAGGTCAATACGTATAGGGATAAGATCTCTATCCCCATTATTTATCAAAACATGTGTTTCCGGATCTTCGTAATCCAATAGTATGTTCGGATCAATATCAGGATTCCTCTGTATTATCTCCCTCAGATTTTTCATCTCTCTTCCGATTTTTCCTTGCGATATCCTCCGGTCGTAAGTTCAATCTCTCTTCTTCCATGTACTTAAACAGTTCCTCTTTAATAAGAGGATTATCATCCTCATTCATCATTTCCAAAACTGTCTCCTCAATCTCATTCTGCACTTCTTTCAGGCGGCCCATGTTTTTCATCTCCCCACCGACCACCTCCTCCATCATAAAATAGAAACTCTCCTCAATACTTACCAGGTATGAATACTTCACATTACGATGAGATCTTACCACAGCAATAATCATTTTATTGACTGATCTGTTCTTCCCCGATAGCATATCCTCAACATTCTCGGTAAAGATCCCTTCCTCGTCCAATTTGAACCCGGCCAGCCTGGCTGATTCAATTTTGCGTTTCATAATATTAGGAAATCGCTTACGCAGTGGGGAGTTTTTATCATACATGAAGCATATATACCGCAGCACCTTATTTTTATCCAGACCACCGGAGAGTCTCTTTTTCAACTCCGGCAATTTAGATAAGGTTGCAAATGCTTTCAAAACGGACCGGTTATGTGGTACCCGGTACACGTTGAACATCATCTTATCAAACTCATTGTCAGCAAATATCTCATTCGTATTCTGCATACAGGATATATCTTCGTTGCACTCTTAAAAATTTCTTTCTTCCTTCCAGGGAGGCATGATACTCATATTCCAATGGGATATCAGCTGCCTTGCGAATAATAAGTTTCATCCCTCTTTCAATATCAATACCCTCATCGGTATGATATTTATCTCCACTTCTATTTCTGTCTCTGTAATCCCTGTTAGGTGTTCCGATAAATTTAACCACTCCCTCTTTGGAGAACGCCTGGGTATAATTTGGCGGCAAGGTCAATCCCATCTTATCAAATCTCTCTTTTTGATATCGATACTCATAATCCTCAACGGCCTCCAGTAGTAAATAGCCATTCAAGGGTATAATCTTATCATCACGCTTGGCCACAAAAAGATTATCATACGTGATCATGATATACTCACCGCCATCCGGATCTTTAAAATACTTCCCGTTTCCCCCTGGCTGATCCAGGGTTCCCATGCAGTTGAGGACCGCCATATAATAAAAAATCACATAATCACCCTCTTTAATTTCAATGTCGGTCTTCCAGGGCATACTATGTGAATCTCCTATCTTATCGGAATAGAATAGTGATCGTGGTCTGGCGATCACATAACCAGTAACGGGAAAATGTTTTTCCTCCTCGAAGGTGGGATCTATATATAACTTACCCCCACCCGGAGTCTTTATCTCATCTTTTTTTCTTGATAGTTTAATCAGTACATGATTGTTCATGGGCTTTAACCCGGATATCTGTTCGTGCGTTAGTACCATACTGCTTGTTTTTTACGGCGACCATCTGGCCATTTATCTCGACCATTATCAATTCGCCTTTTTGTAACTTCCTTTTATGATTCTTTAAGATATCGTTCTTCTGTTTCCTGTTGAGGTGATTCTCCCATA
Organism: uncultured Planctomycetota bacterium; assembly: GCA_964524955.1. Taxonomy (GTDB): domain Bacteria; phylum Planctomycetota; class CAZGEP01; order CAZGEP01; family CAZGEP01; genus CAZGEP01. The sequence goes on along the minus strand of CAZGEP010000003.1, from coordinate 5,072 downwards.
GGAATTTCTCACGATTTGTCATTGTGATATTCATCCCACGGTATTCGATGAGTTCGTAGTTATGGATCACCTCTGTAGCCTTCGGTTCTGTTTTTCGGGTGACCGGCCTGGTCCATAGCCAGTCGATCACCCATTTAAAAAATTTTTTAACCCTTTGCAGCATCTTTTTCAGCTTTTTTCTCAGCCTCCAACTTCTCAACCTTCTTCTTTAAATCATCGTTGGATTTTGTCAATGCAGCTTTGGATGCCTGGAGAGATTTGATTTCTTTTTTCAGCTTTTCATCATCTGCAGGGGCTTCCAGCTCCTGGAGATAACGCTTGATGGTTTTTTTAGTAACGGACCCGGCCTCTTTGTTCAGAACTCCCCTTCTGGCTGCAAGATGAATCTTATCAACCAGGTGGTTCAATACTCTTTCTTCTTTTTTCAAATTTGCCATGATATGATTTTTAATTAAACATTAATGTTTAGCAATTTATGAAATTACTGTAAATAAAAAAAGGGAAGTTATTCACCTCCCTTTTTCTACCAGTGAACTACCCACCCACGGCAGAGCCGATGGGTTGGGCTTCAAGGGTCGCAGACTCACCTGATGGCAACGCCTCACCTTGTTTTTGCTTAACGTAGGATTCAGTCCCTGAACCCGACAATATGTTTATACCCTGCTTTAATATATTTTTTGCTGCATTTACATCCCTATCATAAAAATTTAAGGATTAAAAATAAGATATGATATTACGTGCTATTATGTTTCTTTCTTTTGTGCCACATCCTTACATCCCTACATCCCCTCAGCCACTCAGAACAGAAAAAGAAAAACAGAAAAAAAAAATTAAAAAAAAGAGAAAAAGAAAAAGATGCTCTCTCTCTCAGAAAAAAAAACATATTACCTGGTCGAATGGCCTTCCAATTTTAATAGGGGGACAAACGTTGGACGGGGCAATAAAAAAAGCCCGACAACAATCCACCCTGCAAGAAGTAAAAGTTGTTATCGGACTTTAGTAGAGTATGACCGGGAGAGTCTACTCAATATCATAATCTCTTGCTGAGTGGAAAATAAACTATCATGTGAATGAACGTTTAAGCAAATCTATGAAAATATTTCTTATAAAAAAAATAATCTTTAAAAAATTATCCGCTACCTCCGTATTGCTGTTCATGTAGCCGGTCCAGATCTTCCTGGGAATACTTCTTCTTAGGGGCGTTCCGGCACACTTTCAGGTGCTTTTTTAACTCCCCTTTTTTGTAGTACATGGTACAGAACTCGCATCTCATAGCATAATATCCATTAAATTGCCCGGAGATATGTTAACCGATATCTTAGATATCGCACTTTGGCGAATAAACTTACCCCTACCCAGGCAAAGAAATTGATATGAGGTATTATCTTCAGCAACGTGCATAATATCCCCGGCTTTCAGATACTCTGCTGCATCCAATTTAAACCTTACAACCCTCTTTCTATAGAAGGTTCTAATAAAGAAACATTTAATTGCTTTCCTCATATACTGCAAATCTATAATATTTAACAATACAACACATCAAAAAATTACAATTTTTTATCCCATAAGTGATTTTTACCTACGTTAATGGTCTTAAACACCAAAAGGGGGAGATCCGAAAACCTCCCCCCTGGCAAGATTAACCATTACAGGTCAAAAAATAACATGTCTGTATTTAAACCCATTATCATCCAAAAACTTTAGATACGAAAATGTAATTAGAATGGTAATCAAAATGGTTAAAAAGGGAGATCATCGGAATCATCCGGAAAGGGAACATCTTGAGGCCCCTGATCTTTTTGCTCTGTGGTAGATGGAGAGGTCGCCTGTGGTATGGAATCAAGCATTTCCTTGCTGTCATTCTCCAGATCAGGTAACTTAGGAATAATCTTTTCTTTAACCTTATTTTTCAGAAACTTGTTCACCTGGATCTTCCATAGGTTAATATCATCCTGATCATCACTTGCCGGAAATATTGGAAAGTCTTTCTGGCTATCCTTGGTGTATAGACTCTCCACTTTCTGATCGTCCTGATAGAGTACCATACGGGATTTCTTCTCCTCCTCGAAATAATACGGCACAAACTTGATAGGCTTTGTGATATCCGCATTTAGCAGCTTGGTTATTGTTGCACTGGCGTATCCGGAGTTCATCGGGATATTCAGTACCACAATATCATCCCCATCATGAACTTGCAGACACCATTTGGAGCCATATTTCTCATGGGTTTCGGTCCAGATCTTTTTCACCGTGCCGGAGATAAAATCATAGACCACTTCATGTAATGTTACCTTTTCACCTGTTGAGGGGTTATCCTCAATACGTGTTTTTGCATCTGGGTGTCCCTCGCTGACCTTCATTCTCCATTTTCCCTTGGTGCAATTCAGGTAGTCCTTCTTTAAAAATTGTCCTCTTGCCATAGCTGAAATTTTTTATTAATAATAATTGTTAATTATAAATAAAGATACGAAATTTATTTGGATTAAATACTATTTTCCCGAAGGTTTTTCGTAGCATTCATCAGGTGTGGGTGAATACTGCCGAATATTGGGAAATGAATATTTTAGTATTTTCAAAAAATCTATCAGATGATCTACATCTCTCTGAGAACATAGGCTTCCCCCTAATATTACTCGTTCTATTTTTATCCCATCAAGTTTATAATGATCATCTTCTGATGAGAAGGATATGCCAGATCCTGTGGCATCAATTCCAATTCCTCCAAAATTTTCTTTCATAATGATAATTTTTGTTGTATTACATCGTATTTACGAAGTGTTGACAATACTTTTTTGCGAAGGTCTTTTTTAATTTTTCCACTTTTGGAAGCCCCAAAGACATCAACCAGGCAGGTCTTCCGTGGAGGATCGCTATGAATATTTTCATCCTGCCATAGCATCAGCCCGATTCCTTTTTCCACCATTGTTTTGATCTGATATGATGGGATGTACGTCATGGCGTGAAGGCATACATATGAGTAGTTTGCCCAGTAAAGGTGATCTTCTGCCTGGCTAATAACGCCATCTACATTATTGATCTTACATTCAATATTAAAGATCTTCCTATCAGATAGCTTGACTACAACATCACTCCGGCGATTTATCTTTGGTATATGAATTTCTGTATATACTTTTGCTTTAATATAATCAACGACCCACCTACCCTGCTGGTGCCGGAATTCTTTTTTCATCATATAATCAACTATTGAATTCTGCATATCAACCTCTGAACAGGAAACATTGTATTTATCAATCAGATTCATTCAGCCTTTTTTCAATTGTTTTGAGTTAACAATTGGTTATTATGATATGTTGAGTAAAAATATCCCCTGGAATCAACGGCTACCTCTTTCTTAGAGATAAAAGAGCATTGTTCCAGATGATCACGGTAGAGAGAGTCCAGTTGATTGCGTTCGGCCAGCACTTCAAGCAGCTCCTCTCTGGTCTGCTCATGATGTCTTGCTGTTTCTAATCGCTGGGCATAGTTCTGTAATATAATAGCCAACAGCAATACAATAATAACTAAAGTCGATGTTTTCATAAAACAAGTTAGGTTTCATTTGTTTTGATATTCTTTTTCGTAACCATTCCCCATACTCATTAATTAACCATATTTTTCATGTAGATACGGTTCAATATTTTGCATTTCTTGTAATACATCTTCTTCTGTAAAAATGGAATCAACTAATTTTTGAAAATATTTTTCTAATTGATTACCTAATTCCGTTTCTTTTTCAATTTCATTTTGTATAGAAAAAGGTAATCTATCAAACAACTTTTCGTATAATACATTTTCTGGCCTATTGCCCGGTATATCTCCATTAGAAACTCCTGGCGGTAAATTATTACTCATGATTGTTGGTTTTTATAGGTTGCGTACTCATTAACAGGTTCTACCACGTTTTACTCCAGGTTTTTCTGTTTCAACGTTTCTGTATTCAGGTTCACCTTTATCCAATTCTTTAGATATCGCTGAAGTTTGCAAGAAATCATTGAAGTTTTTCTCGCTCCTTCCCTCTCCATTGTCACGTCCCCATAGATAAGCAAAATATAATAGCTTTTTTAGTTCTTCTTTTTTCATAGTTGTTGGTTTAACTGATAACTCCACCTCATAAAATAATCTAATATCTGCACGAACGTCTTTTTATGTTTGACTTTATCCATTAACAGATAACAGTTTCGCTTTCCTTTTAGTGCCCTTATCCAGGCCCATACCCTGGGGCGATATAGCCACCATTGCGGATAAGGAAGGGTCCGGGGATCTCTGCCAAGGTGAATGGCACAGGCATATAGCATGATCCAGGGGTCACGGGTCATGCTCTGCTGCTCCCTATACATCTTAGTCGCTCGCAGGTTCATATTATACAGCAGCCTGGTCCATATTCTCTGGAGTCTATTGTTTGCTATATGATCGGTTTTACCCTCCTGCAGCTTATCGGGCCACCGCTTACCCTGAATCATATGCTCCAGGGTATGATCGAACGCTCGATAGGCCCAGTCACTCTTATCAATCTTTTCGATAATAATTCTTAGGGTGTTATACCACAGATCGCCAAGGCCACGTACATGGAATCCCCACACATCACGTTGCCAGGGCTTGATTTCATCCCGATAATACAGATGCTCCTTATGTTTATCATCCTTCCAGTGGGCCTGGCCTACCGATTCGATAAATTCATGTAGTTCGTAGTACATAATTTCAGGATTTCTTTATCAATTTATCTGCGATCTTTTTTGAATACGCCTCACTATAATCAACAGGAAAGGTTTCACGCATGATCTTACGGGCACGATCAATTTGTTCCTGCTCGACCCGTTTTTTGTTTATAGGCCGGTCACGATGAATGATCACCTGGAAGCCTCCGATTTTAAATTTCATATATGTTTAAATTTGATTACCCAGACCCAGGGGTTTATGGCGGTGTCTTTACCATAGATCTCCATCCATTTTCTTAAAAACCCTACCTTATAGGATGGTTTCAGACCTTCTATATTAGGCTTAAATGCCTCAACCCCTTCCGCTTTCGCATCCTGTTCGGAGATATCCTGCAGTCTTTCAACCCCGATATCCTG
>CAZGEP010000002.1:0-83277 GCA_964524955.1 uncultured Planctomycetota bacterium | reverse complement strand
GGAAAGGAATACAGTGAAAAAGCAGTGAACTTCCAGGAAAAAGGAGATATGACCGGTGCGTTCGGCGGACACGGCGGCGGAGACCTGCGACTGGTTCATGACTTTGTCAGCATCCTGCGCGGTGAGGAGCCGTCCATCTCCTCCACGCACATTGAGGACTCGATCTACAGCCATTTGCTGGCATTTTACGCAGACCAGTCCATGGAAGAGGAAAGAGGTGTTGCCGTTCCAAAGATCGCGGATATGATTTAAACTTCAGTCGATAGTCTATGGTCGATAGTCTATGGCTGACAGCAGAAACGTAACAGATAACTCCAAAAATCGACAGGTCCACGACCGCCGCAGCATCCTTTTGGTCCGCCTCAAGGCGAAATTGACAGGATAAAATATGATCTCTGAACTGCCTGACTGCGATAGTGTTTTTATGTCATTCTTTGACAGATGGTATACGCCAGAGGATCGTAAGAGAAAAGGGTATCCTGCCACACGTCCGGATGTAATAAACGCTGACGGGCTTATGTGGCTATATGACTGGCCGTATTGGGAATCGTCAATCTACGATCCTCAGACCGGCCAGCTTTTTCCTGTCTTTCACTGGGCGATTAAAAAATTCAGCTGTTATGGAATTAACGATGGCTTTAAAGATAAACTCTTAATGTGTTCTCAGATGATCGAGGACGATCGGACGGTATAGTTTTCTTTCCATAAAGTCCGTTGTATATATCAGTGTTTATACAAAATGTTTCCCGGAATTTTAACCTTAAGATGGAGACTTTTTTTTCGATGAGGGAGTGGAGTTATTATATGGTCTCATTTTCTTTGGCGTCCTCCTGTTATATATCATCTACCGTCAAGATGATAAGAAAAATCAACTTTCAAGACGGCTTTGTGTTGAACTGGTACTGGCAACTCTTGGTAGCATAGCTTTGTCGATAACGCTAGAAATCCTCAATACCTATCGAGGTGACTTGAAATGCTATACCCGTTCAGATCATACTTTAAAGCCATGTAAAACACCACCATGTTGTCAATAGGATATAGGATTGGATAATAGAGAAAAAAATAAGAATGCAATATCTATTACATATATGGTCATCATCTTACCTTTGGCAGTAACGGTCTTGTGGTTTAACATCTACATAAGAACCGGACCTCAAATTTATTTACATTTGTATGTATTAGGCAAAGACGCTCCCACAAGTATTGATTTTATTATATCTCGAATGCTCGAAAACATTTTACCTATAGCAATACTTCTTGATATGGGGTTAACGATGTTTGTCTGTAAAAAATACCGGTTTAAGATAATGACATATTTAATTATATGTTTGTTAACTGTAATAACGGTTCCGCTTGTGGTTTCATGCCCAATATATTCAAGATTTATTTCTAATCCGTATAATAATATGAGCTTTGATTCAGTAACTTGGAAAAAGTATTGTTCTTACGATGATCCTGAAATACATCAAAGAGGATTTATGATCGAATTACGGTTTGATAAAAAAAATAAGCTTGTTTCTGCAGAAGTATATCAAGGATAGGTATAACGTTTTGGTCGAAGGTTCTGATTATGAATGGCATTATTATAAGGATCGTTATCGTTCAATCTGTCCTTTTTTTGAAGAAATATTCTTGACAAACATTGATTTCATGATAAAGTTTTTTGTGTGTAGAAAACTTAATTGATATATGAGGTTGGTTTCGTGTATAGAAGAAACTATTATCTGGATTTGATACGGCCTTTTGTGGATAAACCTCTGATAAAGGTGATTACCGGGATGCGCCGGGTTGGAAAGAGTTACTTCCTGCGTCAGCTTATCGATGAATTCAAAGCCAGTGGAATCCCGGAGTCAAATATTCATTTTATTGATAAGGAGTCTTTAGACTTTGATTTTATAAAGACGTATACGGATTTGAATGACAGTGTTCTCCAGGCGCTCTCTGGGGCAAGCGGTCCCAAGTATCTTTTTGTTGATGAAGTTCAGGAAATCAGGGAGTGGGAAAAGGCAATTACTTCTCTGGCAAAACGCGAGGATGTTGACATTTACATAACCGGTTCCAATGCACATCTTTTTTCACGTGAGCTGGCAACGCTTTTGTCAGGGCGTTATGTAGAGTTTCAGATCTATCCGTTGAGCTTTAATGAATTTCTTCAATTCAGGGATGAAAAACAGCAGGGAGTTGAAAAGGAGTTTGAAAATTATGTGCGCTTTGGAGGATTGCCTGCAATTCATCACCTGGACCTGAATGATGAGACGGTCTTTCAGTATATCGAATCTATTTACTATACAATTCTTCTCAAGGATATTGTCAGGCGTCATGAGATCAGAAATGTGCCTTTGCTTGAGAATATAACGGCGTTTCTCTTTGCTAATGTGGGTAATCTGGTTACTGCTAAACGGATCACAGACTACCTGAAATCTCAGAAAATATCTGTAGGAGTGGAAACCGTTCAGAATTATTTGAGCTATTTCCTGCATCCCTTCACAGCATACAAAGTCTCCCGTTTTGACATTAAGGGAAAGCGACTGCTTGAAATCAATGATAAGTATTATCTTGGCGATGTGGGGCTTCGGCATTCGATTCTCGGGTTCCGTGAAAGTGATATTTCGGGCATCCTTGAGAACATTGTTTTTCTTGAACTCAAGCGGCGTGGATATAAGGTCACCATCGGAAAGTTTGATACCAGAGAGGTTGATTTTATTGCACAAAAGGAAAATGAGAAGATGTATGTTCAGGTTTGTTATCTGCTGGGTTCTGATGAGACCATTCGAAGAGAGTTTGAACCGCTTGCTGAGATTCAGGATAATTATCCCAAGACGGTCCTTAGCATGGACCGTGTTTTTGGAAGAGATCTTGAGGGAATCCAGCGAATGAATATTATTGATTTCCTGCTGAATAAAACAGGGATATCATCTCCATGATTGTATGGCCAGTCAATCCTGTTGATCCTGTGTAAATAATTCTTTTGCAGTTGTATTTCGTTTTGTTGGTTTTTCTTTCAGCCCTGCTGTACCTGTTCAATCGGCCGCAGGATACGCTTGAGAAATCCGGGCTCGCGCAGCAGCACACACTGTAGAAAAGACCAGCTGTAGACCAGATGGCCTTCGTACCCGCTGGGCTTTCCGTCCCATTCAAAGAACTCGGCTCCGAACGGCATCATGTCTACCACTCCGTTCTGAAATCCTCCTCCGTTGGGAAAGACGCCTTCTTCCTGCCGACGGATCATGGCATCGAGAATCCGATCTGCACGTTCCTTTCTTCCTGACGCATAGCCGCCCATCAGAAACCAGGAGGTGTTGCTCACACAGCATCCGCCGTTCAGCCATCGGCCAAAGGTGTCCCAGCCCGAGTCCGGCCGTTTATGCGAGCCGGAGTTTCCGGTCTGCTCGGATTCGATGAGGCCATCTTTGTCTGTATCCTGCTGCCGGATGTATCCGGCAACATGCTCCAGTCGGGTTATATTTTCTTCCAGCCAGCGGTCATCCCCGGATGCCTCTGCATAGGCCCATGCCCCGATCAGCACTGCCGGATTCGAGTCCATCACAGGCCAGACCCATTCCCCGTTTTCAAAGTAATAGATTCTTCCGTCCGGAGCAATCTCAAGAGTAATCCAGTATTCTACGGTTCGCCGGAGAAGCGGTGTGAGTGAAATACCGGGAGCCAATTCAGGCAGCAGCAACACGTGGTCCGCGAGCAGAAAGAGGACTGAACTGACCGGATTGCTGATGACATTGTTGGTCCAGACTCCGGCCGGGGATTCCTTGTCGGCCCGCTCCCTTCCGCACTCCGCATGAACCTGAAGAAAGTTGCACCATCCACGGCGAACAGCAGACCATTGGCAGGTATCTGCGAGACCTGCCGGTGCCGGCAGCTGTACAGGTAAGAATTCGAGTGTAACTCCGCTGCTTTCCGGTGCAGGCATTTCCAGGATAAAGTCCGCATACTTGGCAGAACGGCTGCCCTGCCAGGTGCCTTCCAGACCCGGATGCTCCAGACAGCGGACCTGCACTTCCCCATGATCCGGCACGCTGATGACTGCGGGCAGAACCGGATGTCCCTTTTCGGTCCATAACCCGCTGATTACAGTGACGGAGCAGAGGTCGAGGTCAAAGGCAAAGATCATTTTCAGCCCCCGGATCTACTCCAAAGTGCCCGTATCATCTTCACACTCAAAATGCATGATCATGCCACGGTCTGTCATCCGAACCGACCACACCAGTGTTGCCAGATCTCCCTGCTGACCCTTAATCCGGTAACCGCATCCCCACTCACTGCTGCCCTGAAATTTTATCTCCTTTGGAAAGATATCTGCCGGCCGCCATACCTCACTCCACTCTCCGCCAATCAGAACCTGGAGACGAAGCGGCGCTCGCAGGATATTCTGTGCGACCCGGTCACCGCCCTCAGTATCCCAGCCCAGATGACTGATCCGGCCCGAACCTGCTACAGCCTCAATCTGAAACCCGTTCTCTGTCTGCCCTGCAAGATGTACATACTCTGACATGTTCAAGGCTCCTTAAGGTTAGTGTTAACCAGCACATGACAGTCCGGACCGTCATCTTCGACATACTGATATCCATGCCGGGTATACCACTCATATGCTCTGTTTTTTCTATGTACTGCCAGCCCAAGTTTGTTAAAACCGTGTTCTTCTGCCTGCTCCTGAAAATGATTCAGGAGTTCCGTGCCGTACCCCTTGCCTTGAAACGCCTCGCGAACCTGAATGGACAAAAGAACAGCGCAGTCCTCATCCGGTGCCCAGTAGTAAAAGCCTGTCACGTCTGGATCCGCAAGCGTCCAGGCCCGATCCAGGTTTTCACGAATGGATTTCCTGACTGAGGCAAGGTTCCACTCTGCATGCGGTTCAATAAACCTGCTCATATTCGCAAACTCAATCTCAGCCAGCGTGTCAATATCAACTGCCTGAGCAGGGGTTATCATTATTTTCAATTCCATTCGATCATTCGTAAAAATCCTGTTCCTGTTTTTGCAGTTCTTTCGTGATTTTCGTGTCTTTCGTGGTTAACAAATCATTTTTGCTGTTATCTTTTAACTCTGTGCTCTGTATCAGTGTTCCATCAGTGGTTTGACCATGAACAGAGTCGGCAGGCCCTGTCCCCAGAAGTCCGGGATCTCTTCCAGCGGAAGAAATCCCATTGCCCTGTAGAAATGCCGTGTCTTTTTATAGTTCTCATTCGGATGCGTTTCTCCGAGTGTCTTGACCTGAAAGAGTACGACTCTCTCCTGACGAAGATAAGCTTCTGCAGATTGTACCAGTGCTCTTCCGATGCCCTTTCGATGTTCCTGCGGTATAATCCCCATTACGTGAACTTCCGCTGATTCGAGTGCATGCCTGCTGATGGACAGAAAACCGATGGTTTGTCCATTAGCCCGGGCATGAAATGTCAACAGATCTTTTATGTCATCCAGATACTGAACAAGCGCCTCTTCAATTCCAAAGTACTCAGGCAGGTTGCGAAGAACCTGTTCGCACTCTTTGATGCTTGCCGGCTCCGGACCGGTAACTGTAATTCCATCAGTCATATTTCTCGATACTCTCCTTCGTACGGATTCTCATAATGACGTGGACATTATTCCTCCAAAATATATTCGCAATCGTCTTTTGAATCAGATACGGCCGATACCGATAGCAACGTTTCACTGTCCGTAAGCCATCGACCATAAACTATCGACTATCAACAGTCCTTTCCCAGCGGTGTAAGTGTTACCGGGCCCAGGAGTCCGGATGGTATCAGCGGCCACTGGGATGCGTCAAAGGGCTGGTACTCGCGGTTGACAAAATTGATGTCTTCAAATATTTTCCACTCTGCTTTTCGCTGGTCCAGAGACCGTATCCGGTTGGCAGCCAGGCTGGCTACTTCAATCTCCAGTTCATTGCCTTTCTGTTTTACATCGCGAAGTATCGTGCGGAAGCTCGGTCCGATCAGGGTCTGTACCGGCTCTCCATTCAGATGCACACGGACCGAGGCATGCACTTCTCCGAGATCCAGCATAAAGGTATCGTGGCCATCCGGTGAATCAAACTGTATGCGATATTGGGCTATGCCTGCAAACGACTCGCCCGCCTGACCCAGCCGGGTCCAGGAGCAGAGGGTTTGTAGTTCTGTGTCCTGGGGCTTTTCAGGTCCACCCTTGACAAAGGAGATCTGCCAGGGCCCGCTGAGCGGACGGGCCGGACCCGTCGGCTCCATGTAAGGCCAGACGGTCTGGCTTTGCGGCGTTTCTGTGAACCGAAGAACCAGAGAGGCACCCGGATCGAGCTGGATGCGGACCCGGGTATGACCGGATGCGGCCGTGCGCGTCTGTGCGCAGCCCTTGCGTCCGGTCATGGGATCCATAATCAATGCGCTCTGACAGTCTATTGCCGGCAATACCCACTGGTCGATCTGCTGATCGGACTGGTTGACGATAAACGTGTCTCTTCCTGTTTGATGTTTTCTGCGGATACACAGAAGTCCGGGAATATCCATCATGGATTCCCGGCAGACACCGGCCTGCGCAAGCGCGTCGTCGATATCCGTGCATACGGTAATGTTCTGAATCCGCTGCTGAAATTCGCTGCGCCTCCTGTCCAGCTGGTAAAAACCCGGAACATCTGAAGGGTGTTTTGGTGCAAAGAGGATGTTCGCACCCTGCGACCGAAGCTGCTCAAGGTTGCGGAGGGTATCGGCCGGCATGAATTCGCAGGGCGGCACAAGCAGGGCTCTGTATGATCCGCCGGGTGCAGTCAGCCATTGATCTGTGGTTTTGAGTTGTTCAATCTGGCGGTCAGAGATATAGTCAAATCCGTATCCCCGGTTCCAGAGCATGCGGAAGGTATCCATGCAGGACATTTTTCTAAGCCAGCTGCCGTCAATGACCAGTTTTTCCGCGAGTTTGTTTTCCGTTTCGTGAAAGGCATCATGAATCGGGAGATAGACCAGCAGATCGTTGTCCGGCTGCCCGGCCTGAAGAATGGACTGACACCGGGTAACATATTCATTGAGCGTTCCGATATCATGCCATATGGGATTCTGCGGATTGATCTGTGTGGAAGCGTAAAAGAGCCAGCCCGGCCATGGCGTTTCCGGGGGCGAGTATGCGGTGCCGTGATAGACATGATGGTTGATGCCGGCAACAAATAGATTGTCCAGCAGTTCTTTCATGTCAGAGAGCCGTACGTGAAAGTGCTCCTTGAGCCAGGTGCCGGTCTCCGAAGATGCCAGCTTCCGGCCGGCCACGTGCGCGGCGGATGACGCGAGTTTGGAATCCAGAGGTGTATCCGCAGTAACAGAACGAAAGACTTCGGTTTCCGGAATATCTGCTGCTGCGTACAGGTCCAGAACATTTCCCGGAGATCCATGCGCCTGGTTGCGGCTCAGTTGTCCCATTTCGCGGCACCATTCGGACCAGGGGATGATGAACTCCTCCAGCGCACAGTCTGCGAGCAGCTTCCGAACATCATACCGTATGCGCGAAATCCGGTCAGGATCGCCCTCTCCGGCCAGCTCTGCTGCGTGGTCTTCCAGACGGTATTCATATTTTTCATAGAAGGTTTCAAACATTTGTGGAAAAACATCGGAGTTGTATTCCCAGGAGTCGTGAAACTGGGCCCGGATTTTCAGGTCTTTAAATGCCGGTGTAAAGTGATCGATGGCAACATCAAGTGACTTGCGGCTGAACGGGTTAAACGCCAGACCCTCTCCGCCGGGACCTGGACGCTTGATCCGTTCGCCGGAGAGCTTGGTGGTTAGGGTGACATTCTTGTCCGTTTCTTTTTTTTCAATGCAGAGCTGTGCAGCGCCCAGTTCTTCCGGCATATAGTTCCCGCCGATCCGCCAGCCGCTTCCGGGCGGAAGATCCACCTTCATGCCCAGGCGATTGCACTCGCTGACCGTGTGACGCACCATGTCCAGCCACTCGATTGAGAGATAGGTAATGTTCCGGTCTTCTGCTCCTTTGACTCCGTAGATGCTGGTAATCTCCACACCGCCGATGCCGGCATTGTGATAGGTTTCCAGCAGACGGGTCAGGGTTTGTCTGTCCACGGCAGAGCCCGGCCACCACCACCGTGTCCACGGTCGAGTTTCGGACACGGGTTGGGGCCATCTTGATTGTAAGGATTTCATATATATGTTCTCCATTTGAGGCTTGGTTCCGCTCCACGCATATAAGTGAACGAATTATCCATCTGAGATATTCTCTTTGTCGTAATCGCAATCGGTATCGTCTTTTGAATCAGAAACGGCCGATACAGATTACGATAACGATACAGATTTGCCGTCATTTTTTCGTTCACTTATCTGCGTGCTGCTGTACTTACGCGAAAACCTATTGTCTGATGCTGATTTTCTGTACTTTCAGGGCTTTGCGCTGCCTGTTGTTCTGGTCTTTGTAATCAAAGTCTGAGTAGGCGATCAGAAAGGAGGCAGGATCGAGTTTGTGCAAAAAGGTATATCCGCATGTGGCTGCGTTGGTCTTTCCAGGCACTCCTTTTTTCAGTGTACAGGGTTTGGTCCAGTTCCGGCCTTTGCCATCCAGGCAGAAGCGCAGCACCACGCCGGGCCGGCCATAGGCCAGAACCAGTACTCCGCAGTCCAGGAGCAGAAGTCTGGGCCAGACCCCATAGTCACAGAAGTCCTCGAGAGCCGTCCAGGTCTTTCCCTGGTCTTTAGAAAAGGTAATGACCATGGGCTTCTGTTCATGGTCGGTGCGGCGGATCACGCAGACGAGTTTTCCATCTGATGTGGCCGACAACGCGGATTCTGAGAGCGCATCTTTTCCGGTTGGATCTGACGCAATGGTGCTTCGACGCTGGAACGTCTTTCCATTGTCTGTGGAGGCCATGAGTACTACGGAAAAGTTTTTGGGCGTACTTCCATCATCCAGCAGAAAGGAGCAGCGGTAGTCTGCGTACAAGAGTTCATTGTTTACGCGCAGAACCTGGTCTTCAAACCAGGTGCGCGGCAGAAGGTCTTTGTCAGAACCTTCGGCCCGTGCAAGGACCAGCTGTCCGTTGGGATCATAGCCTACTGTAGTTTCAGTCCATTTCTTTTCTTTCGGTGTCCAGCGTCTGGCCGGAAGGCAGGTTTGCCGTTTTTGAAATTCTTTAGAAATTTCTGAAAGCCGAAAAAAGTTGTGCAGGCAATAGCTTTTCATCTGCGCAACGGGTTTGGGCATCCGGATGCCTTGTTTTTTAGCGTCCAGTGCCGGTGTGGGATAAACGCAGAGGTATTCGCCATTGAATATCTCTGAAATCACACCATGCGGGGCAATGGTTTTTACCGACGAATCTGTGTTTTTTTTCCAGGTCTTTCCGTTGTCTGCGGAGATGTAGCCGGGCACCGGGTTTCCATAGCCGCTGACCGCGTCGGCCTGATCGGAAAAGGTATAGAGAATCTTCCCGCCGGGAAGGGCAGAGAGCGTGGGAAACTGAAAATAGCCCCACCGGTTTTCTCCGGGTTTGGATGCTGCCACCACAACCGGATCATCGATCATCGCGGCGGCCTTGTCACTGAGTTTGATTTTATTTTCTATTTTCTTCTCCGCGCTGTAAATTGAGTGTACGGACAGTATCAGAACGACTGCAGCTGCAGTCAAAATTCGAACAGCTGTTGATCGCTTGCATCCTGGCACAGGCTAACCTCCCTGAGTAAAAATCATGTCCACATAGAGTGCGGCGCTCCATCCATAGTCGTGAAGAACCTGGTGATAGGGGTGTTTTTCGGGTGCGCATTCTCCCTTGCGTTTAAGAAGCGGCGGATCCAGTTCACTTCGGTCGTGGTAGTATTCAAAGAATGTACTGAATTTCTTCCAGTATTTTTCGATTTCCCTAATACTTTTTTCCCTAATCTCCCGGGCAATGTCTGTGCGTTCATACCGCTCAAATCCGCGGGCAATCAGCCAGTTGATATTGATCCAGGTCGGGCCACGCCACATGTCTTCGGAGTAATGCTCTGTGTCTTTTGCCGCAATGGAGGGAACCGGAAAGGCGGTTCCGAATATCTGAGGATCACGGAGATGACGGGCAAGTGCGTCGGCTTGTCTGGGTGCGGCTGCGCCGCAAATCAGGGGCATGAATCCGGAACTGGCCAGTGCGGGAGAGGGTGCATTTCTCTTGACATCGCGGTCCATGAAGAATTCAACTTCCGCAGACCAAAGCCCGCGGATACGTTGGCACATGTCATTATATCTGTCTTTCCACTGCGCGGATTCTGCCTCCAGGCCCAGCTGTAATGCAAATTCACTTAGGATTTCAAATTCAACTGCAATAAACGAGTTAAAGTCCACGGCATCCAGCTGAATGGCAGAATCAAACCGGGGAGAGTTATCCATGCCGCTCTCTCCGCTTCGACACTGGGGGTTGCCTTCAATGTTCCATTCCAGCAGTCTGTTTCCATCGCTGTCCCGGTGGTCACAATCCCAGTTCACATAAGCAGAAAGTTTTGAATAAACGCTCTTAATCCATTCCCTGTCTGGAGCAATTTCATTGACCAGATTGACGCCCATGGCCAGCACCGGGGGCTGTATGATTCTGGAAATGCCGTTTGGAGTCATCATGTGTGCGATAAAACCATCCTGCCGCTGGGTATCCAGCACCGCGTTGATCATTTCGCGGGAAAGATCCACATCAATATGGCGCCAACCTGCCGCATGAAAGACGCTGTCCCAGAGCCACATGTTGCGGTGCGGCCAGCGGTCAGGCGTGCTCCAGGTATGGTTAATAATTCCCTCGGCCGAGCAAACCTGACTTTTCATGATGGAAAGGGCTTTGGCAAGCGGCTGCGTTGAATCCGGATTCAAGGTTTTGGGAAGGGGCTGTTGGTCTAACCAGGTCTTTCGCTCTGCCAGAACCGCATCCATGTCTGCATAAATCCACTCAGGATTGAACCGGGATGCGCTGCCGATCAGATGCCGGTTGTCTTGGCTGAGTACGGAAATACCGTTGCCCGTTTCTCCAAACCTGACCGGACCTTTAATCAGCAGGTGAAAGGCGTCAATCATTACGCAGGTAACGGATGCGGTTTTTCCCCTGATTTCCATCCAGTCCGAAGCCAGGGTGAACGAACCCTCGGAGTCTGCTTTAAATTCAATTCGGCATGCGCCCGGCACTTTAATTTCCAGCGCCGGCTTGTCAAAAGCGCTTCGGGCAACCAGACCGTTTTCAAAATCTGTCAGGCCGTCCACTGCTGAAAAGGCAAAGAGCTGTCCGCCGTGCCATTTGTCACGTGTTAACAGGTTGCGTTTCATACGTTACTCGATTTCGTGTTCTTTGATTTTTTCATACAGGGTGGGCCGCGCAATGCCCAGAATTTCAGCGGCACGGCTTTTGTTGCCGGATACGCCGCGAAGCACGGCTGCGATATGTCTCTTTTCGATTTCGGACAGGGAGATCAGCTCGGACGCGGTTTCAAAAGAGGCTGCCGACGGTGATGCGGCTGGCCGGGGACGCGACCCGGCGTCCAGGTCCCGGGGCTGGATCTGATCGGATTCTGCAAAGATCACAGCCCGTTCCACGCAGTTTTTAAGCTCCCGGATATTGCCGGTCCATTCTTTTTTCTGCAGCGTAATCAGGGCTTTGGGTGAGAACGCGAGCTCCGGCCGGGACATTCGCGCAGATGCCTGTGCAAGAAAGTGTCCAGACAGAAGCGGGATGTCTTCGCGCCGCTCCCGAAGCGGCGGCAGATGAAGCTCGACCACCTGCAGGCGATAGTAAAGGTCATTACGGAAATCGCCCTGATCCGAGAGTTCAAGCAGGTCTTTGTTGGTGGCTGCAATCAGACGGATGTTCACTGGAATCTCCCGGTTGCCGCCCACGCGACGGATTTTCTTTTCTTCGAGCGCGCGAAGCAGTTTGACTTGACCGTCATGAGAAAGTTCGCCGATCTCATCAAGAAAGAGTGTGCCCTGGTCGGCTTCTTCAAAGAGACCGGTCCGCTGCTCGCCGGCTCCGGTAAAGGATCCTTTTTCATGACCAAAAAGCTCGCTCTCCATGAGTTCCCGCGGAATGGCCCCGCAGTTTACAGACACAAAGGGCCCCCTGGAAACACAGCTGGCTTCGTGAATCGCGCGGGCGCAGAGTTCTTTACCGGTGCCGCTCTCTCCCTGAATCAGCACGGCTGCGTCCGTGGGACCCACGCGCTGAATCATTGTTTTGAGTTTGCGTATGCCCGGGGATTCACCCAGGATGTCAGAGGTGCCGAGTTCGCTTTTCAGCTGCTGATTGGATCGCTGAAGGCTCGCTCGGTTTCGCGCGTTATTGAGGATGAGTCCGGCCTGGGCACCGGCTGCAGCCAGAAAACGCAGACTGCCGCCTTCGGGTACTTTTTCGCTGGTGCAGGCAATGATTCCGGTTACGTTCTCTTCATCTTTGATTGGCGCAGCAATAATATGGCGCTCCCGGTTTTTTTCAAAAACAACCTGGGCCCGATCCATTATCTGTTCAATGAGTTCCGGTGGCAGTGTGATTGAAGCACTCCCTTCCCGATACGGGTAGAGTGCGTTTCCGGATTCATCCAGGATGCAAACCGCGTTAAAATCCGTGGCATCGGTTATAATGGCTGTGAGATTTTTCAGAATGCGGCTTTCATCCAGGCAGATGAGCTCGGTAGAGATTCGAAAGATCGCATCCACGTATCCAGCACGGATGGAGGATGACGGCCAGCAAGAAAGCGATGTCTGGTTGCTGGACAGCACGGTGACTTCCGCGCCGTTGATTATCGAATCACCGGCCTGACCTTCTTCGGCCCGTTCGTCAAAAAGAAAAAGAAATTCCTCAGATGCTGACCGAACCCGATCGCCCCATTTGAGCTCCTGCTTTTCTATACGTTGTTCGTTAACATAGGTGCCGTTGCGGCTCTCAAGATCCGTTATCTCCGCCTTGTTTGCAGTAATAGTGATAATAAAGTGTTCCCGGGAGGCATTGTCTGAGCGCAGTCGAATATTGGCATACTCCGCTCTGCCACCGATATTGGATCCCTGCTTGAGGAGGATTGGCTTGCTTTGTTTTGCACCTTTGACGGTAAGCCTGGGATTGTTCATCGTCGTCGTTTGTTGACTGTGTTCGAGTAGTCTTCTTGTCCGAGGATCCGCTGGTCCAGGCTGCTGACCTTGTTGTCTTCAAAGAAGATTTTATACGCTCGCTTTTTGTTGTCCTGTGTGACTTTTTCGTAGACCCAGCAGGTGTATCCGCCGAAATCATTTCGCTTCTTTTCAATCCGGGACGGCTTGCCCCAGGAAGCCATCACGTCCTGTTCACTCATACCCAGCTCGATCTTTCCGTTTAGTATGGCCTGGCGGGTCTGACGGCTGAGGGTTGGATTCTTTTTCACATAGGTTGTCCGTCGAGCCTGGGGTCCGGTTTCACAACCGGAAGGAAGGAGACATGCAACCGCAAAAAGGAAAGTCAAAATGCGGCAGTGGATTTTTTTTTCGTTCATTCGATCAGCTCCTGAATGTTTCGGATAATGGTGTTCAAATCCGTTGGTTTGACCAGAAACCGCTGATTCGGGTAGGTCATGACCGTAAAGCTGTTCATCATATCGCTGTATGCAGAATAAATAATAACCGGAATTTTCTTTTTTTCTATACGCATTTTCTTGAGAATTTCCAGACCGTGCATTCCCGGCATTTTCATGTCCATGATGACCAGGTCCGGATCTTCACTCCGGATGCTGTTCCAAGTCTCAATTCCATTGGCGGCTTCAATGGTCTTGTAACCGCTCTCATTGATTTTTTTTCGAAGAACAAGCCGGGTACTGACTTCATCGTCAGCGATCAGAATTTTTTTGGCCACAATCCGCATGGTTTCGGCCTGCTCGTCGGCCAGGGCGAGCTGCTGGATGCGCCGTTGTCTTTCTTTTTCCTCAGACATCGAGGTCCTTTATAAATAGAGCATTCTGTTCAATGAACTTTCTGCGTGTCTCTACCACTTCTCCCATCAATACGGAAAACATGTTGTCGGCCTTGGCCGCGTCTTCAAGTTCGACCCGCAGTATGGTACGGGTTTCCGGATTCATGGTGGTCTCCCAGAGCTGCTGCGGGTTCATTTCTCCCAAGCCCTTGTACCGCTGAATGTCAATGCCCTTTTGGCCGATATTGCGGATGGCCGGGGTGATCTCACTGTAACTCTTGACCGTCTCCACCATGGTTCCGTTTGTCAGTACACCTGCCGGGTTCACGGCACCGGGCGACGCAAAGTATTTGTCCATGGTGATATTCCAGTTTTCCAGCTTGGCAATATTCTTTTCCAGCTCTGCGGCTTCAACGAATTCTGTGATTTCGATATCTTTCTGTTCTTTGTCCATGTCACCGTAATGGCTGATGGTGATTTCTTCTCCGCTTTCTTTCTCGTATTCCTGAATAAAGGCATCGACTTCTTCATCAGAGTACAGAAACTTCTTTTCGCTGTTGTTCACCAGAAGTGAATAAACGGGCAGTCCTTTATCTTTTACCCTTGCCTGAAGAAACTGATCAAAGGCAATGCCTTTTTTACGGATTCCGGTTCCAAGCCGTTCCAGTTTTTCAAGCAATTTGATGATTTCCTCCAGGTCACTGTTCTGAATTTCTCTGTCGCCAATTTTGAGTACGGTGCCGTCGATCCCGTTCTGAATCAGCGATCGCTGCATGGCATTTTCATCAAATACATATTCTTCTCTGCGCCGTCCCTTGACCTTAAAGAGCGGTGGCTGCGCAATATAAACGTTTCCATTGGTAATCAGCTGATTCATGTGGCGAAAGAGAAAGGTCAGCAGCAGCGTGCGAATGTGCGATCCGTCGATGTCCGCGTCTGTCATGATAATGATTTTTCCGTAGCGAAGCTTTTCGAGATTGAACTCTTCTCCAATACTGGTTCCGATCGCGCTGATCAAGATCGATATTTCCTCGTGGTTGAGCATTTTATTGATCCGCGCCTTTTCCACGTTAAGAATTTTACCCTTGAGCGGAAGGATGGCCTGAAACCGCCGGTCCCGTCCCTGTTTGGCAGATCCGCCTGCCGAATCTCCCTCAACCACGAAAAGTTCGGTACTCTCCACGTCCTTGCTGGAGCAGTCTGCGAGTTTTCCCGGCAGGTTGCCGCTGCTCAGAACCCCTTTTCTGCGAGTCAGGTCTCTTGCCCTTTTGGCTGCCTGGCGGGCCATGACCGTCTGAATGGCTTTTTTGATAATGTTCTTGGCTGTGGAGGGGTTTTCCTCCAGATAGACATTGAGAAAGTCGTTTACATTGGATTCCATAATGCCTTGAATATCCCGGTTGCCGAGCTTGGTCTTGGTCTGACCTTCAAACTGGGGATTGGGCAACTTGACACTGACCACGGAGCTCATGCCTTCACGCATGTCTTCGCCGGAAAGGGACATGTTGTCCTTGAGCAGTTTGTTCTTTTTGGCGTAAGCATTAAAAGAACGGGTGATCGCAGATTTAAAACCACTCAGGTGAGTACCGCCCTCAATGGTATTAATGTTGTTGGCATAGCTGAAGGTGGTCTCGTTATACCCGTTGTGATATTGAAGCGCGATTTCAATGATTACATCTCCATCGGCTTTTTCAAAATAGATAACGTCTTTGTGAATCGGGTCTTTTCCGCTGTTGATGTATTCGATGAATTCCTTGAGCCCGCCATCATACTTGAAGGTTTCTTTTTTGTCCGTTCGCTCGTCTTCAAGCGTGATGCAGACACCGGAATTTAAAAACGCCAGGTCCCGGATTCGGTTGGCCAGGGTTTCATACTTGAATTCCAGTGTTTCGAATATTTCATCATCCGGCTTGAAGATAATCCTCGTTCCCGTAGACATCACCCTCCCTCTTTTTTCGAGTTCGGTCTTTTTTTCTCCCCGTTCGTATCGCTGGTGGTAGGCGTGTCCGTTTCGATAGACTTCAACTTCAAGCCATTCACTGAGCGCGTTCACGCAGGACACCCCCACACCGTGAAGTCCGCCGCTTACTTTATAGGAATTATTGTCGAATTTTCCTCCCGCATGAAGGGTAGTCAGGATGATTTCAACGGCTGGTTTTTTTCCCTCTTTGTGCTGTTCCACAGGAATACCCCGTCCGTCGTCTTCCACGGTCACGCTGTTATCCACGTTGATAATGACGTTGATGTTTTTGCAGTGTCCGGCCGTTGCTTCGTCAATACTGTTGTCCACTACTTCATATACCAGATGGTGCAACCCGTAGATCGATGTATCGCCAATATACATGGCCGGTCGTTTGCGTACGGCTTCGATGCCCTTGAGAATTTTAATATCATCAGCTGTGTATTCTTTATTGCTCATATTTGTTTCTTTCTCTTCTAAATGTAATGGTCTGCAATCGCTCAAGCGGTTCTACTTCTCTGAGTTTTTCTATTATCTTTACTAAACCCTCTTTGTCAATCGACTTTAGCTCCTGTTCCGCAATATGATCCTCTACTGAAAGAGTTAGTGTTCGTTTCTGCTTACTGTACCGAATGTCGGAAAAAACCGATGTATATTCCGGCCCGAATTCCTTTCGGATAATTTCCATTGCCTGTTCCGGAAGAGAATGGGTTTTATTCCGACGAATGCCCTTGAGAATTGAAGGCATGATTTCTGCTATTCCTGCGATCCGCTTCCTGCGTTTGAATGCCATGGTTATCCGGTTTCCATCAGCGGCATCAGCAGGTAGATAAATTCTTTACCCTCTTTAAATTTCAGCGGCATATTTCCCTGATAAATTTCAAAGACCACGTCATCCGAATCATATGCCTTGATAATATCCCCAAGGTATGACGAGTTGATTTTCTTTCTGACCGTATCGCCGAAAACGTCTGCGTCTGTCTCACTCTCTCCCTTACCGGTCTGAATTGAATCTGACGACAACTGAATGCTGTTTTTCTTCACATCCATGTAAATACCGATATGGTCCGACTCCAGCATCGCCATTACCTGGCGGAGGACATGCAGAAGATTTTCTCTGTTAACCGTTACCTGAGTTCCCTTTTCCTGCGGTATGACCTGATCATATTCCGGAAATTTGCCATTAACCAGCCGGGATACAAATGTGACTTCCTGTTTTTCCGCTGAGATTGTGTTTTCCGAAAGCTTCAGATGGATCTCGTCATCTCCGCTGAAAAAACGAAGAAGTGCTCCGCATGTCTTTTGCGGGAGAATGACCCGAGACGCCTCTTCAATACTCTCGGTCTTTTTTGTTCCCTTTGCCAGCCGTTTTCCGTCTGTACTGATCACGGAGATGGTGCTTTCACTGAGTTCCAGCAGCGCACCGTCTGTTGCCACTTGTTTGATTTCCCGATTCGCTGCAAACGAACCCTTTCGCAGAAGCTCCAGCAGCACATCTCCCTTGACGGTGTATTCTTTTACGGTTGTCTCTGCTTCCAAACCAGAATATTCTTCCGGGTTGGCTCCCTTGAGAACAAAATGTGCCTTGTCTGTTGTAATTACCAGATTTTCTCCATCACTTTCAGCTGACAGCTCTGCGCTGCCAATCTCCCGAAGGACATTGACAAAATTAAATCCCTGAATCAGGGCTTTACCTTCTTCTTTGATAATCACGTCACTGATCGTGACCCTGGCTTCGGTTTCATGATCGGTTCCGGATATTTTCAGACTGCCGTCTACTGCCTCTATTTTTATATTCTGCAGTATGGGTCTGGTGGTGCTCTTTGGAAGCGAGGATGACACATTATGTGCCAGATCATAAATTGTCTTTGTATTTGCACTGAATTTCATATTGTTTAATCCTTTCTTAATGAAGTATTTAAAAAGAGTATTTAAATAAGGATGTTAATTACAAAATAAATACAAGTCAATAAAAGATAAGAAATTATGAATAAAAAAAACGCAATTTAATTTAACCGTATATGACGAGATTGTTACATTGTCAGGAACCTGTAAGAGGTTTGTTAAATAAACGAAAAAAAGGATTTATTTAACAAAGGGTTCGACTAATACCGCGTCATTTGACAACGAATTTATGGTTTATTTTTTAATGAAACAAATATTTTACCAAACGGAATAATCTGATACAGGCGAACGCTCTTTTTACTGGCCATATCCAATGCAGCAAGAAAAAAGCCGACTTTTTCCTCGGGTTCAAGGTTTTTATCTTCAAGCATATTCAACGTGATTTTTTTACGGGCATTTGTAAAGAGACTGAAAATCCGTTCCTTGTACCGGTTCAGGGGAGTGACACAGCTTCTGAGTCTGGATTCAAGATTCATCAGAGTATCTTTTGCCAGTAGAGAAAAGGAAACTGCAATTTTTTCCAGCGTCGGAAATGAAAAGAACGAGTCATCGGTCGGATCCTGGCTGGAAAAAACAGCTCTTGGAAAGCAGAGACAGCGATTATCATGGATTTCTTCCAGCTGGCAGGAAAGGGAGCGGAATTTTTTATACTCCAGCAGTTTGTTGATCAGTTCTTCCCTTGGATCTTCCATTTCGGTCTCTTCCTCATTAACCGGAAGCAGCATCCGGGCCTTGATATCAATCAGCCTGGCTGCCATAACAATGAAATCACCGACATTATCCAGATCCATTTTTCGGATGGTTTTGAGGTGGCAGAGATAGGAATCGGTTATGCGGGCAATGGGAATATCATAAATATTCACTTCTTCTTCATGAATCAAATGAAGAAGAAGATCCAGCGGTCCTTTATATATATCAAGGTTAATTTTGTATTCAGAATCCATGGTCAAGAGTCAATGTAAAAAGAAATGAGCGAAATAATCAATTATACTACGAATAGGTTCTATTATATCCTGTAGAGGGATGAATATCAACAGGATTATCAGTAGAAAGAGACCTGTTTTTTCCAAGTGAATCAGGGATTTTTTTAACGAAACAGGAAGAAGAAAGAGAAGGATTCTTGAGCCATCCAGCGGAGGGATGGGGATGAGATTAAAACAACCCAGTAAAATATTGATAAAACAAAGGTTATAGAAAACAGCAGACAGAATTTGTTGGAGACTTCCCTGCGTCATAGATGGATGAAACGGTTCCGTAGGATAAAACGGAAGCAGAAGGACGAAGAAGACAATAGCCAGAAAAAAATTGGTTAGAGGGCCAATGAAAGCCACAAGTGCCATGTCCCGGTCTGGCCTGCGGAAATTCCGCTTGTCTACCGGAACAGGTTTGGGACCGCCGAAGACAAACCCGGAATAAAGGAGAAGGATAATCGGGAGTATGATCGTAAAGAATGGATCAATGTGATGCAGGGGATTAAGAGAGATGCGGCCCGCATTTTTAGCAGTATTGTCTCCCAGTTTCCAGGCGGCAAATCCATGGGCGCATTCGTGAAGAATGATGGAAAAAATAAAGAGGGCGAATATAAGAATAGTTTCAGTCATTTAAAAATGATTCGGTTTTTACCCGCGTCCTTGGCTTTGTATAGACGTTTGTCAGCTAAGTCAATAACGTGTTTAATAACGTGTTTACGGGAGCTGGCCTCTTCCGGGAAAAAGGCAATGCCTCCGCTGATACTCAGATGAACATCATTTGGAAAAATCTTACTGTTAATCTGAGTACGAATCCGTTCAGCACATACCGGAGCATTGTCTTTTCCAGTGTTGGAGAAAATCACAGCAAATTCCTCGCCTCCGTAGCGAAATCCAAGATCGAGTTTACGAATGGTGTTGTTGATAATAAGTCCGAATTCGCGCAATGCAATATCTCCGGCAATGTGTCCGTATTTGTCATTGTATTTTTTAAAATCATCGATATCAAAGAGAAAAACAGTAAACTGTTTTTTCTTCCGGACTAACTTTTCAACCGTGTCATGGAAAAAACGGTGGTTGAATAAATTGGTCAGCCCATCGGTTACAGCCAGGCGCTCGGTCTGAATATACTCGCTGTCTTCGATAATTTTCACATCCCCCAGATCCTTGGTAATATTCTGAAAGTAATCCAGGGCTGCGACACGAATTCCCACATTGCGTTTAAGCTTTTCCGAGAGTTCCTTTTTGTGCTGAAGCAGATCTCCCCAGATCAGACGGGCTTCGTTTTCCGGCTTTCTCTGATGCGTAATCGTATAGATCAGATCAGAATAAAAGGTTTCTTTGCGTTCGGATTTCTGTTTTTCCAGCTCTTTGGATGTTGCCTTTTTGGAACCGCTGTCCAGATCATCGGCAGCAGCGTTGACAATCTGATGCGAGATTTCGCCTTTGTCTTCACGGATAATATCATCAATACTGTTTTTTTTCTTGTTCATGGCAGTAAAAAAAATAATTTAAAGTAAACCATTATACATTTCTTTCGTTTAATTGTCAAAAAACAAATAACAGGAACGGTGATTGACTTTGTGAGAATGATTTGTTATGATTGTATAACCTGCTGACAAACAGGAGAATGCAGATAACAGATCCTTTTTTGTTAATTTTATTAACCCGGTATATCGGGTAAGTATTCATGTAAAGGGAGATGATAATGAAACGAAAGACGGTTTTATTCTGCGCAGCCATACTGATACTGGTTTCCGCAGGACATGCTTCTGAAGAACAATGGAAGAATCAAAAGGTCAAGGTCATGCGATGGGCAACTGCCGGAACCCGGGCCAATCTGGACGGCAGAACCCTTTTTGCCAAGGCGGAAATTGCACCGGTAAACAGTGATTCCAAACTAACAGACTTGTGGGGTTACGTTGTTATGTACAGCGAAACCGGTAAAGCCATCAAGGGATCGGATAAGACGGAAATCGGAAAACTCACTTCCCGGCGCGACATGAGTTTCAAACTTCCCAAGTGTCCGGCATTTTCACGTCTGGTGCTGACCATTCGTGGAAAAGACAACGGTAAGGAATTTGTCAATGAATTTCACGGTTTCAGCGCCTCCAGATCTCTTTTTTTTGAACCCGCCGGTGTAATCAAGGGGCAGGCCTATGTCAAAATCATGGGTAAAAACATCGATTACAGTAAAAAAAAGCATAAGGCGCGTGTTCAGGTCAAAGTCTTCAACAAGGGAGAACTCAAGGCTGAAGAGGTAGAGCTTGAGGCCCGGTTTATCAAAGTGGATATGCGCTCGAAAAAGGCGAAAATCATCAAGCGGCAAAAATACAAACTCAAACAGGGGCTGGAATCCGGAAAGCAGCGGATTGTTAAATTCTTTGTCAGCAAATGCCCGCCCCATGATGACGCGGACGTTGTGATTGCAGAAGGTTCGATCAAATCCTATACCGAAGTCGAAGGGCCCGCAGAAGCGCAAAACAGTGGTGAATTTGTTATAAATCTGGATCCGGTTCCCAACCAGACCTATATCAAAAAATGTCTGCTCAAGAAAAAAAAAGATGCATCCTATGACATCACGGTTTCGCTGAAAAACGACATGAAAAAAACCACCAAGGATTTTGTTATATCGCTCAACCTGTACAGGGGTAAAAACAAAATCAAGAACGTCAAAATATCCCTTAATGGAACCCTGGCCCCCGGCAAGGCGCAAGACATTACCATTAACCGCAAAGAGATTCCAGCTTTTTCCGGAGCCGATGTTTCCATGCAGTATAATTTTCTAAATTAGAACGCCGGCATTTTACCTCTCAGGATGCAGTCGTACGGGTGTCGAAATTCTGACCCATCTCGAACCGAATGTCCATGGCCCTGTTGACCTGCGCGGCCCTGTAAATCTTGCGTAGTAGTTTAAGCGGTCCACGGGCAGTTGTCCTCACGCTGCGAAAACAGACCATCAAAAAAGAAAATATATTGGACACAAGAACGGGTTTTTGTAATATTACCGGAAGAAGAAAACCGGACTGCGGTATTTTTTACTGTTTCGGTAATAAATTTCCGGAAAGAGCAACTGCCGCCAAAGGCGGAAGACTCTTCCTTTGTATTTTTTTATTGAATTAGATTTGATTAAAAACCCATGGCTGAAAAATACAGTTCCCCTCTTGGATTTGACGACA
Source organism: uncultured Planctomycetota bacterium (assembly GCA_964524955.1). Lineage (GTDB taxonomy): Bacteria > Planctomycetota > CAZGEP01 > CAZGEP01 > CAZGEP01 > CAZGEP01. The sequence goes on along the minus strand of CAZGEP010000002.1, from coordinate 61,410 downwards.
TCCTGCCCGAAGACATCTCCGGCTGGCAACAGCTTGAAGCATGCACAAGGGATGTGTTCAGAAAATACTGTTACCATGAGATGCGTACACCGATTATGGAGTCCACGGACCTCTTTACGCGGAGCATTGGCGAAACAACGGATATTGTTGAAAAAGAGATGTATACGTTCGGAAGCGATACAGACAGCTCTCTAACCATGCGTCCGGAAGGAACCGCATCCGTTGTCCGGGCCTATGTTCAACACCAGTATCAGAAACGGGCGCCTTTTCAGAAATTTTACTACATCGGCCCCATGTTTCGCAAGGAACGCCCCCAGCGGGGAAGAACGCGTCAGTTTCACCAGATCGGTGCAGAGGTTATTGGTTCTGCAGATCCGTTGATGGATGTGGAGTCCATGGCCCTGGCAATGGAAATTTTCCAGACATTCGGCATAAAGGGTGCAGCGCTTCAGATCAACTCCATAGGCTGCCCCGAGTGCCGTAAGGAAATGCGAAGGGGGCTGCTGGAATATTTCAATCCCCGCAAAGCAGAACTGTGCGGAGATTGCGAGAAGCGGCTGGAGCGGAATGTCTTTCGCGTGCTGGACTGCAAAAAAGAACCCTGCAGAAATGCAGCTGCCGGATCTCCAGTCATTACAGAATTTCTCTGTTCAGACTGCGGAGTCCATTACGAAGCCGTAAAGCAGGGACTGACAGAATGCGGTGTTCAGTACAAAGAAAACCGATACCTGGCTCGTGGATTTGACTACTATACACGGACGATCTTTGAAATTATCGGGAAGAATCTGGGTGCACAGAACGCTCTGGGCGGCGGGGGCCGGTACAACGGCCTGGTCGGCGAACTCGGTGGAAGTGATGCACCCTGTGTTGGATTTGGACTGGGAATGGAGCGCATCCTTTTGAGTGCAGAAGCGGACACCCTCAAACCGCAGCGCATGGACGCCTATATTGTCACGGTCAGCAAGGAGCAGAAGCCTGTCTCCTTTTCCCTGCTCAACAATTTGCGCAGCCGGGGAATTGCAGCAGACATGGACTATGAAAGCCGGAGCTTCAAGGCGCAGATGCGCATGGCCAACCGGGAAGGTGCCCGTTTTGCCGTGATCATCGGAGAAGACGAGGTCCGGGACAAACAGGCCTCGGTTAAAGACATGGAGCGTAAAGATCAGAATACGGTTGCGTTTGAGGAGTTGTACAATTATATTAATGCTGGCTGCTCAGATAAACAAAGATGTGAAAAATGACATCATTTTGATGTTATATTAGACAGGATTAACGGGATGAACAGGATTGAATAGAAGATGTCATTTCCAGGCAGCGAAGCGACTGAGGAATCTGGATAGCAGGGCAGGTTGAAAAATTAGATCTCTCACATTCGTTCGGTATGACAGCACAGGAACCGTTATTCATCCGGTTCATCCTGTTAATCCTGTCAAAAATTCTTTTATTGTTTTCTTAAGGAGAGGTTCACTTGATTGGCAAACGAACGCATACATGCGGAGAGCTCAGGGCTTCGCATATTGATCAGACTGTTACACTCAAAGGCTGGGTAGAGAACCGCCGGGACCACGGCGGCGTGATCTTCATTGACATCAGAGACCGCTGGGGAAAAACCCAGGTTAAATTTCATCCGGACAAAGGGAAGGACTTTTTCAGCACTGCGGAATCGATTCGAATCCAGTCCGTGGTTGAGGTTCTGGGCAATGTCGTTCCCAGGCTTGACGGGAATGTGAATCCCAAGCTTGCAACCGGCGAGATCGAAATCGACTGTGAAGAAGTCGCCATCCTCAATGACTGTGAAACCCCGCCCTTTGAACCCTCCGAATATACCGATGCCGGCGAGGAAGTTCGTCTCAAATACCGCTTTCTGGACCTGCGGCGACCGCCCATGCAGCAGAACATGATTCTGCGCAGCAAGGCCGCCTATGCGATCCGGGACTACTTCTATCAGAAGGGGTTTATTGAAGTCGAAACCCCCTTTCTGACCAAAAGCACGCCCGAAGGCGCGCGGGACTTTCTGGTTCCAAGCCGTGTCAATGCCGGTATGTTTTATGCCCTGCCCCAGTCACCGCAGCTCTTCAAGCAGATGATCATGGCCGCGGGATATGACCGCTACATCCAGATGGTCAAGTGCTTCCGGGATGAAGACCTGCGGGCCGATCGTCAGCCGGAATTCACCCAGGTTGATGTGGAGATGTCCTTTGTGGACATGAAAGATATTATCGACGTCATCGAGGGCATGGTACGGCGATTGTGGAAGGAATGCCTGGACATGGACCTGGAAACATCCTTCAGGCGCATGCCCTATATGGAAGCCAAAGAACGATTCGGCAGCGACAAGCCTGACCTGCGGTTTGGCATGGAGCTGGTCAATGTCAGTGAACAGATCGCTGGCAGTGAATTCAAGGTGTTTACCGGTACTGTGGAAAAAGGCGGCCGGGTCAGCTGTATCCGGGCAGAGGGCGCAGCCGATAAATTCTCCCGAAAGGATATTGACGGCCTGGTTCAATTTGTCAGTGATTATGGAGCCAAAGGCCTGGCCTGGTTCAAGGTCGAGGAGAACGGCGTGAATTCGCCGATCGCAAAATTCTTTCCCCGGGACGTGTCCGCAAAGATCGTCAGCGCCGCTCAGGCCGAGCCCGGCGACATTCTTTTCTTTGTCGCAGACCGGACATCCGTTGTTCAGAATGCACTGGGCGCACTCCGCTGCCACCTGGCCAAACGGCTTGGCCTGATCCAGGAAAACACCTATGAATTCGTCTGGGTCGTGGATGCCCCGCTCTTTGAAAAAGACGAAGACACCGGAAAAATTACATATGTCCATCATCCTTTCACCATTCCCAAAGAAGCGGATATGGACAAACTTGAATCTGCACCGCTGGACGTGCTTTCCGACTCCTATGACCTGGTTTTAAACGGTGTGGAGATCGGCGGAGGCAGTATCCGGATTCACAATGAAAAACTGCAGCGCAAGGTGCTGGAAATCCTCGGGATTTCCAATGAGGATATGGAAGAAAAGTTTTCTTTTCTCTTTGAAGGTCTGCGCTATGGAGCACCGCCCCACGGCGGAATTGCCTTCGGGTTTGACCGGCTGGTCATGATTCTCTGCGGAGAAGATTCCATTCGGGATGTGATTGCATTCCCTAAAACCCAGCGGGGCCAGTGTCTCTTTACAGGTGCGCCGTCGAATGTGGCTTCCGATCAGCTTCGGGAGCTGGGTATTAAATTACGTGGAGTAAAAAATGCGTGACAAACGGGAGATGGACAGCGCGAAATCCTTCTGTTCCATGGGCGTGGAAGCCGGACTGATTGACACGGCGGATGTGGACCAGAGCCTGGAGGCATATCGGCAGAGCGACCGGTATGAATTCAGAAATATCGCGGATCTCTTTTTGGCACATGGGCTGCTTAAGGCCAGTGAAATCAAGGCCATTCATACAGCACTCAAGCGTCTGGAGCGGGATGCCAACAAGGATGACATTTATATCCCGGGTTACAAGATCATCTCCAAGATCGGAGACGGTGGCCTGGGAACCGTGTATAAGGCCAAGCAGATTACCATGAACCGGATCGTTGCGCTCAAGGTCCTGCATCCCAAGTGGCTGAGTGACCGGGAATTTTACAACCGGTTTATTCTTGAAGCCCGGATCACCGGAAAGATGAGCCACCAGAACCTGCTGCAGATTTACGATGTCAGCCAGGTGGATAACCTGCTCTTTTTTTCCATGGAATTCGTAGACGGCGAGACCCTGGAGCATTATATAGAAAACAACGGGCTTATGCCTGTAGGCGTGGCCACGAATATCGTGCGTCAGGTTGCGCGAGCCCTCAACTACATCAAGGAGTTTGATGTGGTGCACCGGGATGTGAAGCCGGGAAATATCCTGCTGACCAAGACGGGAGTGGCCAAGCTTGGAGATTTCGGGTTTCTCAAGTCCATATATGACTCGGAGATCTCCGGATCCGGAGAGATCCTGGGAACCCCGGACTACATCGCACCTGAACAGGCAGCCGGAGAAGACGTGGATTTCCGGGCCGACATCTACTCGCTGGGCGTCAGCTACTACCACATGATCGCGGGCGAAGTTCCCTTCAAGGGAACGGTTTCCTCGGTCATCAAACAGCACATGAAATCCAATGTCCCGCCGGTTGCCAAGGTCGCGGGCAAAGAGCTGCCGGACGAACTCTCCCGAGTGATTCACAAGATGATTTCCAGGGACCGCAACAAACGCCATCAGAGCTTCAAGGAACTCTTCAATGATTTGGAATCCATCCGGTTCAAGGAGACCTCAGCCAGCGGGCATCTCGACATGACCCGGACATCAATTATCAACGCCTTCAAGGGCGAGTCCAGCCGCAACGTGGAACTGAAAAACGAAAACGAAAAACTTAAATTCAAATTAAAAATAATGACACTCGCGGTTCTGATTGGTATAATCATTATTGCGGTTGGAGTGATATACATTCTTTTAAACACCTGAGAAACCCATGGCACTTACAGAAATCCCCAAAATTATACAGGATATCACAGCCGGCAAAATGGTGATTGTGGTAGATGACGAAAACCGGGAAAATGAAGGCGACCTGATCATTGCCGCGGAAAAGGTTACCCCTGAAGCCGTCAACTTTATGGCCACACACGGCCGGGGGCTGATCTGCCTGGCCCTTTCCGGCGATTTTGCCGAAAAGCTCAACCTTCCCATGATGGTCAGCGAAAACACCTCGGCCTTTCATACTGCCTTTACCGTATCCATTGATGCGGCAAGCGGAATAACAACCGGCATATCAGCCCATGACCGGGCCAAGACCATTGCCGATGCGGTCCGGGACAATGCCCGGCCCGAAGACTTTGTACGTCCGGGACATATCTTTCCGCTACGCGCAAGAGACGGCGGTGTGCTGGTGCGGGCCGGCCAGACCGAAGCCGGAGTGGACCTGGCACGGATCGCGGGTCTCAAGCCTGCGGCCGTGATCTGTGAAATTATGAAAGAAGACGGCCAGATGGCGCGGCTTCCCGAACTCCTGGAGTTCGGAAAGGAACACAACATTCCGGTCTGCAGCGTGGAAGACATCATTGAATACCGCAACCGAACGGATCATCTGGTGGAGTGCGTTACCTCCACGGCCCTGCCTACCCAATACGGTGATTTTACCCTGCATCTGTATAAAACCGTTATTGACGAAATCTGCAATATCGCTCTGGTAAAGGGAGATCTGGCTCCCGGCAGTTTGAAAACCTGCGAAGAACCCGTGCTGACCCGCGTTCACTCCGAGTGTTTTACCGGAGACATTCTCGGCTCTCTGCGGTGTGACTGCGGTGACCAGCTTGGGCGATCCCTGGCCATGATTGAAAAAGAGGGAAAAGGGGTGTTTGTCTACATGCGCCAGGAAGGAAGAGGCATTGGCCTGGAAAACAAAATCAAAGCCTATTCCCTGCAGGAGCAGGGATACGATACGGTCGAAGCCAATGAAAAACTCGGATTTCAGCCGGATTTGAGACGATACGGCATCGGTGCCCAGATCCTCTCTGATCTGGGCGTTCGCAAAATTCGGCTGATAACCAACAACCCGAGAAAGGTCGTGGGCCTGGGCGGTTACGGCATAGAGATTGTTGAACGAGTATCGATTCAGATACCGCCCAAAGAGACCAACATGCGTTACCTGAAAACCAAAAAAGATAAACTCGGACATTTACTGGAGGAAACCATACAATGAAACAAATCACACAGGGAGAACTTACGGTCCCCAGGGGCGCGAAATTTGCGATGATCGTCAGCCGATTTAATGAACTCATCAGTTCCAAGCTGCTTGAGGGCGCCTGTGACATGATTGTGCGTCACGGTGGCGACGAAAAGAACATTACCGTGTTCTGGGTGCCCGGCTCCTTTGAAATACCGCAGACCGCGGCCCGGATCGCGGCTGTGGGAAAATATTCCGCCATTATCTGCCTGGGCGCGGTTATCCGGGGCGAAACCCCGCACTTTGACTATGTGGCGGCTGAAGCGGCCAAGGGAATTGCCCAGGTCGCGCTTCAAAATGATACACCGGTTACCTTTGGTGTGCTGACGACCGACACCCTGGAACAGGCCCTGGAGCGGGCCGGTACCAAGGCAGGCAACAAAGGAGCGGACGCGGCTGTATCCGCCATTGAACTGGTCAACCTGTACAGCAAAATCAACTGATACCTGTAGCAGAATTTCATGCGAAACCGAACCGTATCCAGAGAGATCACCCTCCACTATCTCTACCAGAAAAGCCTTTTGGAAAAAGACCGGTCCGAGGATATTGAAGAATTTCTTTCGTACTATGATGACCATCCGCAACCGGCCCTGGCATTTGCCCGGGAACTGATTTCCGGAATTCAAGAAAAAATGGAGGACATTGACCGGCTGACATCCGAAACCTCCAGCAACTGGAAGATCGACCGGATCGCGGTCATTGATATGAATATTATCCGCATGGGCATCTACGAGCTGCTTTTTCGCAGCGATATCCCGGAAAAAGTCACGATCAATGAAGCCATTGAGCTGGCCAAAAAATACAGCACCGTTTCCTCGGGCAGCTTTATTAACGGCATTCTGGATACCGTGAGAAAGAAAAACCTTGCCGCAGACACCGCGTCTGCTGCTCCGACTTTAAACGGCTCGAATTCCTGAACCTCACCGGAGAAATCCCATGACCAAACGAGAACGTTTTATTGCCGCACTTGAGAGAAAACCCATTACCGGGCGCGTCCCCCATTTTGAACTTGTTTTTTTCCTGACCATGGAAGCATTCGGCCGAGTTCATCCGCACCAGCGGTCGTACAAACAGTGGGATCAGATGGAGGAAAAAGAACGCCAGCTGCACAGGGAAGACCAGGCCGATCTTTACATCCAGACCGCGGAAAAATATGAACACAGTGCCATTTTTATTCATCCCAACCCGGGAACCATGGAAGAAACCTGCCGCCTGATCGATGAAATCCGGAAAAAGAGCGGCGACAAATACTTTTTGCTCAAACACGGAGATGCCACGTACGGCATTCCCAACGGCGATAACATGGTGGAGTTCTCCTATAAAATGGTGGACGCTCCCCAGGAGCTCAAATCAAACGCAGCACAACGGGTGGAAGATACACTCCGAAATGCCGAAGAACTGAAAAAACACGGCGGACTCGACGGCTTTGGCATGTGTTCTGACTACTGCCTCAACGACGGCCCCTTTCTCAGCCCGGACCAGTTCGGTGAATTCGTACATCCCTATCTCAAGGAGCTTATTGCCGAATACCGGTCCATGGGATTTTACACCATTAAGCACACTGACGGCGATATCATGCCCATCATTGATCAGCTGGTGGACTGCAATCCGCATGCACTTCATTCCATTGATCCGCAGGCCGGCGTGGACATCGGTGAAGTCAAGAAACAATACGGAGACCAGATCTGTCTGGTCGGAAACGTGAACTGCGGACTGCTTCAGACCGGTACCGAGGAAGAAGCCGTTGAATCCGCACGCTATGCCCTGGAAAAAGGCATGCCCGGCGGCGGATACATCTTTTCCACCAGCAACTGCATCTATACCGGCCTTCCGCTTAAGCGGTACGAACTCATACTCGAAGTATGGCGCGAACACGGCAACTATCCAGAGGTAACGGGAAAGAAATAATGAAGAAAGATTTTCATTATTCATCCTGTCAATCCGGTTAATCCTGTCAAAACCTGTTTTTGTGTTTAGAAAAATTGGGAACGCAAATGACGCAAGGGACGCAATTAAACATATGAATCTATTATTCATTTTTACAGACCAGCAGCATCGCTACGCGCTTGGGTGCATGGACAATCCCAACATTGAAACGCCGAACCTTGACCGGCTGGCCAAACAGGGCGTCTTGTTTCGACGCTGTTACTCCAACAATCCGATTTGCGGGCCGTTTCGCGGATCGCTTCTGACGGGTCAGTATACAAGCCGGTGTGGAGTTATCAGGAACGGTGATCCCCTGCCGCAGGGAACCACGACCTTTGCAGAGGCCTTTGGAAGTGCCGGTTATACGACATCCTGGGTTGGAAAATGGCATCTGGGCGGAAACGGGAACGGACCCATTGCCCGGGAGCTTCAGGGCGGCTTTGACCGGTTCACTGGTTATCAGTGCTACAACGGATTCTACCGGGACGTCTGCTTCTACGACAGGGAGGGCTGTGAGCACCGGTTTGAAAAACACCGCACAGATGTGACAACAGACCTGGCGATCCGGGAGCTGGATGATCTGGCTGAGGGGGATCAACCCTTTATGCTCATGATGTCGTATCAGGCACCGCATTATCCGGAACAGCCTGCACCGGAATACGCAGAGCTCTATAAAGGCCGGAAGATCGTCCATCGCCCCAATGTGCAGGAGATTGATCCGTTTACGCCAACCTTTTCACCGCGCAGTCCCAGGCCCGTTGACGGTGACCTTGACTACCAGCGGTACGGCAGAAACCTTGATGAATACATTCGTCTCTACAATGCCATGTGTACGCAGATTGACGCTAATATCGGCCGCCTGCTGACCCGGCTCGAAGAGCTTGACATTGAAGAAAAAACCATGATCGTATTCACCTCGGACCACGGAGACATGCAGGGGGCTCATGGCCTGAAAAATAAATGCCTGCCGCACGAGGAATCCGCAGGAATTCCCCTGATTATGTATGTACCTGGACTGCCCGGCGGGCGGGTTACGGATGAACTGGTATCCGGTATCGACCTGATGCCCACGTGTCTGGACCTTGCCGGAATTACACCGGTGGACAGTGCGGATGGGACAAGCATTGGACCGTTTCTTGACCGGCAAACAGAGAGCGCATGCGAAGCTGTGTTCTCTGAATTTAATGACTGGTGCATGATTGTTCGAAGTGGATGGAAACTGGCTGCTCATAGAAAGGAAGAGGGAGGGCTGGACCCCACCTTGATGACAAACCTGGATCAGGATCCGTATGAGTTGAACAATCGTGTAAACGATCCCGAGGTCGCGGACCTGCGCGCACAATTGCTTTCAGAGCTTACTGCCTGGGATCAGAATGTAAGAAATACATAGAACTGATTTTAAAAAAATAGTTAACTGATAAAAAGATTGGGAACAACGAACGCCACGAAAAAACACGAAAACAAAGATAGCATCGAAATTGATCCGCAAAAAGGTTGCTCATTCGCGGCTCACGTTCTAGGAAATATATCGTGGAAGCGATACATGGAACAATCTATATTGAAGGAAATGCTGGATAAATCCAGCGACCAAGGCAATTAAGTTGATCCTTGAGACAAAGGAGCAGAATTGTGAAAGAAAAAAAGATTTTCAGCAGAAGTCAGATAATCATTCTTCATGCAGTACTACTTGCGTTTATTGTTGTTTTGGTCTCTCAGCAGAGTGTTAAGGGAGCCGATAATGCGGATCAGAACGCCGGGCTTTTTACAGAAATAAAGCTTCCCAAGGCTGTCTCAGGAAAGTCACTAAACGATGTCTTTTTTCTCAAGGATGGAAAAAAAGGATGGGCTGTTGGCGTGAATGGCATGGCTATCCGGACAAAAGACGGTGGATTAAAGTGGGACGTTCTAAAAACATCCAGCAGAGCTGTTCTGAGGGATGTTTGTTTTACCACAGAGAAAAAGGGATGGGCGTGCGGAGATCGTGATCCACGGGCTCCACGGGCTACCGGTCATACGCTCCAATCTCAGTACATGAATTCGGGAACGGTTCTGATAATTCAGGATGGCGGAAATACATGGAAGAGCCGCTGGGTTTCCACTAATTTTCAGCTTACAGCCATTGAACCGGGAAACGCACCTGTGCTGCAGCTCGGGAATGCAGGTGATGAGGCTCATCTGGACGGAGACAATCTTTCCAGCAGAAGATTCACTTGTAAAAGCACCTGGAATTCCAGCATCGGAAAATCAAAAAACCGCTGCAGGTTCCTATCCTGTAAAGAAAGGAGACTGGGCGGTCTTTGATGTTACAGCAACCGGTGGTTTTATGAATGGAAAATACAGAAGAAAAGATACTGTAAAAAAGATTTCAGATAAGGGGTATTCTGTTCATACGAAAGTTATTTCCGGCACACCGCCCCGTATGCTGCCGAGGGAGTCCAATGCAACAAAACTTTTTGCTGATATGACAGACTATCGAACCTGGAAACCCGGACACTCAGAGACAGAGGACAACCGCCCTTTGAGCGAAAAGGTCACACGGGTTAAAGATGAAAAATTGAAAATAAAGGGCCGCGAGATTGACTGTATTGTTATTCAGAAAGATCGGACCCTTAAGGGAAGCGAAGTAAAGATCAAATTCAAGGAATGGCACTCCAAATCAACCGACATCCCCATCAGGGGAATCATTCGTCTTGAACAGACAACTAAAATGAACATGATGGGAAGGATTCGGAACAACGAAAAACACGGAACAACGAAAAACACGAAAGTCACGAAAAGGGTGTAACTGATATGAAGAGAGTTATTCTATTATTCCTTGGTACTATTTTTGGTCTTCTTCTTACAGGAGTCTATGTTTACATCAGGAGTAAAGCCACTGGATTGCCTGAAGGTGATGATTTGGTTTTGAATTCATTTATCTTTCAATGCGGTGTAATATTTATAGGTTCTATCTACAACACAGGTGCAATCGGTTACAGGATTTTGGGTGACCATAAGGATGCTGAAGAAATAAGAGCCTACTCAAAGGTACATATATTTCTGGTTAATTTTATTGGAGCTGTTTTATTTGTTTGCAGTCTTTTTTTGGATAAAATTTGAATGCGGAAAACAATCTTTTTGAGTGTAGTCCTTATTCTGGCAGGAGCAGCTTGCTTTTTTCTCTTTACCGGAAGCTTTTTTCCAAAGAGAATCGTTGAAGAACTTAATAACCCATGCCAGGTCAAAGAGATTACCGAAAAAGGGTTTGTAATGGCAGACGGACGGCTGGTAAGGGTGCCGTACGTATGCAGGGTGCCGGTCAATTCAGTTATTTTGTGCGACGCAGTGAAAACCGGAGTAGAAGTTTGTCCTGACGGGTCAATATTCGGCTTGCTGCGAATTCATCACTGGTGCGGAAACGATCCTGTTCGGTATCACATTGGACGAATAAATCTTACAAATCTGATTCTGGGTTCAGGCGTAAAGGCGGATGAGGATGTTCCTTCGTATATCATCCAGGTTTTGCCTTTTTCCGACAAGCAGTATTTTGTAACGCATAAAGACAGACACACGGTTCACATTGTGGGCAAATGTTATTTTGAAACGCAGCAGCAGAGGGATTTGTATGTTCAGCTTACGAGCAAAGAATTCCGTGCTTATCTGAAAGAACACAACATTTCTTTTATGTATGATCCGGCAGGATAAATGCCGGGAGCAGGCTTTCTATCTTTCAGGCAGTTCTTCTGCCCGGGGGGTATTGATTTTTCGAAAGGATATAGAAGAATAACAGCGAAATAAAAGAAGTGATGGCCGTGCCTGCAGGTTCATTCACAGTGATGGTTGCCCAGGCGGGCGATCAGGACAGGGGGGCCATAGGCGGTCCAGCGGATGATACCGCTGTTGTTTGCATACCAGCCGTTACCCAGGTGAACGCCCAGCACATTGGTTTGGTCGTTCAGCAGGCCCGGGTTCGTTTGCTGTGATTATGGGAGTAAAACGCCAGGATTCGTTCGAGATAATCTGCTGATCGGTTTGGTCTGCGTATGAGATGTGCAGGCCGAAATTGAATACAGCGATATTTTTTCTGTCATTTACTGTAATGCGTATGGTGTTTTCTCCGGAGTGGAGCATGTCGGGCTGGACAGTGATTTGCTTGAATCCGGTTTTCCAGGTGTTGATGCTGGCAACGTGTATGTTGTTGATCCGGATTTCACCGCTTTCGCCAAAACAGGCAGTGATCCGGCAATCAGTAATCTCCTGTGCACGGCAGGTAAGGGTCTGCTCAAAGGACGCCATCCGGTTTCTGCCGATGAACCCGATCCATTTGTCCGGTGGCGTAATCTCTGCGTTTACAGGATACCCGGGACCAATCCACTGTGCAGACTCCCAGTCGGTTTTGCCGGGCTATCTGGTTTGAGGCAGCGCGGTTTCGGAGTCGGGATAATTGTTGATGGTGGTGCCGTCACGCTGGGTCGGAGTCATAACAGAGTTCGGTGTGCTATTCCCATTCAATGGTGGCCGGCGGTTTGGAGCTGATGTCGTAGGCCACGCGGTTGATACCCTTAACTTCATTGATGATACGGTTGGAGATCCGGGCCAGAATATCGGCCGGAATCCGGGACCAGTCCGCGGTCATGAAATCGGTGGTGGTTACGGCACGAAGCACGGCCACACGTTCGTAGGTCCGGGCATCGCCCATCACGCCTACGCTCTTGCACGGCAGCAGCACAACGAATGCCTGGGATATGCTGTCATACAGGCCGGCGTTGCGGATTTCCTGGATGTAGATATGGTCGGCTTCGCGCAACAGGTCGCAGGATTCGCGGGTGATGTCACCCAGAATGCGTACGCCCAGCCCGGGTCCGGGAAAGGGGTGCCGCATGATGTGAGATTCGGGCAGTCCGAGTTGGATGCCGAGTTTGCGGACTTCGTCTTTGAACAGGTCTTTGAGCGGTTCGACCAGGCCCAGGTTCATTTTTTCCGGCAATCCCCCCACGTTGTGATGGGATTTGATGGTGGCGGACGGTCCGCCCCTGGTGGACTTGGATTCGATCCGATCCGGGTAGATGGTTCCCTGGGCCAGGTATTTGACGTTGCCCAGGTCGCCGGCCGCTTGTTCGAATTCTTTGATGAATTCACGGCCAATGATTTTTCGTTTTTCTTCCGGATCGGTTGTGCCTTTGAGCGCAGTCAGAAAGCGCTCGCTCGCATCAATGGATTTGATTTCGATGTCAAAGTTTGACTTGAAGAGTTCGATTACTTCTGTGGCTTCGTTTTTACGGAGCAGACCGTTGTCAATGAAGATGCAGAGGAGTTGTTTACCCACGGCACGGGCCAGCAGTGCGGCCGCAACCGAGGAGTCTACACCGCCGGAAAGGCCAAGGATAATTTTTTCTTTGCCTACCTGCTTGCGGATATCGTTGACGGCCTGTTCGGCGAAGTTTTCCATGGTCCAGAAGCCATCGCAGCCACAGATGTCCAGGACAAAGGTCTGGAGCATTTCACGGCCGTGTGTTGTATGTTCAACTTCGGGGTGAAACTGAAGGCCGTAGAGTTTTTTCTCCGCGCAGCTGAACGCAGCGGTCGGGGTATTGGATGTATGGGCATCCGCCTGAAATCCAGCCGGCAGTTCCTGTATGGAGTCTCCGTGGCTCATCCAGACTTGTTCGGCTTCTCCCTGCTTGATTCCTCGGAATATTCCGCTGAAGTCATCGGCAATGAGTTCGCAGTGACCGTATTCGTGCTTGTCGCTGTGATGAACTTTGCCGCCAAGTGCATGGGTCATAGCCTGCATGCCGTAGCAGATGCCCAGCACGGGAATGCCGAGTTTGAGCAGCTCCGGGTTGAGTCCGGGTGCGTCCCTGTCATAGACGGAATTGGGTCCGCCGGAGAGGATGATGCCTTTGGGGCAGATCTCCCGGATCTGTTCAATGGAGAGGTCAAAGGGCAGCAGTTCGCTGTAGACGTTGAGTTCACGCACTCGTCGCGCGATGAGCTGGTTATACTGAGAGCCGTAGTCGAGGATGAGTATGGTGTCCATTTTTTATTCGCCGATTTCACCTTTGATGTATTGAAGAACTTTTTCCCGCGCTTCAGAATCTGTGTACTGGATGGGCGGATGTTTCATGGTATAGGAGGAAATTGAGGTCAGGGGGCCGGCGATCTTGCGCTCGAGTCCGAGTTTGCAGCATCGAATCGCGTCAATGGCCACACCACCGCTGTTTGGAGAGTCTTCCACGGAGAGTCGGAGTTCGAGGTTGATGGGAACGCCGCCGAATTTTTTGCCTTCCATGCGAATGAAGCAGACTTTGTTGTCTTTCTGCCACGGTACGTAGTCACTGGGGCCAATATGAATATCGTCGGCATGCATGGGGATTTCGAGCTGGCTCTGAACGGAATCGGTCTTGGAGATTTTCTTGCTCGCCAGCCGGGAGTGTTCTTTCATGTTGAGAAAATCGGTGTTGCCGCCGGTGTTGAGCTGGTAGGTGCGCTCAAGTTTTACGCCCCGGTCCTGAAAGAGTCGTGTGAGAACGCGGTGGGTAATGGTCGCGCCGATCTGGGCCTTGATGTCGTCCCCGACAATGGGAAGGCCAGCATCGATGAATTTTTGTGCCCATGCCTCATCCGATGCAATGAATACCGGCATGTTGTTGACAAAGCCCACCCCCGCGTCCAGCGCGCACTGGGCATAATATTTGACCGCTTTTTCCGATCCCACCGGCATGTAGTTGATCAGGATTTCGGCACCGGATTTTTTGATTTCTTCGACTACGTCCACGGGGTCGGCATCTGCGGGAAGAAAGGTCTGTTCGTCGGGATAGTTTTTCATGTGCTCGGAATATCCGTCCATGATCGGTCCCATTTTAACTTCCACGCCGCTTTTGGGGATGTCGCCGCAGAAGACCGTGGTGCAGTTGGGCGGAGCAAAGATGGCTTCGCTCAGGTCGCGTCCGACTTTTCGTTTGTCGATATCAAAGGCTGCCACACATTCAATGTCACCTGGAACGTACCCGCCCAGGTTGAAATGCATGAGACCCACGGCATTTTCTGGAACCATATTTCGATAATATTCAATTCCCTGAATCAGGGAACTCGTGCAGTTACCAGCACCAATAATTGCAATCTTGATCTTACTCATAATAATCCTTCCTTCTGCTAATCGTTTACGTGCCGGCCTGGACCGCTTTTCTGTATCGCGCCAGGGCCAGCAACGGAAAATATTCCGGATACATGTGATACCGTATGTAAAACGAACCCGGGAATCCGGTTCCCGTGAACGGTTCTTCTTCCCAGTTTCCCGCTTCGGACTGCGTGTCGATCAGGTAACGGATTCCGGACTGAACACTGAAGCTCTTGGCCTCTCCTGCGGAGACCAGCGCCATGACCGCCCACGCGGTCTGTGAGGCGCAGGATTCACCCCGACCGATCCAGGAGGGATCTTCATAGGATTTGCAGGATTCCCCCCACCCGCCGTCCGGGTTCTGAATGCTCTTGAGCCACTTAACGCTTCGGTGGATTGCCGGGGAGTGCATGGAACGGCCTGATGCTTCCAGCGCGCAGTGTACGGACCAGGTGCCGTAGATGTAATTCACGCCCCAGCGGCCAAACCAGGCGCCGTAGGTTTCCTGTTCGCGGAAGAGAAAGTCCAGGGCGCTCTGCAGAGACGGTGCCTGGATGATATCTCTGCCCATCATGTTTGATGTACGGCCCGCCATTTCCACGACGCGGGCAGTTACATCCGCGGTGCTCGGATCCAGCATGTTTTGCTGATCATTAAACGGGATTTCATTAAAGAGTTTGTTATCGATATTTCGTTCAAATGCCCCCCACCCGAAATCATCGTTCTGCATGGACAGCACCCAGCGAAGGCCGCGTTCGAATTTCTCCCTGTTCTCGGGATGGCTCAGGTCGGAATAAAGCAGGGCCATCAGTACCACGGCCGTGTCGTCATTGTCCGGGTAGAAGTCATTGTGGTATTCAAAGGCCCAGCCCCCGGGTTCGGTGAGCGGGTTTTTGACCGCCCAGTCACCGGGCCGATCGATCTGCATCCGGTACAGCCAGTCGTGTGCCCGTTTCTGTGCCGGATCATCAGAGCTGACGCCGGATTCAGAGAGCGCCATGGCAGCCCAGGCCGTGTCCCACACCGGTGAGATGCAGGACTGCTGGTAGAGCCCTTCTTTTTTTTCAAGGTGAAAGCGCCGGATGGCTTCCATGCCTTTTCGGATGGGCTGAAAGGTGTTTTTATGGCCCATGGATTTAAGCGCCATCACGGAGTAGGCCATGGCCGGATAAATGCCGCACCAGTCACCGCTTTTGTCCTGATGGTCGATAATCCATTTTTTTGCCATGCGCAGCGCAGTCTTGCGGGGCATTTTAACCGGGCTTTTTTCATAGAATTTCAGCAGGCCGTCGGCTTTTTTGAAAAGATTTTTCCATGAAAACAGCTTGATATCGCTGTCCAGGGAATAATCGCTCCTGGACGGCGGTTTGAGGTAGAGTTCGCGAATGCCCTTTTCCGGGGGGATTTTGCAGCGGGGCCGAAGCGTGCAGAGGATCAAAAGCGGTACCACGCAGGTCCGGGCCCAGCAGGACATCTCGTAGATGTTGATGGGCGAAACCCTTGGCATGAACATCAGCTCAATGGGCATCCGGGGCGTTCCTTCCCAGTCATACTGGCCGAAAAGCGCCAGGTTAATCCGGGTGATGACCTGGCATTGGGCCGCACCACCCAGACTGAGGATCATTTTCCGGGCCAGTTTCATTTCGGGACGGTCCGGATCGATTCCAGCGAGTTTGAGACTGAAATACGCTTCCACCGAGGTGCTTAGATGAGGGGGGCCTCCGTAATAGATGGCCCACCCGCCTTCCGGAAGCTGTGTATTTATGATGTAGTCGGTCATTCGCCGCTGCTCGTCTTTGTTTACTTCTTCCAGAAAGTGCATGAGCATGATGTATTCGGCGTTGAGGAATGCATTGGCTTCGAGTTGGGCCATCCATTCGCCGTCGGGCAGCTGCCTGTCAAGCAGGTAATCCTGGATGTTTCGTATGGTTTTTTGCAGTTCCGGAGAGTCCGCCAAAACCATTTTAATGTTCAGGTGAGGCGGATTGAAATTTGATTCTTCTTCTGTCGTTGTATTCAGATATGCCAGGTTCAGTTTTTCCACAGCAGCAGCCTGTAGTGAAAGTTCCTTAAAAACTGTAAAATTATAGACATCCCGGACTGGATATCAATAAAAAACCGTTGGAAATTCCTATCGAAAATTAATTCGCTTGACACCCGTATGTATCTTAATTAAAATAAATATGTTTATGTACGGGTTTTAAGGTGATGATTTATGGCAAAACTGATTGTAAAAAGTCAAGGTGTAATTCTGCGCGAGATGGAGCTTGAGAAAAAGAGTATCGTTATCGGCAGAAAAAGCGCGGATGATATTCATATCGAAGATCCCAAATCTTCCAGAAGCCACGCACAGGTGTATTACCGCGAGGGCCATTATTATGTAAAGGATATGGACAGCCGCAACGGAACCCGGGTCAATGGAAGGTTGATCAAGGATCAGCGTCTTTCTGTCGGGGATGTCATCGGCATCGGGGATACGGAGATTCTTTACGAGCGCTCTAGAGAAGCCATCACGTTTCAGCTGCGGGGATATGAAATCCTCGAGCATGTGGCTACCGGCGGTATGGGCAAGGTCTATAAAGGCAGGCAGATATCCTTGGATAGAATGGTGGCCATCAAGACGCTGTCGCCCAAACTGTCTAACGACGACGCGTTCAAGAATAATTTTATCCGCGAAGCGCGGTCTGCAGGCAAGCTCAACCATCCCAACCTGGTTCAGGTACATGATGTGGACAAGGAAGGCGAAATTCTGTATTTTGCCATGGAATATGTTGAGGGGCATTCGGTAAAGGAACTCCTGGAAAAGGATAAGGTGATTTCTCCTCAGCGGACCCTGGATATTGTTATTCAGGCATGCTCTGCATTGGATTACGTGCACCAGAACAAATTGATTCACCGCGATATGAAGCCGGATAACCTGATTATTGATAATGAAGGACAGGTCAAGCTGGTGGACCTGGGTATTTCCAAAAGTCTCAAGGACAAGGACGACAGCGCCGAGACCGGTCGGGTCGTGGGAACGCCCCATTATATTTCGCCGGAGCAGGCCCGGGGCGAAGCGTTGGACGGGCGTTCGGATATCTATTCCCTGGGCGCGACCATGTTTCATATGCTGACCGGACACACCCCGTTCAAGGGAAAGACGTCCAAGGAAATTCTTCAGCAGCATCTCTACACCAAGGCACCGGAACTTAAGGCTGTGAAGAGCGATCTTTCGGAAGAGTTGTCGGATCTTGTTGCTGCCATGCTTGCCAAGGATCCGGAAAAACGTCCGGCCAGTGCGGGCGAACTGCTGACAAAGCTTGAGGAGATCCGAGAGGAGCTTCAGACCCGGCTCCGCCATACAGAGGTTACAATTCTCCATCAGCCCAAGCATTATATTATTCTGGTGCTGATTCTGGGTACAGCGATTCTGGGTGTGGGAGCGCTGGTTACTCACATTGTGCGATCACGCCTGAATTCGGAGGATAACGGTTCCTCTGTAATTATTGAGAATGAAGAGGATAACGGCAAAAAAGGCGGACCTTCCGACATCGAAGGATTGATTGAAAAATGCAGCACGTTTGAGAAGCAGGGGGATTTTCAAGCCGCACTGGAGGGATACAGAGAGATCAAGGCCAACTATCCGAATCATTCCGGAATTGAGCGGGTGGACGCGAAAATTGCTGAATTGAAACGGCTGATTGAGGACAAAAAGAATGACCGCAGGCTGGAAGTGGCACAAAATGAATATGATGAAATTCAGCGATTTTGCGGTACCAACCCGACAGATCTGACGGTGCACAAGCAGAAATGGGCGGATTTTATTGGAAAATATCCGGATATTCCTCTGGCAGCCAGCGCCCGAAAGAAAATCGCTCAGGTAAATAAGGCGATTAAAGATAAGGCAGTGGAGGATAAGTTCAATGCAATGGATGAACAAGCATCCAAGCATTTACTCAGAGGTAAATACAAAGTTGCCTGTGATGTATATGAGCAGTTCAAGGGGGATGTTTCCGAAGAAGAGTGGAAAACCAAAGCGGACGAAAAGATCCAGAAAATTATGACGCAGGTGGAAACGCATTACAAAGAAGCCATGGCGAAGGCGGATCGCTATGAAAAGGAAAAGGATACTGCCGGCGCTCTGAAAGCGTATATGGATGTGGCCGATATGATGAAGGGATTTTCCGATTATACAAAAAAGGCCAGGGAAAAAGCGGATGCCATGCGTAAGATTTTAACCAAAGAGTATGAGTCTTTGGTACAAAAAGCCCGGGGATTTACACAACGGTTTCGGTTTGAGGATGCAGGCTCTCTTCTGAAGACCAAGGTGGTTGAATTCATGGGTACGCCATGGGAGCAGAAAATCAAGGTCAAGGCTGCGGAGATCACCCGGCTCAAGGAACTTCACGCCATGGTGGTGAAAGAAGCGGCAGCGAAGACATCAAAACAGAGCGTTTCCACTCAATTTGCCATGGAAGTATACAAGAAAATGAGACGCGGTACGTATGGAAGGGTCGGCCCGGAGAGAGTGGAAATTAAATACAAGATTGATTTGTATGAAGAGAAATTTTCTAAAAGTTATTCCTGGAAAGACTTGGGTGCAAATACCGCATTTCTGGCGTATAAAACATTTCTTGATGAGCGGAAAAAAGGCGTTAAAGACTCCCTGAAATTGTTTGTCCGCGAGATGGGTGTGGACATGAAGCAGGTCGAAGAGCTGAAGAAAAAACCCGAGTGACATTGAATTGACTGACAGCAATAGACGCGTAAGCAGGCTACAGAAATATGTTAAGGGCAGTGCGGGACTGTATGTTATCAGTGATCCCTGTAATGTCAGGTGGATTACCGGGCTCTGTCTGGATGCCAGAACTAGAATCGGGATTACACTGCGGCAGACTTTTGTTTTTACGGATTCCTGTTACAGCCTGGAGATCCGCAAAAAGAGACCGGAATTGGATGTTCTGGATCGCGCAGTTCCTTTTAGTAAAAAACTCGAGGAGGTAGTACGAAATACCCGGGTCAGGAAGGTTTTTGTGGAAACCGACTCCCTGCTCTATTCCGATGCCGGAGCTGTGAAAAAAGCGCTCAGAGGCAAAAAGGTTATTTTCGGAAAAGGTGTTATCCGGGCATTCCGGGCAGTCAAGGATCGGTCAGAGATCCGATCGATCCGCAAGGCGGTCTGTATTTCGGATCAGGCGTTTTCGCAGGTTAGAAATTTGATCAAGACCGGCACACAGGAAAAAACATTTGCCGCAGCACTTTACAACAAGGCCGGAAACCTGGGTGCTGACGGTCATGCCTTTCCCTGTATTGCAGCATGGGGGGCACGGTCCGCATATCCGCATTCCGTACCCACCCGGAAAGCGATAGGAAAGAAAGGTGTTTTTCTGGTAGACTGGGGATTTACAAACGGCATGTATGCCAGCGACTGTACCCGGAGTTTTCTGATCGGCAGGACTGGCGCAAAGCTTCAGGATGTATACAAAATTGTTTTGGAGGCCAACCAGGCCGGTCTGGAGGCTGTCAAACCCGGTGAGCCGGCATCTGAGGTAGATAAAAAGACCAGGAAGGTCATTGAGAAGCATGGGTATGGCGATTGTTTCGGCCACGCGACCGGTCACGGTGTTGGGCTGGAAGTTCATGAACAGCCCACGGTCAACAGTAAAAGCGAGCAGGTGTTGAAACCCGGTATGGTTATTACAGTCGAGCCGGGAATTTATATTCCCGGGCTGGGCGGTATTCGAATTGAGGACCTTGTGGTTGTTACTGAAAAATCCAGAGAGACTCTTACAACCATACCCAAGGATGTTCAGAGCTGCACCGTTTCTTAACCGGAGAAGGAGGATCGTAGAGATAATGATAGCACCGAATCAATTCAAAAAGGGGATGACCATTGTATACAAGGGGAACAAATCCGAGATTATGGATTATCAGCACATCAAGCCCGGAAAGGGAGGCGCTTTTGTCCGGCTTAAAGTTAAGAACATCAGCACCCGCTCCATCATCGAGGAAACCATACGGCCTACGGAAAAATTTGAACAGGTAATGATGGATCAGAAAAATTATGAATACCTGTATCGCGACGGAAGCAGCTACATCTTCATGGACAGTGAAACATACGATCAGATACCGCTTGGCGAAGAGTATCTGACGGATTTTTTGCCATACATGAAGGAAAATATGAAAGTCAAGGTTGTGACCGCGGACGATGAAATCGTGTCTGTGGATCCGCCGAGATTTGTAGAGCTCAAGGTTACTATGGCCGAGCCTGGTGTAAAAGGCGATACTGCCACAGGCGCTGAAAAATCTGTTACCCTTGAAACCGGCGCCACTGTGAACGTGCCCCTGTTTGTGAATGAAGGGGATGTGCTTAAAATTGACACAAAGGAAAACCGGTATGTCGAACGCGTATAAATTTCTGGAGAAATGATATGTCTTCCAAAC
Source organism: uncultured Planctomycetota bacterium (assembly GCA_964524955.1). Classification (GTDB taxonomy): domain Bacteria; phylum Planctomycetota; class CAZGEP01; order CAZGEP01; family CAZGEP01; genus CAZGEP01. Next base: position 40,223 of record CAZGEP010000002.1, on the reverse strand, counting down.
GAATACGATATCTTCTGAAGATCATGGAAGAGAACGATCTGGATGAAATTGAACTCGAAGAGCCGGAATTCAAGATAAAGCTTCGAAAAAAAGAGACCACCGGCCCCGCGTTGGTTTCCGCGCATCCACTGCCTGCTGCTTCCGGACCGCAACTTGCTCCTTCTTCGCAGCCGGTTGAAAGCGGAAATGCGCAGGCTGAACCGCAAGGGGATTATTTAGAAATCAAATCCCCCATGGTCGGAACCTTTTATCGTTCATCAAGTCCGGAAAACGATTTCTTAATAAATGAGGGTGATCAGGTAACCGACGAATCCGTGGTCTGCATTATTGAAGCAATGAAGGTCATGAATGAAATCAAGGCCGGCTTTTCCGGTAAGATTGTGGAGGTTATGGTGGAAAATGCTCAACCGGTTGAATACGGTCAGGTTCTGTTCAGGGTCTCTGTCGGCTGATAACGAATACGAGTCATAATTCGAGTGTATTGAAACTGAAAAATATATAACATATTGCACTGCAACAGCTTGCAAGAAATAAATTGCGTAAGGCAAAGGAGTACCCCAATTTGTTTTCACGAATATTAATTGCCAACAGAGGTGAAATTGCTCTGCGTATAATCAAGACATGCCGGGAAATCGGAATCGAGACCGTTCTGGTATATTCTGACGCAGACCGTGATTCGCTTCCGGTCAGGCTCGCTGATATGTCTATCTGCATTGGACCCGGCATGAGCAATGAAAGTTATCTGGATATCAAGCGGATTATCACGGCAGCGGAAATCTCCGATGTGGAAGCGATCCATCCCGGCTATGGATTCCTTTCGGAAAATATACATTTTGCCGATATATGCCGTTCCTGTGAGATTGAATTCATTGGGCCCTCCACCGAGGTCATGAAGAACTTTGGTGATAAATCCCGGGCGCGTGAAATTGTCCAGAAAGCAGGCGTTCCGGTTGTTCCGGGCAGCGAGGGACTGATTGCTTCGGTGGAAGACGCGGTTCGGGTTGCCAAGAAAATCGGTTATCCGGTGATGATTAAGGCCGCGGGCGGCGGCGGCGGAAGAGGTATGCGTCAGGCGCACAATGAAGTCAGTCTGGCCAACGCCTTTTACGCGGCCCGGGCTGAGGCAGAATCCGCATTCAGCAATTCGGATATATATATTGAAAAGCTTATCGAAAATCCCAAGCATATTGAAATTCAGATTCTGGCAGATAACTACGGCAATATTGTACACCTCGGTGAACGGGACTGCACGGTTCAGCGGCGTCACCAGAAACTTATCGAAGAGAGTCCGTCACCAGCCATAGGCCCGGAAAAGAGAAAGCAAATATCCGATGCAGCTGTGGCCCTGGCCAGGGAAATCGGATATACCAATGCGGGCACGTTTGAATTTCTCTTGGACAAGAACGATGACTTTTATTTTATGGAGGTCAATACACGGCTTCAGGTGGAGCATCCAGTGACTGAAATAATCACCGGTATTGATATTGTTGAAAAACAGCTTGCTGTATCCAGCAGAGAAACCCTGGGGCTTAAACAGGAGGATATTCAGTTCAATGGGTGTGCGATCGAGTGTAGAATCAATGCAGAGGATTCCATGAATGAATTTCGTCCATGTCCAGGAACCGTTTCAATTTATTCCGCTCCCTCGGACAAGGAAGTACGGGTCGACTCTCATCTGTATACCGGTTATACAATACCCGCATATTATGATTCCCTGCTTTCCAAGCTTATCGTATGGGGGCAAAGCAGAGAAGAGGCCATCAGCAGAGCAATCAAATCCCTGAACAACTATGAAATTCAAGGTATACATACGACCATCCCCTTTACCATAAATATTCTTGAACATATGGATTTTCAACGGGGTAAGATCGACACCTCTTTTGTAGAAAAACGGCTGTTAAACGAGGAGAACTGAAAATGAATCTGCTGGACATTGCAATAAAAATATTCACATGGCTGATTGTCTTGTTATTCGGGTTTTTTCTAATTTCCCTTTGCTTTAAAAGCGCTGATACAATCGCAATGCTTGAAGGCAACAGCAAATTTCTTTTTACACGCATTGCATTTGGAATGGCAGGTATTGCCTTGGTTGTGATGCAGGTGTTCTGGGTGCTGATGAAGCTGCGCGGGAGTGATCGGGAGAGAGAGTTGTCCTTTGTTACGGATCAGGGAGAAGTTGAAGTTTCTGTTTCCAGCCTTGAGGCATCAATTAAAAGGGTTATTGCTGAAGTTGACGATGTTGAGTCTGTTTCGCTTCGGCTGGCGGTTCCTACCGCAAGAAAACGAGCAGTTGTCTGTCATATTCGAACTCAAATTCAAAGCGGTGCAGTGATTCCGGAAAAACTTGCAACAATTCAGAGAGTTGCCAAGGAAAGATTTCAGGAATTGCTTAAAGGTATTGACCGGGAAGTAAAGACAAAAGTCCATGTTCGATTAATTGATTCAGACAGCATTACACGTGATGATATGAATAAAAAGCGAACATCAGGCAGGTTTTTCAGTGGGCCTGAATATCCGGTTGATGAATCCAACTCGGACTGACAGATTCTGATTCGTAAATTTTGCAACAAAATGTTTCACGTGAAACAATCATAATGACCTTAAAAATAGTAGTTTGTAATCAAAAGGGTGGTGTGGGAAAGACCACAACCGCAGTAAATATTGCTTCCGCCCTGGCCTTAAAGGGAAGAACAATACTTGCAGATCTTGACCTGCAGGCCAATGCTGGAAGTAGCCTGGGTGTAGATTCACAAGAGCCGGAAAGGTCGGTCTTCAATCCGGAATTTTCATTGAGTGATATAAAAACGACAAGTGTTTCAAATCTATTTCTGATTCCAAGCACATTTGAAAAAAGACACAGGGGTTGTACTGCTTTTGAATTGCAGAATACGCTGGAGCGTGCTTCTGAGGATTGTGAATATCTGGTTATGGATTGCCCCCCCTCTTTGGAAAATACAACATTAACAGGTGTTGCCATTGCTGATTTGGCCATTGTTCCTGTTCAATGTCAGTATATGTCTTTGGAGGGAGTAACGCAGATAATAACTTTGATAAAGTCAGTAACGGAAAAAAAGCTTGATATTAAAGTTCTTCCGACTATGCTTGACATAGACAATCAGCTTGAAGTGGAAGTATATGAAGAGGTAAAAGAATATTTCAAGGATGATGTGCTACAGCCGGGAATTCCGTTTGATCCAGAACTGGCTGAAGCCCCAAGTCATGGAAAATCAATTGTTGAATACAATATATCAAGTATGGGCTGCGTGGCTTATCTTGCTGTAGCACAGGAGGTTATAGCGCATGGAAAGAAAGTTGGGACGCGGGCTTAATTCATTGATGAGTCGAATCGAGGGATCGCTAAAAACAGGTGAAATGTCCGGCAGGGTTGACATTGAAATAACAAGTATAAAAAGAAACCCATTTCAACCTCGAACCGAATTCAGTGAAGAAAAGATTAAAGAGCTTGCTCTGAGTATCGATAAAAACGGATTACTTCAGCCGATACTTGTGCGTAAGAATGAGTCAGGCTATGAGCTTATTGCCGGAGAAAGAAGACTTCGTGCAGTAAAAAGCCTGGGCTGGCAGCGAGTGACATGCAATGTGCGAGAAGCTGATGATCAGCAAATGGCAGTACTTGCACTTATTGAAAACCTTCAAAGAGAGGATCTGGATCCAATAGAAAAGGCAAGTGCATTCAGGGACCTTGCGGAAAAGAACAGGATGTCTCAGGAACAGATCGCTGAAATGATTGGCGTAGATAGAAGTACTATTGCTAATTTTATTCGTTTGCTGAGCCTGCCGGAGAAGATAAAAGAGGGTGTTTCACGTGGAACAATTACAATGGGCCATGCCAGAGCCCTGCTTGCAGTAGAGTCCAAAGAGAGCAGGATCCGTCTGTATAACCGGATTGTTTCTGCAGGTCTTTCTGTTCGTCAGTGCGAGAAAATTGCTTCAGAAAAAAAATACTCCAGTGCACCTAAGTCTGCTGACCATAAAGCCATTGAAGAGAGGATCAGTTCAGCACTTGGCGCACGAGTAGAAATAAAAAATGGAAAAAGAAAATCAAAATTAATCATAGACTTTTACAACAACGAAGATTTGAGCAGGATTTTACATCAACTGGGTGTCAGTTAAGGACGGAGAGGCTGTCGCTGACAACCGCGGTCAACTAAACAATCATAAGTCTAATATGGTTAATATAATAATTATTGTGTGTGTTGTCTGATATGGTTGGGCGTTGAAGGTTTCTGAGGTGTGTTTTTCCGATTATAACGAATTTGCCGGAAGCTCTGCTGCATTGGGTAATTTACCCTTGAAAAATATTAATTTCAGGCTATAATACATACTTTAAGTTGTCTGCAAACCTGTATGTTAAGGAGATTGTTTTGGCTTCCATCCTTATTGTTGATGACGATAAACAGGTGCGGGGAATTCTCAAGACATTTCTGGAGCGTGAGGGATACTATGTTACGGTTACAAAGGGCGGCCGGGAAGCCATTCGATCCGCGATTGTCAATGAATTTGATCTGATTATTACCGATCTGATCATGCCCGGAGGCGGTGGTCTTGAGGAGGTCAGCTACCTGCAGGAAGCTGAATTCAATATCAAGGTCATTATTATCTCAGGGTTTCTCACCGAAAATATCATCAAAAAACTCCGATCCTTTGACACGGTTTTCGAGATTCTGGAAAAACCGGTAAAGCTGGATGTGCTTTCCACTGTTGTCAAAAAAGCACTCAAATGATTAAAAAAGCAGAGCATATTGTCAGGACCCTTACACACCGGGGCCATCAAGCGTATTTTGTGGGCGGGTGTGTCCGGGACATTCTGATGGGCCGGGAGAGCAGGGATATTGATATTGTCACTTCCTGCAGGCCGGAAGAGGTATGCAGGATCTTTCCGGTTACGATCCCGGTGGGAGCCAAATTCGGTGTGATACTGGTCCGGCATGAGGGAGAAAGTTTTGAAGTTGCCACCTTTCGGTCCGACAGGTGTTATATTGACGGCCGACGGCCAACGGGTGTGGAATTTTCCACCCGTGAAGAGGATGTCAAGCGCCGTGATTTTACGGTAAACGCCATGCTGTATGATCCGGAGTCAAAGAGTGTAATCGATTTAAAGGGCGGACGCGAAGACCTGGAGGCAGGAATTATCCGGGCGGTCGGTGATCCGGGATCGCGTTTTGACGAGGACAAGCTTCGCATGCTTCGGGCGGTACGGTTTGCGGCCGAACTGGATTTCACACTGGAGCCCGAGACATATCGTTCGATTACACAGATCGCGCACAGGATTACGGATATCAGCATGGAGCGGATCAGTGACGAGCTTCAGAAGATGTTTACCGGTCCCAGGCCGGCACGAGCCCTCAGTCTGCTTGATCAGACCGGACTGCTGGAGCCCCTGCTTCCGGAGGTCGCTGCACTCAAGGGAGTAGAGCAGCCAAAGGCGTTTCATCCGGAAGGGGATGTGTGGAAACACACCCAGCTCTGTTTTGAAAAAGCTGATCCGCCGCTCTCTGTAACGCTTTCCTTTGCTGTACTTTTTCATGATATCGGCAAGCCGTCCACATTTGAGGTGGCGGACCGGATACGCTTCAACCACCATGACCGGGTCGGTGCCCGCATGGCAGCCGGGATCTGCCGCAGGCTCAAGATGTCCTCGCGGGAGACTCAGCGGATTGAAAAGCTGGTGGAAAAGCACATTGACTTCATGAATGTGCAGAAAATGAGGGAATCCACGCTCAAACGCTTTCTGCTCATGGATAATTTTTCCGAACACCTGGAACTCCATCGGATTGACTGCCAGGCCAGTCACAATATGACAGAAAACGTGGATTTCTGCAAACGAAAACTCAAGGAATTTGAAGAGGAGTTCAATGCGCCTGAGCTGCCGCCCCCATTGCTTAACGGAAATGATATCATGGACTTAGGTGTTGAGGAAGGCCCTGCGGTCGGACGGATCAAGGATCAGATGCTGGATGCGCAGCTTGAAGGCCGTATAAAAACCCGTCATGAGGCAGAGGCGTTTGTGCGCGGGAAATTGAAATCTTGAAGGAAACCTGTTTTTAACGCCTACAAATACGTGTGGCACTCAATTGCAGACTTTTTGTTGAGAGACAACGAATTATGAAAAAAACGTTCCGTTTCATCTGCCTGATATTGATTTGTTTTCAGCTTCCGTTTCTGTATGCAGTGGAGAAAAAAAAAGCAAACGCAGCCAAAGAAAAGGAATACATACAGGCATACCGGCAGAAAATTCGTGAATTTGTAAAACAGCTTTCCGATGCCGACCCGCGAATCCGCCAGAAGGCGGCACTGAACCTGATTGACATGAAAATGAAGGATCTGGTTGCCGAAGAGATCGCCCCATTGGTATTGAATAAAAACGCATTGGTTCGGGAGAAGGCCGCGTATGTTCTGGGTGAACTTGGAGCGGCTTCGGAAAATAACATTCCGCTTCTCCTGAAAGCAGCGCAGGACAAGGATGAAACCGTGGCCCGGTCTGCGATTGCCGCGATCGGCAAAATCAAGAAAGGATACGCACTTCCCGATGAAATTGAAAAAAGACGAAACCGGATCATTGCACAGCATGTCCACGAACTGATCGGCAAGAATCTGCTCAAAAAAGAACAGGCGGTTGTAATGCTGTCCAGATATTCCGGGTACGGTCAACAGGTATTTGGTGAAATATTGCCCCTGTATACCAAGGGCAGGATTGAAAAAAGACACTTTTTGCAGATTTTGTCGAATCTTGGACCGGTTTCCGGCGCTGAACCCTCTATTTTTGCGATCCTTGAAAAGAGCCGGAGCCGTAAGATACTGGGATATGCGCTGGATGCGGCCTTGAGTGCCGGGGTTCGGGATATTCCAGTTGAAAAACTGAAAAAAGACTACAAGAAGTTTCCTCGGCTGGCAGAACGCATTACCCGGGTTTTTGCAGCGGTTCGGAGCCGGGAATCCGTGATTGCGCTGGCGGATCTGGTTCTTCATACAGCGGATGACACCGCAGCCATCCGCACCTGCGAACAACTCAAGCAGACCGGCAAAGACGGCTTTCCCGCAGTCCCATTGCTGGTTAACGCATACAAGGACGCGACCTATATACGCAAAAAAATGATTCTTTCCGCACTGGGCGCTTTTGGCAAATGCACGCCGCAGGGCATCCGTATGCTTTCAGAAGCTGCAATTAAAAGCCTGCATAAGAAAATCCGTGAGGAATCCGCCTACGCCCTGAGGGATATTCAGCGGATTGACAAGGATGTTTTTCGCTCCGCGCTCAATCACTCCGACCCTGTGATGCGCCTCTCTGCATTGAGTGCCGGGGCTGTTATCGGAAAACCCATGGAAGACGTTCTGGATTCCGTACTCAAACGGCTGAATGATATCAATATCGAGGTCCAGAAAAAAGCAGCCCTGGTCCTGGCAACCATAGGTGAGGCAGCCTCACCTGCACTGGATACCCTTTTCCAGATATTGAAAAATGAGGCAGCCTCGGATGCTCAGGCCGGCGCAGCAGGATACGCCATTGCCAAAATCGCTGGAAGAAAGGCAATCCCCAGGCTGCAGGAACTGTATGAGGTCACGGATCCGAAAAAACACTATTTATGCAGACGCGTGATTCATGTAATCAAGAACATCGGAGCAGAGGCAAAAGAGACAATCCCCATGCTGACCGAGACGCTATCTTATTCCTATAAAAGACGTTATGAAAAAATATTTCTAATGAGCCTGGTGACGCTCGGCGAGATGGGCCAGGATGCCGAATCCGCACTCCCGGCTTTGAAGAAGTTAACCAACTCCAGGTACAGAAGGTCGGTGGAGGAGGTTATCAATAAAATCAGGGGAATCAGCAGGGAAAAAGTTGATGAATAAAGCCGTATATTCTGTGTTTGTCCAGGGATTCAACCACAATATCTATGAAACAGGTTTTTTTTACAAGAATAAAACTTTTTTTTTGACGGAATTTCCCTGTCAAAAGACAACTAACATAGTGAAGGAAAACGTATGTGAAAGCATTGTATACAGATAACCCGATTCGGAGGAATGGAAATGAAACGGCTGACCCTTTCAGTGTTATTAGTCTTGTTTTTAACAACCCTGGCATCTTCTCTTTTTGCCGCAGACAGGAATTTTATCCTTTTTCTGGCAACCGTTCCCAAGAGCGGCGGCAGCACCACGGCCACGGAGCTGCCCAACCGTAAGGCCATTGAAGACATGTGGTTTTCCGAAGGTGTGGTTCCGGATATATACGGCGGGTCATGGCATGAATGGCTGGTGGAAAATTCCTATGGCGTGGAAAAAATCGTTAATGCTGAAGTGCCGGCATGGATTGCCATGCCCTGGCCCATTGCCCGGGAAACCGGTTTTATTGACCTGAACGACTCCTTATTATTCGAGTATGGGGCCTCCGCTGGATTTGCCGATACCCAGATCGCTGACAATGCCTTTACACCCGGTGAGCGGTACAAGGATCTGAATGGAAACGGTTCGTGGAACGGTCCGGAACCGTGGTATGACTGCTACGCTTATGTAGATGGAAACGGCAGGCATTATGACATGGGAAAGGGTGGAGAAGAAACCTTTTTGAGTAACTCCAATCCGCAGTATCCGGCCCGTAAGGGGGAGTGGGATACCCATGGCGAGGCATTCGTGGATTACAATGAGGACGGTCAGTACTCCGGGATTGTTACGATCACGGTCGCAGACAAGAACAATGGAGTCAACCGTTTGATCTTTCTCAATGAACTTTACATTCCCAGATACAAGAATTACATTATTGATCTTTCCGACTTTCCGCTGGACTGGACAACAACCAACGGAACCACTGGAAGCAACAACAAGATATACTTTTATGACGAAGACGGCAACAGTATCTATACTGCAGGTGAAGATATCTGGCTGGATTATTGTCATCCGGACGCCGATGATTATGATGCAACAACTGGAGATGAAACAGGCCTTGCCGGTATATATGATGCAACAGACATCCTGCTTTTTGACGGTGGCAATGGATGGCGGATCAAGAACTTTCCCAACCTCTTTTCCGGTATAAATAACGGCATGTATTTTGCCATGGGAGCTGCGGACGTTGAAGACGGCGGTGACGGGGATACAGACTATGAAGGTGGCGGGATCATTGGTCCTAACGACGACAATGCGGATGGCTATACTGAATATTACGAGGATATCTGGCTGGACGTGGACGGGATCTATGACTCGGATGAAAGCATGCAGATGCTGGTCAATATGGGCAGTCTCCGGCACGGAGATGTGGGCCTGAACAACGGTTTCATGTATCTGGATGCCAATGGAAACGGCCAGTACAACAGCGGAGAGACCGTGTGGTTTGAAGTCAGCGGAGACTCGTCTTTTACCTATGACGAGGATATCATGGTTGCCGGCTCTCTGAAAGGAACGGGAACGTATCAGGCTACAGACTATGTTATTCGTGAGGGAAGCGGCTTGAATGCGGGCGATGCCGGTTCTCAAGCTGACATCTACTACTTTGAAGATTCAAATGACAACGGGTACTGGGACGAAGGTGAAGGAATCTGGCAGGAGGTTGAAGGAACCTTTGGTCAGTACAATAATGACGGTGGCGGTGGAGACGCGGATGACGTGCCGATTCTGGCCACGAACCTGGAGGACGGGGACAGTGGAATCAAGATAAAGAATACGAATCTCTGGATTGACGATGACGGTGGTGCCGGATTTGATGCAGCCACAGACAGTGCCTGGGCGTATGTAATTTCCGTGGATACACAAATCTATTCTGGAGGCAACGGTATTTGGGAAACCCCCTTGGAAACCGTAGGGGTCCAGGATGGAGACCTGCTTTTTGTGGATTTGGATTCAGACGGATACTGGGATACAGCAGAGACGGTCTTTTATGATGCAAACGGTAATGGTGATTTTGACCTGGTCGGCGATGCAGTACTCAAGGGATCAGCGCCTTCAAACGGTACCGATGGGACCGCAGGACCGCTCTTTCGGTTCAATGACGACAACAGCAACGGGGTGTATGACCTGGGTGAAGAGGTCTGGAATGATGGAGACGGAGACACGGAATACAGTGGTGACGGACATGCCTGGAACGTGTTTTATGATGATACAGCTGTTGACGGAGGACGGCTGAATGGAACCTATGACGCGGATACCGATGATGTCTGGTATGAAGTAGACAACGCTGTCTTTGATTCGAACAAGGATTACAAACTGTACGATGGCGAAGGCTTTGCTTATGAAGGAGACCGGTACCAGGTTCAGTATCAAGACAGACGCATTGCCGGAGATGATGAATGGATTACAGCTGACGGTACTGCCGGTATTCAGACCGGCCTGTACTTTTACGACGAAAACCTGGACGGGGTTTTCAACGTTGGAGACGCTATATTCATTGATGAAAATAGTGACGGTGAATACAATGGACCCGATACCCAGGTGTTTCTCGGAGATCCGGATTTTGAGGATCCGCTGGAATGGAATACAGGGAACGGAGCAGCAGGAATTCAGACCAAATTGCTCTTCTATGATGCCAATAATAACGGCGTGTGGGACGAATTGTGGGACAGCGGAATCTGGGTGGATGTGGACGGTGACGGCCAATACGGTTCTATAGATGCTGACGGCAATGTGGTCGTAAACGATATCATGCGGGTGGGACAACCCCCGGAAATGTATTCAGCCGGTATCTCCGGTGATCTCTTTTATAATGATTTGAACGGAAATGATTATCCCGATGTTGCCGAAGAAATCTGGAAAGACGACAGCGGACAGAACGCGGGTATTTATGATGCCAATGGTATTGACACCGTGCTCTATGGAACGCCGGTCAACGGCAAGGATCCGGTCATGTACTACATTTCCGCAGATCAAGGTGGTGACGATCAGTTGTATTACTATGACGAGGACGGATCCCTGGACTACACCACGGGTGAGGATGTGTGGTGGGATATTGATGAAGATGATGATGAAGGATACTACAACGAAGCCAGCGTGGGCCTGAACAAGACCTTTGATCCGGCCCTGGACAATGCGGGGCTGCCTATTATCGAACCTCTTGAGGTGGTCAAGGTCGGGGGAGGCCGTTCCCAGGCAGAGGTTTCCTGGGAGTACTTCAGTGCTTTTGACGACAACGGCGATCCCGTGGCAACAGAGCGCAGGATTGCATATGCCTATGAGAGTCCGGAAATATGGACAGATTCGGACGGGGATGTGGAATATGATTTTGAAGATCCCTGGGAAGATTACATGGCCAGGTGGGATCCGTTTATCGTTGATGATATTTGGTTCGGTCCGCTGGGTCCTGTACCGTTAATGGCCCCCGGATATGTCCGGACAGATGCCGCGTATATCCGGAACAATTATCCGGGCGATGTGGGAGCCCTGATGCAGCGCTCTGGAAACGGCCAGTATGATCCGTCAGAAAGGGCAGGATTCAGTGGTCAGACAAAAGTTCGCATTACCGGATGGGATCCTTTTCCCGGCGTTTTATGGCCCGGTGCGGTAAGTGGTTTGCATCCGGATTTTTTTTCCGATATAGAAATATGGGATCGCACCAAATACAGTGACGGTGACTGGACAGACTGGTGGACTCGGCAGTTCAGCTCTGTCGATTATACCTCTTCAGCGCCTTTATGGCCGTCTGGGGGGTCATGGTGGAATCAAGTTCCGATCATGGCTACGGTTGCAGACGGAGAAGCAGAGATCCGGGGTTTCAGCCCCAGTAGAGGTCATACCAAGGGATCCAATGAAGCGGATTATGCGGATTATGCGGATGCACCGATTATTAATGCAGGTCGCTGGTCCGGCCCTCCCGAGTACTATGATCTGGCATCCGCACTTTATCATACAACTCAGCCTGGTCACTTTACCGGGCATGGCGACGGCTGGCTGGGCGAAGAGACCGATCCCTTTTCCACGGTTCTTCATGGAGCGGATCATACCGAGGATAATAATCCGGGAAGCCCGTTTACCGATGATATTGTCTATTCCGGCGGTCCGCTGGCGTATAACCTGTACGGAGAGACCGGTCATGATTCAGCAAACATGACCAACCTGGAAATTCAGACCTGGCGAACAGACGGAGCAAGCCTTCTGAATGCCACAGCGGATGTAGGTTCACCGCTGGGATTTCAGAGCCAGTACCGGGACATCAATCTGGACGGGTTTATCGATCTGGGTGAGTGTCCGATTCGAGGATGCATGAACTATTCAGTGGATTTGGATCCCTTGACTGTTGACGATGGCGTCCAGACCATCTATCCCATGCATCGGACGCGGCTGATGGAGGACTGCTTTGAAGCCAATGACGATGCACTGGATTACGACCGGTTTGCAGCCCTGGGTGACGGCAGCCACATCAATACCACGGCCCTTATTGATGCCGACAGTGACTTCGCGCCAATAGCACCGGCTACGTACTCTGTGTTTACCGTGGATAGTGATAATGTGTTCGGTTATTCAGACTGGGTCTGTGGACACGGCGCAGGCGCGGAAGGTTCCGAAGAAGCGGTCGTAAGTGACGACGACTGGTATCAGGACTATTCACGGTCAATCACAGCCCATGAGTTCGGCCATTACTGGTTCGGCTGGCCGGATTTGTATGACTATGATGTGTGGAACGGTGTGATAATCAACTGGCCCATTGGTCTTTTTGACCTGATGTCAGCTGCGGTGCTGGTTCATTCTATGCCGTTTCTCAAGATGAGTCAGAACTGGACGGAATCCAATGACCTGGCCACGATCCTGATTCCAGGCGTGCCCCAGGAGGTTCACATGGATCCAGTGGAATACATCAAAAACCAGTACTATCATTTTAAGAATCAGAACTATCCGAATGAGGATTATTACTTCTGGTATCGGTCCGGTCTGGGATTTCAGGTGCTGGATCCCACGCGCGGCTCACCGGATGATCCCAAGCAGGGCATCATGATCCTGCATACGGATGCGGATGCAAACGCTGAAGGGGTTCCGCAGCAGCAGCGTAAGGGCAATCACTTTACATGGAATATTGTGCAGGCCGATGCCCTGGAACAGCTTGAAGCCGGGTATAATCTTGGGGATGACGGTGATATCTTTCCCGGTGGATCTGATTATATAAATGACGGCGGTGCATCCAAGCACCAGTTCGGGCCCAATACCGATCCCATGAACCGGTGGTGGGACCAGACACCCAGCGGCATTGAGATTCTTGACATTGATCTGCCCGCAGACCCGCTGGCACCGGCCATTGTAACCTTTTTCATGGATCCCAAGACCATTCCGACCCTGAGCTTTATTCATCCGCCGGGTGGCAGTACAGTAAACGGCGTCTACAAGGTCAAGTACAATGCCTATGATGTGTTCGGTTCAGTCCGCATGTTCTTTTACATGGACACCAATGACCTGGGGTATGACGGTACATGCCTGCAGACCATCAGCGCTCCCCTTGGTGCTACCTGGGACAGCACGGATGAACGGTATGAAGTGGGCGGCGTTCCCATTCTTTTCAATGATTCAACCGTGGACCGGGTTTGGACTGCGGATGAGGATATCTGGTTGGATGAGAATGGAGACGGCCGGTATAACACCGGTGAAAACCAGTTGTATACTGGCATTCCGAACAATGACAGTGATGATCGGGTGTGGGGTACAGCAGACGGTACCATCGGCTTTGACAGTTATTATGCGTACAGTACGGGTGTGCGCAAAAAACCCAAGGACGTGGAAATGGATCAATATGTGAATGAGAACTCCCTCAATGAAGGCAACAACTATTTCTATGCCCGTCTGGTTCCGCAGAAGAGTCCGGATCAGCCAGGCGGCGGTTCGATCACAAACCGGTTTTTTAACGATGCAAACGGAAATGAAACACGGGATGCAACCGAGGATATCTGGATGGACCAGGATCCGTTCGGCGTGTACAACAGTGCAGACGGCGATATTCAGATCGATATCGGTACGGACGGATGGACCACAGCCAACGGTACACAGGGACTGCCGGTAACCGTATTTGATGAACATGTATCTCTGGATCTGCGGTCGCACACCAAGCCGCGGCTTATGGATGGTGCCGCAGGCGTGGGCAGTCTGTATGTGACCCATGTGGATTATCTGAGCAAATACGGCGAAGGCTCCAAGCTTGAGACCTGGATTGTAAAGATGGTGGATGAAACCACCCAGGAATGGGAGGTTCGGGGTACGCTTTCCGGCCTGCAGAGCGGACGCGCAACAACCGGAAAGATGTACGCGAGTGATGACAACGAAATGGTATTTCTTATCCGGAATACGGATTCGAGCGCTCCCTTTGAGAAAGGCGATAAGTTTGCTTTTATGACCACAGGACTGACAGCGTACAGCGGCAATGTCATGGTCGAAGACGGTGAAATCCTGGGTGTGGAAGTTCTGATAGAAATCGCAGACCTGGTTCCGTCCGGTGACCGGATTGATGTAAACAGTTCCCGGTATGATCTGATCGCCTTTAACATGCGGCACGCGAATGTTACGTCCCAGGACTTGCAGGTCGAAAAGATACGGCTGATGGTTCAGGGAATCAAGGTCGAACCGGATGCGAATGACGACGGGGTACTGGATGATGTGGATGCCAATAATGATCCGCTGGATATGACGGCCTTTCTCGCCGATCTGACTGGCGCTTCCACGGATTCGGGGCTGCTCTTCTACTTTGACAACGGCAATGAAGACGGCCGTTGGGATACAGCAGACGACCGTCTGAATTACATATTTACTGACTGGGATCTGGTCGAAAATGCTGCTGATGATATCCAGCGGTACGGCCAGGACTTTGTCCGCAAATACGGCAAGAAATACTATTATGATGCCAATGCCAACGGCCGCTGGGATACGGGGGAGGAAGTCTGGCTGGATTCCTCGGTGGCCGGTACCAATGGTATATACGATGCCGACATTGACATTCAGATCAATGCTGGAACCGATGTCAACGGTGATGGAGATGATTGGGACACGGCCGGTGGAACGCCGGGTAAGGTGTACCATGAGTATTACCTTACAGACGTCTTCTTTCCCAATGGTGTGCTGGTTCCCATTGATGACAAGCAGGACAATGAAGGGTCGGATATGTTTGTGTGCATCAAGACCAGCGCAAACATGCGTTTTACGGACAAGATCCGGTTCACGATCCCGAATGAAGGCGTGTACATGTCCAGCGGTATTACCGGGCTGTCTGAATTTGTGACCCGCGAACTGGACGGAAATGTGCCCATATTCTTTACCGACTATCTGGGCGGAAACTCCATCAGCAAGAACACGACATTTGCTGCGTTCGGCATGAACCTGGGCGCCAAAGAAGACGATGGCACGTCTGTTTATCTGGACACCCTTTCCGTTCGGATTATGGACGCGGGTGCCGGTAATGTCACATCCGCGGACTTCCAAGAGCTGAAAGCGGATTCAACGATCAGCGGAGTCGCTCTCTGGAAAGACGCGGACAACGGCGGCGCCTATGATAACGGTAAATTCGACTGGAATGATGCAGACGGTGACGGACAGTTTGATATCGGCGAAACCACATGGGATGATGCTGATGGCGACGGTGTCTTTGATCCGGATGAACAGCCCTATGATACACCGGTGATGTTCATGCAGACCCCGGTATGGTCGTTCGGCAAGGTTACCATGAGTCTGCCCAATCCGTCGATTACCTACTATTACGACAGCAACAGCAATGGACGCTGGGATATCAATGAAGAAATCTGGTCGGATGCTGCAGCCGGGACTACCGGTACCTATGATAACGGTGTGGATGCCAAAATTTACAGCGGCATTGACGCAAACGGAGACGGCGAGGTCTGGGAGACGGCCGACGGTACAGCCGGAAAAGCGTACTCGATTCCGATTATCCCGCTTTCCGTGGACGACAATACCTCCGGTACAACCGCAGACCCGGACATGGGCGATGATTTCTTCGTGACCATCACCACCAGTAATTACACGGAAAACAAGGACGTCTTTACAGTGGGTGTCAAGGAGGATGATGTGGTATTCAAGCACGGAAATACAGTGTATAAATACGGAGAAATATACAACACCACATTTATAAATTCCCTGTTTACTGTATCCGTATCCGGAGAAGCCCTGACCATGGAAGAGACCGCTACTAATAAGTACCTGATCACTCCGCCGGTAGCACCTTCCACGGAACTGGTCTTCAGCGCGGACAGTGGTATTTCACCGTACACATGGTACATCGGCGACCTGGATGAAACAGATGCAACCGGTGACAGCTTCACGTACACCACTCCGGATTCTGAAACCGTGGGTGAGGACGGAACCAAGATCCTGCTCACGGTTTACGACAACATTGGTGTGGAAATCGTTGTTGAAATACCGGTCAAGTCCGGCGGTACATCCGATCCGGGTGGTGCCGGCGAGGAAGACGGTGAAGGCGGTGAAGGCGGAACCGGAGATGAAGAATCCGTGATCACCCTGACTGCGGTCGATACATCCTCGAATATGTCCGAGACCTTTACCAGCACTCCGGCCATGACCAGTGTGGATCCGGGCGGATCGCTGATTCTGGGCGCCAGCGGCGGCACTGCACCTTACTCCTGGAGCGTGAGTACGAATGCGTCCGGTGCCAGTCTTTCCGGAACCACTGGAAATCAGGTCACGTATATCGCAGGTGCCACCGAAGGAGGGGATACCATCACGATTACGGATTCTGCAGACAACACCTTCTCATTGAGTGTGATTGTCCAGACCGGCGGTTCAGGAACCATTGGCGGTGAATTCCGGGTCTATCCGGAAGAAGTGACCGTGGGGCTGTCCGCGACTATCCTGCTCTATGCCATGGGCGGCAGCGGATCCTACAGCTGGACCATTGTGACCAATGCCTCGGGATGCTCCATTGACGCATCCGGCGGTTCCTCCGTAACCTACTCATCGGGCAGCGAAGACCGGCAGATCGATGTGGTTGAGGTTATGGACAATGTTACCCTGGAGACCAAGCAGATTACCATCCGTGTACTGAGCGGTGCTTCCGGAACCAGCACCAAGACTGGCGGCAGCAGCACTGGAGGCGGCTGCTTTATCGGTGCGCTTCGGAAATAATCACGGACGGATCAAAAATCAGAACCCATACCTGTTGCCTTCTGCTCACGAAGGCAACAGGTGTTTTTGTGTTTTTATTTGATTTTTTTTCTGAAATCCGTATAATTTCTGTTTGAGGAGGATACGACTATGAAAAAGTACATCACTCTATTTCTTTCCCTGGCCATTGTTTGTTTCTTTTCCGGACCTGTATTCAGCCAGTTTGAAAATGAAGAGGATGACGTTGAGCAGCAGGAGGAACAGCAGGAGCAGGAAAACAGCATGGTCCTGCAGGCTACTGGATATGACTGGGTGGACCACGAAGAGCCCGTTTTCTATAATCCAAATGCAAACCTGACCAGTCTGGGCGATGATTCGGCCCAGCTTCGTGTTGATATTGGTTTTACATTTAATTTTTACGGCAGGGAGTACAGCCGGGTCAATATCGGATCCAACGGTCTGCTCACGCTGGGAGATTATGTGCAGGGGGTTACATCATATATTACGCCCGGAGATCTGCCCAATCTCGGCGCACCGCACGCAACTGTTGCAGTATACTGGGATGACCTGGTAATTACCGGTGGTGCACTGGTATACGAAACCATTGAGGATGCCGAACGCGGTAAAATGTTTGTGGTGACCTGGGATTCAGTCCGGTATTTTTACTGGTGGTGGGGCTGGGACAATGACGATTATCTGACGTTTCAGGTGATTCTCCACGAAAGCGGTGATGTGACCATGCAGTATAAGAATATTCCGAATTTCGCTTTGGTAAATGAAGACGATGATTCTGAAACAGATGACACAGGCGATGACGACGATTATGAAAACAGCTGGGGCGGCCCCATACCTCTGATCGGGCTGGAAAATGAAGACAGTACGCAGGGAACGACGTATGACGCGAACGAACTTTCCAGTGCAACTGCGATTTCCACGTTTGCCGGCCAGTCCGGAGATGACACCATTTACAGGATTTCGGGATCAGACAGACAGGGCAATCAGCTGCCGGGCAGCGGCTCAGGCTGCTTTATCCGTGTATGCTCTGAATAAACCTTTGATCGAGGCAAGCAGGTCAATGAAAACAAGAGTCATTATTACAGCCTTTGTGGTTAGTGTAATTGTGGGGTTTTTTTTCTGCACCTTTTATTCCGCCCAGGCACAGACATCGAATCTGGTGATCAAGACCAGAAACGGTACAGACCTCAGTGAACCGGTGGAGGAGGTTTTTGCCTTTCCGGCCCAGACCATTACATTTGTAGCTCAGGGAAGTGCCAGTGGTGCGTATTTTTGGAACGTTGTGGGCGAAAGTACGTATGAAGCCGAGAGCCAGGGCTTTGAGCTGATATATACCGCTGGTGACGAAAACCGCGTGAAAGATTATATTACGGTAAATGACGGCATGGAAAATGAAGTCACAGTCACCGTGCATGTTGCCAAAGTACTTGCTTCCGATGACAACACCGAGATCCGAGGCGGAAACGGCCCGGGTTGTTTTGTTTCAATTCTCAAATAAAGCCCATCATTTCTTACATAGATTAAAAGGAGATTAACGATGACAAAGCGGACAGCTTGTCTGTGTGTTTTGTGCTTGAGCGTAGCTATCGTATTCAGCGAAGATACGGGAAAGACAGAACCGGGGCCAAATCAATCCGGTGTAAAACAAAAAAACGAAAAAAACGAAACGCCTGTACCTGCAGACCATAATAAAAACATCATAGTTAAAACAAAAAAAACGAGTAAGGGAATTGTATTTCGGGAAACTCCCTTAAAGGATGCCATTCATCTGCTGCGGGAAATTACAAAAATCAATATTGTTGTGGACCCGGATGTATACAAACAAAACCCGCCGCCCATAAGCCTGTCACTGAAAAATGTCAAGGTCAAGGTGGCGCTGGACTGGATATGCAAACTTGCGGATGTCAAGTACAAGCTGGTGGACAGTGCTGTTTATATCACAACCAGGGAAAAATATCCTGGCAGAACAGTTACCCGAATACATGACCTTTCCCCTTATCTGATTAAAATAAAAGACTTTCCAGCCCCGAAGATGGATTTAACTTCTGTGGGAAACAAGGACGGCGGCGGAGTTGAGATTATGGATTTTAATGGTCGGGAAGAAGAGCAAGACCTTGATAAGGATGATATTGTGGAAAAGATAAAGGCAACCGTTCGACCGGGGAGCTGGGAACGAAAGGGAATACACATCGGACTATTGCAGAATTCATTGATTGTCACACATACCATGGAGGTTCATCTGGAAATAATCAAGCTGTTGATGCAGCTTTAAGATGATGAATCCTCAATAAACGTATCCCTGTTTTTTATGCTTTCATTTCGCCATACCATGCCTTCGCTTTTTCGGTAATCGGACGGCCGGACTCCGACATGGCCCTTAAAGACTTTACTGAAATGGCTGAACGAATCATATCCCACGTCAAAGCATATCTGTGTGATGGGCATAGTGGTTTCCAGCAAAAGCTGCTTGGCCCGGGTGACGCGAAGTTCGGTTAAGCGTTCGGTAACGGTTTTGTCGGTGTGTGAGCGGAAAATCCGGGCCAGATGAGGGGCGGAGAAATGTACGCTTCGGGCAATATCGCTGCGGGAAAGCGGACGGTGGAGATTTCTGCGCATAAAGACTTCGGCCCGCCGGATGATTTCGTGATGATGGCCGGCATTGAGCGATAAGGTGGTTGAAGAATCGGTTTCTGATGTGCGGCAGAGCCCGATAAGGATTCGGATCAGAAGCGCCAGGGTCAGTTCAAGCGTATCCGGTTCTGGATGTCCGCGAAGTTCCTGGGCAAGAGAACGCAAATCCGGCTGGATTTCCGCTGGAACATGAATTCTGCGATTTATGATTGAGTCCAGCGCAAGGGAGTGGTTGATGAAATCGGATATCAGATATCCAGGCGCCTGGCTGTCCAGACAGCAGGGAGAGCGTACAGATGACGCATGGATCAGGATCGCATCTGCGGGATTGAGAATAGTGGAGATGTCATCCACAACCATATCCACCCTGCCATATACCACGCAATACCATTGCAGGGCATCTTTTTTTCTGTGCGGACGCGTGTGATAATCAGGCCCGGCTTCCTTGTATGCAATATTCTGAATATCAATGCATGAATCAGACACAGCTCTTCTCCTGTATGCGCATATATAAAATAATATTATAAGTGCCTTTTAGATAAAAGTCAATGGAAATAATATGCTTATATATTGTAGGGTTCTTGTGGATATGGTGATATGATCGGATACCGCACTTTTCTGCTCATTCAGCGATAGACAGAATCGGTTTTCCGTGCTATACTCATACTCAATGGCCAGGAAACCTTTTTCCTGTTGTGTGTGATTCAGATGAGATTTGAACTTGTTTTGAAGGGAAGCGGATGTTTTTATCCATATTTTCTGATGAAGTGAATGAAGATTTGCAGGAAGCAGCACTGCTTTTTAAGAAGTGGGGACTGGGGCATGCGGATTTTCGCAGCAATGTACTGGGAAAAAAGATTCACGAGCTCTCAGACGCGGAGCTCAAGGATTTGAAACAACTTATGAAGGACAACAACCTTCAGACCGGGGCGCTGCAGACATCTCTGGCCAAAGTTCACCTGCCGGATGCGGATCGTCGGGCTGCTGAGGCGGAAAAACTCGAAGGAATTATCCGGGCCGCCGATGCCCTGGACTGCCGGCTGGTAAGGGTCTTTCATTACTGGCAGCCGGGACCGGAAGACCAGGGAACACTTCACTGGAAAAAAGATATACTGGAGCAGGTTGCCGACATGACAGAACCCCTGCTCACCCGTGCAAAAGAAGCCGGACTGGTTCTGGCCTTTGAAAATTGCGGGGTTACACCCGATGAAGTGCTGGCGTTTCTGGATATAATCGATCAAGACGAATGGGGGCTGGCCTGGGACTGTTACAACTCATGGGAAGAAATGAGCCGGGATCAGGAGGATGCCTGCATGGACCGGCTGATTCCCCGTTCAAAGATGGTGCATGTCAAGGCAATGAGCATTGTGCCCGAACTTACAGATCAACCGCTTCCGTGGCAGCGGATCCTCAGGAAATGCGCTGATCTGGGCCTTAAGGGGCCGGTCAGTATAGAAACCCATAATCCCAAAACCAGCTCCCTGACCAACACAGAGGTCAGCAAAAAAGCCTGTGAGCTGATCCGAGAGAATTGGCCAAAGCAGGAGTAGTAAATGGAATATCTTAAGGACAACCAAGCCTCTTTATGCTATTTAATGTCTAATTCACAAGGAGTTACGCAATGAATAAAGTTCGACTCGGATTGATCGGAACAGGCGGCATGGCAAAGCATCATATCAAGAAATACTTTGCTGACCTGGAAGGTGTGGAATTTACTGCAGCCTGTGACGTCAATCAGCAGGCAGTGGATGCCGTGGCAGCCGAATACGGTGTAAAAGCCTGTTATGACTATAAAAAAATGCTCAAACGTGCGAAGATTGATGCAGTAATGGTAGCGACTCCTCATTATTTTCACACTCCCATTGTCATCAGTGCGCTCAAAAAGGGCATACACGTACTAACAGAAAAACCTGTGGCAGTACATGCCCTGGATGCGGCAAAGATGAACAAGGCCTACGAAAAGAGTCAGGGACTGGTCTATGCAGCCATGTTTCAGCTTCGGACTTCACCGGTAAACAAAAAGCTCAAGCAGCTTATGGATCAGAAAATTCTGGGGCGGCTGATACGCGTTAACTATATAATTACCAAGTGGTTCCGATCGCAAGCCTATTATGATTCCGGGGATTGGCGAGCTACCTGGAAGGGCGAGGGCGGCGGCGTACTGCTCAATCAGTGTCCGCACAACCTGGATCTCTTTCAGTGGTTTTTTGGGATGCCTGCAAGGGTTCAATCCATGGCATCGCTGGCCAGGTGGCATGATATTGAAGTGGAAGACGATATTACAGCAGTAATGGAGTTTCCGGACGGTGCCACCGGCGTCTTTGTGACCAACACCATTGAGGGACCGGGAACAGACCGTATGGAGATTTGCGGAGAATACGGCAAGATTCTGGTCGAAGACGGCAAAATCATGCTGAGCAAGTACAACGAATCCCTTCTGGAATACAGCCGGACAACAGACAAACGAATGGGACTTCCCACGGCAGAAACGTCAGGGGTGGATATCCCTGAAAGTCAAGCCGGGCATAAAATCATTACGCAGAACTTTATCAATGCCATCCGGAATGGCGAACCCCTGATCGCACCGGCAACCGAGGGATACAACTCTGTTGCCCTGGCCAATGCCATGCTTATGTCCGGACTCAAGGGCAGGCCCGTGGAAATGCCGCTCAATGAACGGAAATACGCCAATCTGCTGAAAAAACTTATTCAGGACGCAGAAAAGGACTGACTTGCAAAGGAGAGCTTTCATGACATCCAGAGAAATTGTAAAGGCAAGCCTGGAATACCGAAATACCGACCGCATTCCCTGTTCCTTTCCGGAGCCCTATCCGCATGATTTCGGCAGGGCCGGCTGCTCCTTAACCCGAAGTCCCTTTCGTGGCTGGCAGAAAATCGGTGAGAATCGCTGGGAAATGACCGATGAATGGGGCAACACATGGGGACGGGTGGATCCGACCTCAAAGGGAGAAGTGACCCGTGGAGCCCTCAGCGACCTCAACAGGGTTGCTGATATCGAATTGCCGGATTACGATAACCCCGATAACTACAAGTCGGTTAAAAAAAAAGTGGAAGCCAACCGGACCGGTGAGCAGAAGTTCATGATCGGCGGAATACCCGGCTGTGTCTTCAACATTGCCCGCAAAATGCGCAAACTTGACCAGTATTTTATGGACCTGGTCCTGGAGCGGGACAAGATCGACATTCTCCATGAGCGTATTGCAGCACTGATGGAAGCCGCGATCCGCAATTACGGCACCACAGGCATTGATGCGATTATGTTTCCCGAAGACTGGGGAACCCAGCAGGGCCTGATGATATCCCCGGATATGTGGCGTGAGATCTTCAAACCGTTCTTTTTCCGGCTTTGCAGTACGGCTCATGAATGTGACATGAGAGTAATGATGCACTCCTGTGGCCGAAATATTGATATCATTCCAGATCTGATTGAGGCCGGCATAGACGTGCTTCAGTTTGATCAGCCGCAATTGTACGGCATTGATACACTTGCAGCGTTTCACGGTCAGGTCACATTCTGGTGCCCGGTGGATATCCAGAAAACCCTCCAGACCCGGAATTCAGCTGGTATTGAGGCAGACGCACGTGAAATGGTAGAGAAGATGGGATCCGGCGGCGGCGGTCTGATTGCCGGATATTACAGCGATAACGCGTCCATTGGCCTTGACCCCAAATGGCAGGACATCGCCTGCAGGACATTCCTCAAATATGGAGACAGGGCCGGAGCCGCATAAAAGCGTTCAAATGAAGGGTTTTTGCCTGTTTTACCAGATGCATACAGCATCGGTTCTACACTTTCCCTGTAAAAAAAATTAAAGATTTACTTGACAAACGCCGATTATAGTATAGAATATGTTTTATATTTTATAAAAAACAAAACAGGTTTTGTTTAATAAATTTAAACTTTTTTGTTGACTTTTACGAAGCATAGAATATATTTTCACCTTAAAGTATCTGATCTTTGATATAAAATAGATTTGTGTTTAACCATACCTGCTCTCTGGTATGGACAACAAACAGAGATGTGCTCTGGCCGGTGTATTGTTTTTATGTGAAGTAGAAAACGATAATATAATAAAAAAAACAGCCGGCAAAGCTGGTCGGCACGGCCCCATTAAGCCGGTGCCCGACAGGCATGGTCTGAGAAGGGCCAAGGAGCGGATTCGGGTCCAGGAAAGGAGGTGATGACGGACTGTCGAACCTGAGAGGAGATGGTATAGATAATGAGAGAAAAACCGGTTTTGCTCTTTATGAGTGAAATTAATATAGATGTTTTGAAGTAAAATGTTTTTTGTGGAAAATGTGCTAAAGGCAAGTCCGTATGTTTAGCGGATACGCAAAGCCACGGGCCTTTTTGAATAAAGGCAGCCGGGTTGCCACATGAAATGTTTTACACTTTTTATTGTAGGAGAAAAAATAATGAAGAAGCTTTTATTAGCAGCAGTGATTTGCCTTGTGGCAATCGTCCCTGCGAGCGCTGCCAAGGTCGGCATCAGTGGTAGTCTTCTTACCGAAGCCTTCACCACAATGGATTATGACCTTGACAACGACGCCAGGGGTGACTTTGGCCAGCTCAGGCAGGATGCTGAAATGGATTTCACCTTTCAGCTGTCCGACAATGTTCTCGGCGTGATTGATCTTCGCGCCAACAATATGCTGGTTAACAGCGGTTTCGCAGATGTTCTGAATGTCAACCAGGCATACGTACAGGCCAAAGAATTCCTGTATGCTCCGCTCACCATGACCATTGGTAAGCAGAAGATGCACTATGCCCTTCGCGGCGACGGCATGTCCATGTGGCTCGGTTACGATGCAGCCAATGCCGGTATTACCGGTGATTTTGATCCCGTTCCCGTAGGTTTCAAGGGAACCCTGAATTACCAGAATCTGATCATTGACCTTTTCATTATGAAGTATGTGGAATCCGCAGCGCACCCGATGGCTGCCGGCGACACAGACCTCTATGGTTTTAATGTGGATTACTGGCTGAGCGAAGATGTTGACAATCTGGTCAACTTCTACTTTGGTTTTCTGAATGACGATGCTTCCGCTGACGGAAACGTTATTGCTTCCGACGGAGTTGTTGATTTTATTGCCGATGCAGCCGACGATGGCATGATCAATGACTCAGTAGCACGTAGATTTACATCCGATGTCTGGAACAATTACGTCGGTATCGTGGGTCTGGGCGTTGATTACTTCCTGCTGAGCAATGCTCTGGAACTGACCGGTGAAGTTGCGGTTCAGTTCGGTGCGCTGAACTCCACCGAAGAAGGTGGCTACGAAAGTGCCGACCTTTTCGCATGGGCCGTTGACCTTGCTGCTCGTTATGACTGGGCAAGCGTTAACTACAAACCCTGGATTGAACTGTCCTTTGCTCTGAGAAGCGGCCAGTCTGATGACGATGACAAGATCACCGCCTGGCAGCCTCTGATGGAAAACAACGACAAAACACTGCTCGTTGAAGGCGATGACCAGCTGGGTATGGGCATCGATGCTACTGGCAACGACCTGGCCTCCGGCTACTACGCCATCCGCCTCGGCGGTGGCGCCAGCTTCACCGACAAGATCTCCGGTAACATCCTTTTCGCTGTTTTCGGCGATATGACCAATGAAGACGTTCCGGTCAACTCTGTTGGTGCTGCTACCGATGATAACATGATCGGTTTTGAAGTTGACCTTGGCGTTGATTACGCCTACTCCGAGAACCTGTCCATGGGACTGGACCTCGGTATTTTCGCTCCCGGAAGCGGTTGTGAAAGCGAGAATGTTCCGGCTGCTTTAGCAGCTGCAGTTAAACCTGCAGATGCCAGCACAGCTTTTGGCGTTCTCTTTACGACAGCGCTCAGCTTCTAATTAAGCGCTGCTAAAGCTGTAAAAAATAAAAAGCCCGCTCAGTTTTGAGCGGGCTTTTTTTATTGGATACCAGAAAGGCCTGAATCGCAAAAAAACCGTTTGCAATTCAGGCCTTTCTGGTATCATAACATCATGAACAATCAACGCATAAACGTCCTCTGTGTGATACAATCCCAAACTCTGCCCTCCTCACGAATTCGAATCCTGCAGATGATACCGTACCTCGAAAAGCACAGTATTTTCTGTCATGCCGTTATACTTTCCAGCGCGTTGAGCGGTATGCTCACGCTGTTGAAAAAAAGCAGGGAATGCGACCTGATCTGGCTGCAGAAGCAATGCCCCGGTTTTGTTCAGGGGGCATTGTTACGCATGGCAGCCCCACCCGTAATCTATGACATCGACGACGCGGTCTGTTTTCGAGAACATCCGAAGAATGGTTCGCACGAGTCCCGTTCCAGACAGCATCAGTTTGATCGGATGATATCCATCTGTGATTCAGCCACCTGCGGAAACACATATCTGGCTGGCTTGATGAAACGGCCCAAACCGTATCTGATCTATCCGTCACCGGTTCCGATCAATGTGCCGGTGCGAAGTGATTTTTCCCCAGGCGGATCAGGCATCATCGGGTGGGTGGGTCTGAGCAGTAACCTTGAAAGTCTGAAAAAAATCCTGCCGGATCTGAACGATATTTATTCACACCACCCGTTTATTCTGCGGGTTATTTCAGATAAACCACTTGAAAAATGTCCGGCTTTTGTAGAAAATATAGAGTGGTCTCAGGAAACACAGGAAAACTTGATTTCCGAGTGCGATATTGGTATAATGCCCCTTTCGCAAACCTCTCCGTATGACCGGGGTAAATGCGCTTATAAACTCCTGCAGTATATGGCATCAGGCATTGTGCCGGCAGGAACCGCAGTCGGCATGAATAACGATGTTATTGTTGATCGGGAAAACGGGCGGCTGGTCAGGGATAACTGGGCGTCTGTGCTCAAAGAACTGCTCACAGCCGAACCCGATGTTCTCAAAAGAATGGGGAAAAATGCCAGACAGACAGCGGTTCAAACGTACTCATATGAAGTGCAGGCCAGACAACTGGCCCGCTTCTTCAGGCAACGCGTAGATCAATAATTTTGGAGAACTGAGAAGATGACTGAACCTACGATTCACACAACACTCACAGTACTGGCAGTCATTGGCGGAATCTTCGGCATTGTGCTTGCCATTGTCTCCCGCGTATTTGGAACAGAGGCCGCCCCTCGTGTTGAAGAAATCGAAGAAGCCCTGCCCGGTGCCAACTGCGGCGGCTGCGGTTTTGCCGGCTGCGCGGCGTATGCGGAAGCTATTGCCAGGGGAGAAGCTCCGCCGGATGCCTGCGCCCCCGGCGGACCGGACACAGCGACTGCCATTGCCGGAATTATGGGCGTGGTTGTGGAAGAGGGTGTAAAGAGTGTGGCCGTCATCAAATGCAACGGCAAAAACGCGAAAAACCGCTTTGATTATGTGGGTGAACCGGACTGCCGGGCCGCAAACCTGATCCAGGGAGGTTTTACGCAATGTACTTTCGGCTGTCTGGGGCTTGGAACATGCGTCAGCGTCTGTCCGTTCGATGCCCTGGAAATGAAGGACGGATTTCCGCATGTCATCGAGGAAAAATGCGTAGCCTGCGGCAAATGCGTGGAAGCCTGCCCCCGCAACCTGATCGAGTTGATTCCGCTCTTTTCCAGTGTGCATGTACTGTGCAGTTCACTGGACAAGGGCAGGGATGTCAAGGCTGCCTGCGATGTCGGCTGTATTGGATGCAAAAAATGCGAGAAAGCCTGTCCCGTGGACGCGATTCACGTGAATGACTTTTTATCCAGGATTGATTATGAAAAATGCATTTCCTGCGGTAAATGCGTTAAAGAATGCCCGACAAACGCGATCGGCGATTTCAGGCAGAAACGCAAAGACAGGGGCATTTACCACAAGCCGCAGATCAGGAAGAAGAAAAAACCGGAGAATGTCTCGGAGCCGGTACAGTAAAAAACAGGTGTAGTATCGTTCAGTGACCTCAAATTATATACGGAGTATTCCCCAATGAGCCTTAGGACATTTAGCGGCGGTGTTCATCCCCCGGACGGAAAGCACCTTGCAAAAGACAAAGAATTTGTAGAAGCTGACGTGCCCGAGCTTCTCTATTTTCCGGTCAGCATGCACATCGGTGCGCCGGCCCAGGTTGCAGTCAAAAAGGGAGATGACGTCAGGGTCGGCACTGTACTGGCTGAAGCAGGCGGATTTGTCTCTGCTGCGGTTCACAGTTCCGTGTCCGGGAAAGTGAAAGCAGTCGAAAAGCGAATCAATGCCATGGGACGAAAGTGCGATACCGTAGTCGTTGAAAATGATTACAACTACACCGCAGAACCCGGCATTGGTGAAGAGAGGGATACATCAGCATTAACACCTAAAGAAATTATTGACATCGTCTGTAATGCCGGTATTGCGGGTATGGGTGGAGCAACCTTTCCCACCCATGTCAAACTCTCTCCGCCCAAAGAAAAGCCCATTGATACCCTGATTGTAAACGGTGTAGAGTGTGAACCGTACCTGACATGCGATGATCGTCTGATGCGCGAAAAACCTCAGGAAATCATAGAAGGCGCGCGCCTGATTGCCAGAGCAGTCTCTGCCAAACGGATCATTATCGGCATTGAAGCCAACAAACCTGAGGCGTATAAAATAATGAGCGAACATGCTGGAGACGATGTCGAGGTCGAACAGCTGGAGGTCAAGTATCCACAGGGAGCAGAGAAGCAACTGATTTCCGCTCTGCTCGGCCGGGAAGTACCCTCCGGCGGACTGCCCATGGATGCCGGCGCTCTGGTTGATAACGTGGGGACGTGCAGTGCTGTCTACCGTGCCTGCCGGTTTAATGAGCCGCTGTACATTCGAACCGTTACCGTAACCGGTGAGGGAGTGGTGGACCCGGCGAACCTGATCGCCCGCATTGGAACGCCTGTGGATTTTCTGCTCAACAAATCCAGGCGTAAAGACCGGGCCAGACGCGTGATCCTGGGCGGTCCCATGATGGGCTTGGCCCAGTTTG
The DNA here is from genome assembly GCA_964524955.1 of uncultured Planctomycetota bacterium. Classification (GTDB taxonomy): domain Bacteria; phylum Planctomycetota; class CAZGEP01; order CAZGEP01; family CAZGEP01; genus CAZGEP01. The sequence continues at coordinate 11,566 of CAZGEP010000002.1, read as the reverse complement.
ATCTTTCAGTGCCGGTCATCAAAGGTACGTCCGGCATCCTTGTGCTGGATGGCGAACCCGAAAAAGAATCCGGCCCCTGCATCCGCTGCGGCCGATGCGTTCAGGGCTGTCCAGCGAACCTGGTCCCAAGCCTGATCAGCATCGCAGCCGAATCCCGAAACGAAGACATGTATGATCAGGTAAATGCCCTGGACTGCATTGAGTGCGGAACCTGCGCCTATCAGTGTCCGTCTAAACGGCCGATCGTACAGCAGGTCAAGTTTCTCAAGGGAGAGCTCACCGCCCGCCGCGCACGGGAGAAAAAGTAGAAAGGTGTCGCTGCAGGAAAGGATAACTTCAGTCGATGGTCTATGGTTGACAGTCTATAGCTGACTGCAAAAGCGGCTGGCTGTTACCCGGTTTGCAGGTTGCAGTCCTTTAATCCGGTTTTCCACGCAATATATCATAATCCCAGATTGTCCAGATCGTCCATATCTCTGGGGCGCGCGGAAGCCTCTTTGATTTTTCGGAGCCATTTCAAAGAGATAATCTTCAGTTGATTGTAATGCTCACAGTCATTGAAAACGTCACGGACCGGTGTTTGCGGAAATCCGGGAATGTAATCGAATATGTCCAGATAGCCAAGGTCGGTAGTCAGCATCATCAGGTGATTCGCGCGGATGCAGGATGCCGTTACGGCCGCGGTCTTTTCGATACCGGTCTCTTTATCTATAGTATCTGTAATCCAGTGTGCGTGTATTTCGGTTAAGGCCCGAAGCAGATTCTCTTCATTTTCCGGAGTTTTTTCGATAATGATATCCGCGTCTTCGGTAGCACGAATGTATCCATGGAAATTGACTGCATGGCCACCGATGATGAGAAAGGAAACGTCGTGTTCGTGAAGGTGGTCAAAGAGTTTCATGGGGTGGCAGTCCATCTGTTTGTGACCTCCTTCTTTTGCTGTGATTGCGGCGGATAAATTCATCCATGTTTCCACTTTCTTTGAGCATTTTCTCAGCAGCTTGCTGAAGCTGGATGAATCGTTTCATCCGTTGGGCAGGCTTGAGTTTCCGGGCATCCGCCCGCATGCGTTTGCGCTTGGCTCTCATCTGCTCAGCCATGGAGTTGCTGGTGTTCAGGTGTATTGCAGTAAAATCTTTCAGCCATTGGATCTGATCGTCCTGTATTGGTGTTCGGTTGCGTCTGTAATAAACACATCGTCCACTACGCCTGGGAAGAACAAGATCGGCCCGGCGGAGTATGGCCAAATGCTGAGAAAGTGCGGATTGAGAGATCGGGATTTGCCGCCCCAGTTCACTTACCGCCATTTCACCGTTTCGCAGTTTGTCAAGGATTGTTCGTCTGGTTTTATCGCTGATTGCTGAAAAAATATCCATGATAATATATTAGAGCATGTTAATATATAAATATATATTAGCATATAGCGATTAAATATCAAAGGAATAATATTTTTTGCGAAAGTTATTTTGAAGTGATGTTTAAAAAAGAAAGGCTCTGTTATGTACAGAGCCTTTCTTTATGCATACAGATTCCTTTTTTCAGGAGATTTTCACCGGTTCTCCGGTTTCCGCGCTTTTGTAGATGGCATCGAGCAGTTTCATTACAATCAGCCCCTCTTGACCGGTTGCGGTATTGGGATTGCCTGTGACCAGGGAGTCCACCATGTTGTGCATGGCGGTGGGCGGTGCGTCCTTGATACCCATTTTACTGTTCAGTTTCATGTCAAACTGGCAGCCGTCCTCTTCCACGTACAGGTCGGTGCCAAAGTCATACCCGCCGTTCAGATTATAGTTAAGGGCACCGCCTTTGGTGCCGAAGAGGCGGGTCTTCATGTGTTCTTTCTGCTGGATATTTGCGGCCCACGAGGCTTCAAGGATCAGGCAGGCGCCGTTTTTGAACTTGATGAACGCGGCAGCCAGGTCCTCGACATCGTATTTCTTGCCCTCTTCTTTGGATACCCGCTTGCCGATATGGTTGTAGGTGCTGCCCAGTACGTATGTGGGTTCGGGATATCCCATGAACCATAGCGCCAGGTCCAGGCGGTGAACACCCAGGTCAATGAGCGGGCCGCCGCCGGATTTGTCCTTCTGGCCGAACCATCCGCCGAATCCGGGAAAGCCTCTTCTGCGGTGCCACAGGGTACGGGCCATGTAGACGTCGCCGATACGTCCCCTTTCCACCTGTCGCTTGATGGCCCAGGACTGGGGCTTGAAACGGAAGGAGAAGTTGATCATGAGTTTCCGGTCCGCCGTTTTGGCAGCGGCCAGCATGTCTTCAGCTTCCTGCGCGTTCATGGCCATGGGTTTCTCGCAGAGCACGTGGCAGCCGGCTTCCAGCGCTTCAATGGTAATGGGTTTGTGAAAGATGTTCGGAGTGGCCACGCCGACGATGTCCAGGTCTTCCTCAGCCAGCATCTTACTGTGATCCGTGTACCGGGCCTTGATACCGAATTTCTCGCCGATTTCTTTAAGCCGATCTTCATTGACATCTGTAATGGCAACCACGTCACTGTTCGGGTGACTCTGAAAGCTTCGGATGTGTCCCTGTCCCATACCAAGTCCGACAACTCCGACACGATATTTTTTCATTGTGTACCCATCCTAATAAATGATTGTTTGTCCTGTTACTCTTAGCGTCGAGCCCAAAGCCGCTGCTTATACCTGCTGAACGCCGGCCTTGCCGAAGTCGCCTTGCTTGGGGCTGATGGTTTCCAGGGCTTCCACGTTCGGACAGGTCATTGGAATACATACCGACGGTTTGGCCCAGCGTACGGCATTTTCAATGACTTTCATTACCTGTTCATTGTAGAAGATCGGATAGGTTTCATGACCGGGCCGGAAATAAAAGATCTTGCCGTGTCCGCGCTGCCAGGTGCAGCCGCTGCGGAAAACCTCGCCGCCTTCAAACCATGAGATAAAAATCACCTTGTCCGGCGTGGGGATATCAAAGCGTTCACCGTACATCTCGGTGTTCGGAATTTCAATGTATTCACCGATTCCCCGGGTAATGGGATGCGAGGGTTCGATATTCCACAGGCGTTCCTTTTCAGCAACTTCACGCCATTTGAGTGAGCAGTGAGTACCCAGCAGGGTCTGGAAGATCCTGGAGAAGTGTCCGGAATGAAGCACGATCAGTCCCATTCCCTCAAGAACACGGTTCTGAACTTTTTTCACAATGGCATCATCAACCTTGTTGTGTGCCACATGACCCCACCAGGTCATGACATCTGTGTTCTTCAGAACCTCATCGGTCAGACCGTGTTCGGGCTCATCCAGTGTGGCGGTGCGAACCTCCATGTCATCGTTTTTCTGAAGAAAATCCGCAATGACCTTGTGCATTCCGTCCGGATACAGGGCTTTGACTTTTTCGTTTTTCTTTTCATGCACACCTTCATTCCATACCGTAACCTTGATTTTATCCGACATGATTGCCTCCAGAAATAGTAAAAAACCGATAATTCATACTTTTACGCTTTCACTTCAACGTATTATATTATATAATAATAGTAGGAGAATTGCCATATTTCAATTGGAATTTACCTATTTAAATAAGAAATATCTTAGATGGCGTCCAATTCAACTGTAAAACATCCCAATATATATTCCCAACCCTTTCAGGAAATCTTCAAACACTGGATCTGTCAGCTTCAGTCCTGCGATGACATGAACATGCTGAGAATTCCTTCTCCGGGAGGAGAGATGAAGATGCTTCAGGGAAAGCATTTTCATTATCTACCGGAGATGTTTATCCAGCTGGGCGGTGTTTCAGAAATGAACATGCCGGATGAATCCATTCGCCTGACTCCCGGAGAGATCTGCATTGTTCCGCCGGGAGTACCTCATGATGAATATGTGTATGCAGAAGAAACCCCTTTTTCCAACCTGGTGGTTTCGTTCCGGCATAAAGAGGTGGCACTGCATGTTGCCGGGGAAGCCAGGTCCAGGTCTCACTTTCCCAGCGCTCAGCGTGCGGAATCCTACCGGGTTCGCGATGGAAGAAAGTATGCCCGGTACTGCAATGACATGATTGATATGTACTGGCTGAAGACCGATGAATCCCGGAGTGCTGTCAAAGGACTGATGTTAGCCTTCTTTGCAGAGATCTATATTATCATGGTCTCAGGCCGGCCGGAAAAAACCTCCGACCATCCAACCATTGCCATGTGCAAACAGCTGGTAGAGGCCAGAATTTCCGACGCTGAACTCAATGTAGCATCCCTGGCCAGACGCATGCACTGTTCCGCAGACTATCTCTCTCATTTCTTCCGCAAGCATACCGGTCAGAGGCTTAAAGCCTATATCAACAGTCGTCGGCTGGAGATGGCCTCGGAGATTCTCAAAACCGCCAACCTGACTGTATCCGAGATCGCCCGCATCTGTGGCTACAGTGATCCGGGATACTTTATCCGTCTTTTCAGAAAGCATACAGGAAAAACCCCCTTAAAATTCCGTACAGGAGCTGTCCATTGAAAAAGACCAATATACTGTTTGTTTTTGCAGATCAGATGCGCGCACAGGCAACCGGTTTTCATGGAAATACCCAGGTCTCCACACCCAACCTTGACCGTCTGGCCGAACAGAGTTTTTGTTTTACCAACGCCATATCCAACTGCCCGGTCTGCTCTCCCTGCCGCGGAAGCCTGATTACCGGGCAGTATCCGCTGACTCACGGTGTCTTTGTCAACGATGTTCACCTGGAGCATCGGTGCCCATCCATTGCCGACTGCTTTACAGGCGCAGGCTATGACACTGCTTATATCGGCAAATGGCATCTGAACGGTCGGGGCAGAACCAGCTACATTCCGCCTGAACACCGGCAGGGGTTTGACTACTGGAAAGTGCTGGAATGCACGCACCAGTACAACGAGTCTCCGTATTACGACAACAACTGCGAAGAGCAGAAAATGTGGGAAGGATATGACGCGCAGGCCCAGACAGCGGATGCGATCCAATACATCTCCAAGCACAACACCGACCATCCCTTTTTTCTCATGCTCTCCTGGGGGCCGCCGCACAGCCCGTACCAGACCGCACCGCAGGAATTCCGGAAGATGTACAAACCTGAAAATATAACCCTTCGCCCCAACGTACCCGACGATGCACGCGAGAAGGCAGCCGAAGACCTGGCCGGATACTATGCGCATATCTCGGCGCTTGATGAATACATGGGCCGCCTGCTCCAAACACTGGAAGAGAAGAAACTGGTCGAGGATACCCTGGTGATTTTCACCTCCGATCACGGCGACATGCACGGCTCTCACGGACACCGGCGCAAGCAGAAACCTTTTGAAGAATCCATCCTGGTTCCCTTCCTGCTTAAAGCTCCCGGCATTCAGCCTTCGGAAACAGACATTCTCTTCAATGCACCGGATATTATGCCCACGCTGCTCGGACTCTGTGGACTATCCATTCCAAATTCGGTGGAAGGAACCGACCACTCCGGGTATATCCGTGGCAATGAAGATGTCTCCAATGACGCAGCCCTGATCGCAAACTACCATCCGTTCGGTGAGTGGGCAAGAAAGCACGGCGGTTTTGAGTACCGAGGCGTTCGTACAAAGACGCATACATATGTTCGAAATCTTGACGGTCCCTGGGCACTTTATAACAATATCGCAGATCCCTTTCAGCAGAAAAATTTGATTGAGGATCCGGACAGTGCGGAGCTTGTCCGTGAGCTGGAGGAAAAACTTTCCGAGCGTCTGAAAGCAACCAGCGATGAATTTCGAAAAGGCGAAGAGTATACAGAAGCATGGAACTATCCGCTGGACGAGACCGGCACGGTTCCATTTTAAACAACATACACAGTGATTGGAGATCCAATATGAATATCCATCCAGGAAAAACAGCAACCGGGATGCTGATCAGCACAGTTATTTGCCTGCTTTGCCTTGCAGTCGCAGGCAGAGCAGAAACAGAGACAAAACAAACAACCCCTGCTCCCTCAAAGACCGCTGTCAGTATGGCTGAGAAAATCATCAACGATACCGGCATTCGCGGCGGACTTGCAGTTCATGCGGATTGTGGAGATGGAGATATCTGTATGGCCCTGGCCCGTTCCGGTGCATTTCATGTACATGGGCTGGTTGCTGCGGACGCAGACGCCCGCAAGACCGCCGCTCATGTCTACGCGGCCGGACTTGCAGAAAAAATTACCATAGACCGGCTTCGCGGAAACAGCCTGCCCTATGTGGACAACCTGGTCCGGCTCTTAATCTGCAGTGCGGATACAGCCGTACCTCGTGAGGAGATCATGCGCGTGGTTGCGCCTCTGGGCGCGGTATGCTTTATCCGCGGAGAAAAAGTGGAAATCGTGCGCAAACCTCCTTCCAAAGGAGTCGACGAGTGGACCCATTTTCTGCATGGTCCGGACAACAACGCGGTTGCGGAAGACCACTCCGCGGGACCGCCTCATGCCATACAGTGGACAAACGGACCGGCCTGGGGACGCAGCCACGAACAGGTGGCCAGCATGAGTGCGATGGTTACCGCCGCTGGCCGGCTCTTTACCATTGAAGACAAGGGCGTTGCCGGACTCGTTCATCTGCCCAGTGTGTGGAGGCTGATCGCCCGGGACGCCTGGAGCGGGGTCAGACTCTGGGAGAGGGAAATCAAGGCATGGGAACCCTTATCCCGTCCCTTTCGTCAGGGGCCCACCCATTTGCCGCGACGTCTTGTTGCCGTTGACGACCGGGTTTATGTTACGCTCGGATACGGAAAACCCGTTTCCGTACTGGACGCGGAGACCGGCAAAATCCTCACTGAGTACAAAGATACCGCAGATACTCAGGGAATTCTGGTCTCCGGCAAAATGCTGCTCGCGGTACGCAAAGCCGGTGACCCTTCGGATGCATCCAACAAACGGGGAATTCACCTGAGAACCCCGCGCGCACTGACAGCTATAGACACGCAGAGCGGTAAAAGCCTTTGGAAGCTGGATACAGAAAAAGTATCCGGTATATTGCCGCTCAGCGCAACAATTTCCGCAGGCCGCGTTTTTTTTGTTACCAGAGAGAACGTTACAGCACTCGATGCTGAGAACGGCATTCCGGTGTGGACGAAACCCTACTCCGTTCCTGTGACATCCAGTCCGTTCTGGTCGGTTACCGTGTTGGCGAAAGACAATATTATACTGGTCGGGGGCGTTGACAAGCTGACTGCTTTTGCCGCATTGGACGGAAAAGAACTGTGGAGCTGCCGGATGAGCAAAGGATTCAATTTCGCGGGCGATGTTTTTGTTATCAACAATATGGTATGGGTGTGGAGTGTGCCTGAACTCACCGAAGAGCAGAAAAAAGAGGTGGTTAAAAAAACTCGAAAAAACTACAAATACTGCTGGGGATACGTCAGTGACCATTACGGCCGGTACGAAGCTCGTGACCTGAAAACCGGCAAGGTGCAAAAGAGTTTTTCAATAAACAAGGCATGGACCGCGGGTCACCACCACCGCTGCTTTCGGAACAAGGCCACGTCCCGATACATTATTACAGGCAAAAGAGGCATGGAATTCATAGACCTGTCCCTGAAAAATCGAACCAGCAAAAATCGGTGGATTCGTGGAATGTGTCAGTACGGGATCATGCCGGCCAACGGTATGGTTTATGTACCGCCTCATCCCTGCCGCTGTTACCAGGAAGAAAAATCAGCGGATTCTTTGCCGTGGTCTCCGACCGGAAACCACGCAAACAGGGCGAACCGCTGGAAACCGGCCCTGCGTATGAATCCGCTGCTGAACTTCTGAAACCTTCGGATAACGAATCATCAAAAGACTGGCCGATGTACCGTCACGACGGTTATCGAAGTGCCTCTACGCCTTCTTCGGCAGCGATTGCACCCAATTGTCTCTGGAAAGTAAAGACAGGCAGTCGGGTTTCTGCTCCCGTGATTCAGGGCGGACGGATATATGTGTCGGAAATTGATGCCAATACAATTCACTGTCTTGAGGCGCAAAGCGGCAAGAAAATCTGGTTTTTTCATACCTATGGTGCAGTGGATTCACCGCCAGCTTTTTTTCGCGGATACCTCTTCTTCGGATCCAGGGACGGAAGAGTTACCTGTATACGTGCTGAAGACGGAGCCCTGGCATGGTGCAGGCGGGCAGCGCGTGAAGACCGGATGATCGGTTCAAGCGGGCGTCCCGAATCTGCCTGGCCAGTTCACGGTTCTGTTTTTGTGCATCCTGGAACGGAAAAGAAACCGCCGCTGGTTTATACCTCTGCAGGCTACTCCCGGTACCTGGACAAGGGCATCACCCTGAGTGCCTGGAACGCGGCGACCGGAAAATGGGCGGGCAAGGGAATGAAAAGGAGAGGCCCGTATCAGAATGATGTTCCGGCAAGTGATGGAAAAGGTCTTTTTCTGCGCGGCTGTCAAATTTGCCATTTTCCCGGAGCCGGAAAACACCACCGTGACGCTGTCCTGGCTCCGGAAGCCGGGTTTCTGGATTCCCATCTCTTTGACCGCACCATCTGGCGTTACCGGCAGGTTCACGGACACCTTCTGGCTTTTCGTGGAAACATGGTCTATGGAACGCGGAGCGGATATCATATTGGTAAAAAATTTCTCGCATCCAAAACCAGTATAGGTAAGCTGTTGATTCCCGGATACAATAAATATAAGAAAAACGAATTTCCATACGGAACGCTGCTCTTTGCCACCCGGGGGTACAATAAACAGAAGTCCGGGCCCAAAGCGCCGGCATGGACATTTCGTTCAGCACGCGGCGACAGAATCAGCAGATATCAATGGATGAAGAACGTTCCCATGCAGATACGGGCGCTGGTAACAGCAGTCCATCCGGAAGATGCAAAAAAGAACGTTCTTCTGGCTGCAGGATGGCCGGACAAAAAGCCGGAGTCAATCGTGCACAAGACAAAGCCCCAGGCCGGACTCCTCTGGATCGTTGACGCGCATACCGGCCAGAAGCTCTCAGAGCTTGAACTCGAACACGCGCCGCTCTTTGACGGCATGGCCGTTGCAAATGGAAAAATAGTCATTGCCCTTGAAAACGGCAGCCTGGTCTGCCTGGGAAAGAAGTAACTTCAGTGAAGGGTGTTACCTGTGGTTGATGGTCTATGGTCTATAGTCGATAGTGAACTGAGAACGGTTTAATAGCCGCAGGGCTCACGAACAAAAAGCAGAGAGCTGATTTAAAATATTAACCACGAAAAACACAAACTACACGAAAAACTGCTCATTAACCGCAGGGGGCGCGGATATATTTATGAGGGAAATCAAACAGTGGAAGAAACGTACAGGCAGAAATATTTCGGCAGTGGATTATTATCTGGATTCAGGTGGGGGGAGTGATGCTGCGGCGGCGTGGAAGTCATTTGAGAAGATCAACAAAAAGCCGCTCCAGCCCGGGGACCGGGTTCTGCTGAAATCCGGTTCCAAATGGAAAGGGCTTCTGGTTCTAAAGATCTGTTATTCGGTATTTGTTAATTGGGTTAATCAGTTCTCTGTGGTCTCGGTGATCTCTGTGGTGAGATAATGCTAAAGAAGTTTTTCTGTAGATATCGTTGACTGGAAATCAGTTCTTTTCCTCTTTGCTTGAAAATGAAAAAGGCTGTTGACAAAAGGCATACATTGGGCTACAATCTATTTATGAAGATCTTTGATTGGGATTCTGAAAAAAATAAAATGCTGAAGCGGGAACGGCATATTTCATTTGAAGAGGTCGTCCTGTATATTGAAAGAGGCGATATTCTGAATATCGTTCCTCATCCGAATAAAAAGCGGTATCCCAACCAGAGAATATACCTGGTTGACATAGACAATTATGTTTATCTTGTCCCGTTTGTTGAAAGCGAGGATATGGTATTCCTGAAGACAATTATACCCAGCCGTAAGGCTACGAAAGCCTATCTTGGGAAAAGAGGTGACGCATGAAGCTGACGAAAGAAGAAAAAGAAATCCTGGATGCCTTTGAAGCCGGCAAATTGAAATCCGTCCCGAATGTTAAGAAGGAAGTCGCCCGGCACAAAGATATCGCCGGGAATACGCTTAAGAAAAACAAGCGGATCAATATTCGCCTTCCGGAGCGGGACCTTATCCACCTGCAGCGCGAAGCAGTTAGAGAAGGGATTCCCTATCAAACCCTGATTGCAAGTATTCTGCATAAACACGCAGAAGGTGTTTAACAACTCCATGCTTTGATTCGGTATCGTTTTTTAATAACTGCAGAGAACGCGAAAAATGTGAAAAGAAGCACAAGCCGTTTTTCGTTCTTGTCGTTGACAAATAAAATCTTTTGTATTGAAAACGAATGATTCCGGATTAGAATCTGGAATAAAACTAAGGAAATGAATATAAATCATTTTATGAAACTGCTTCGGGGAGACTCAAGTGAATCGACCGAATGTTCTTCTTATGTATACTGACCAGCAGCGATGGGATACGATTGCAGCTGCCGGTTATTCCTATATGAAAACACCCAATCTGGACCGACTGGCCAAACAGGGCGTTCTCTTTGAGAACGCGTTCTGCAATAATCCGGTCTGCATGCCCAGTCGCCAGAGCATGCTCTCCGGACAATATCCATCCTCCGTCGGATGTGCCTGGAACGGCATTGAAATGGACGAAACCACGCCCACCCTGGCTACGATTCTGGGAGGCTGCGGATATCATACCGCAAATATCGGCAAGCTTCATTTTAAGAATCATTCCAACCGGGATCATCGCGAACCCCATCCCTCGTACGGTTTTGACACCATGATTCTCTCAGACGAGCCCGGCTGCTATGATGATGCGTATATTAAATGGGTGGAAATGAATGATCCGGCCCAGGTCGAGAAGTGCCGTTGCAGTACCCCGCCTTCATGGGATGGACCGCCAATGGACAAAGAACCGCGCGGAACGCATGAACCCTATGTCTTTCGCGGACGCGAAGACTTGACGCACAGCGCCTTTGTGGCATCCGAAACCATTGAGTTTCTCAATCGCAGCCATTCAGAACCCTTTTTTTGCATTGCCGGATTCTACGCACCGCACTGTCCGGTCAACCCGCCGGAACGATTTGTTCAGATGTATAATGAGAGTGAGATGCCGCTTCCTGCCATGAATGAAGAGGAAAGAAAACACTATGGATTCAGTGATGCAGAGTGGCAGAAGATTCGTGCGTATTACTATGCGCTGGTCAGTCATGTGGACGACCAGGTCGGCCGCATTATGAAATGCCTGGAGGAGACCGGCCAGATGGAAAACACACTGCTTATTTTTACTTCGGATCACGGCGATCACCTGGGGGATCATGGAAATACCGGAAAAGGAAATCCGGGGTATGACAGCTGCATTCATGTGCCGCTGATTCTGTCTGCGCCCGGCGCCGGTACTGTGGGCCGAAAAGAAAAGGCGTTGGTCGAAGCCGTGGATATTGCGCCCACCATTCTGGACTTCTGCGGTGTGCAGACACCACCCTTTATGCAGGGACGCTCCATGCGACCGCTTCTGCTGGAAGAGGAGACCGAGCCCAGAAAGTCCATCTACATGGAATCCAAAAATCCGTTTCGCAGCAGCTGGAAGACCGTTCGCACGGATGCGTTTAAATACTGTACTTCCGGAGACGG
>CAZGEP010000001.1:0-93842 GCA_964524955.1 uncultured Planctomycetota bacterium | reverse complement strand
ATCCTGCGCTGTCTTCAAACCCGGGAGAATGAAAGCCATTAAAAAACCCCCACGGCATCTCTTTGAAGTATCGTGGGAAGTCTGCAACAAAGTTGGCGGAATCAATACGGTGATCCGCAGTAAAGCCAAGTCCGCGGTTGCGGCTTTCAGCAAGAACTATATCACCATCGGACCACTGCTCGATCGGCATCCTGAATTCCAGGATGAGGATATACCGCAGCTCCAGACTGCACTGGATCGACTGAAGAACAAGAAAATTCATGTACGTCCCGGTCGGTGGATGATTGAAGGATCCCCCATCTGTCTGCTCGTAGACTTCAAAGAAGCCTTTCCCAGCCACGACAACCTCTTTTATAACCTGTGGGAAGATTTTGGTGTGGACTCCATGTTCGGCAGCTGGGACTACGTTGAACCGGTGCTCTTCAGCACCGCCTGCGGCATGGTGATTGAGGAAATCTGCCGGGACATCCCGGCTGAATCTGCTATTTTCGCTCACTTCCATGAATGGATGACCGGCGCCGGTCTGCTCCATCTCCGTAAAAATCTTCCCAGCGTCAATACGGTTTTTACTACCCATGCCACCATTCTGGGACGTTCCCTCTCCGGATCCGGAAGGGACATTTACTCCGGACTGGAAACCATTGACCCGGTAGCAGAAGCCAGGAAATGCAACATTACGGCCAAGCACTCCATGGAATCAGTCAGTGCCCGAGAGGCCGACTGCTTTACTACGGTCAGCGACATCACCGCCATGGAAGCCCAGACGCTTCTGGGTGTCAAGCCGGACATTGTCACGCCGAATGGATTCAATTACGAGGACATTCCAGACTACACAACGGATACGGATTCTTTTTACAAATCACATACCGAACTTGTCGAGTTTGCTTCCCGTTTTCTTGAAAAGGAACTGCCGTCGGACCAGACCTGCCTGATTTCCATCTCTGGACGTTATGAATTTCATAACAAGGGAATCGATATTCTGCTGGAGAGCTTGAGCCAGCTGAATCAGCGCATGAAGGAATCGGGTTCTTCTCGACAGTTGGTCGCCTTGCTCCTTGTTATGGGCGGACAAGTCGGCGTCAATGAAGAGACCATGATCCGGATGAAGGACTCGCTCTCCCGTCTTAAACGATACTCCGGCATTTCCACCCACCATGTGGGTGACGGAGATCAGGACCCCATCATCACCTCCTGCCGACGGAACCGCTTAAACAACAGTACGGAAGACAAATGCAAGGTCATCTTTGTGCCCGCGCAGCTGGACGGCAACGACGGTGTCCTGGACAAGGAATACTACGACGTAATCCGCGGGTGTGATCTGAACGTCTACCCATCCAACTACGAGCCCTGGGGATACACTCCGCATGAAAGTCTGGCCCTTTCAGTCCCGGCCCTGACAACCGACCGGGCCGGTTTTGGCAAATGGGCTGCAGATACCTGCGGCACAGACATCCCTGGTATTTTCATACTCAACCGCCTTACGGCAGAAGATACAGCCTGCATTGAACAAATGACCAGCATTATAGAACAACTCCTGTCCTGGGACGCTGCAGAAGTCCGTCGCCAGAAATCCGGAGCACGCGCCATTGCTGAAAAAGCCGGATGGGACACCTTCTACCCCCACTACCTGGCAGCCTATAAATGTGCCCGTGAATCCAAAACGATCCGCCTCGAAGGCGTCCGTCATAAAGCCAAGGAAGCCCAAACCATCTTTCCAGGCTCCAATTCCATGCAGCCCCGGTTCCGTTCTTTTGCGGTTGTATCCAATCTGCCGAAAGAGCTTAAGGATCTCCGGGAAATGGCGTACAATCTCTGGTGGGTATGGAATTCGAATATCACCAAACTTTTCTCCCGCCTGGATCCGCTGCTGTGGGAGTATGTCGAACACAATCCGGTTGCACTGCTTGAATACATCCACAAAGACCGTTTGGAAGAGATCGTTCATAACGACGCATTCATGACATCTTATCGACAACTGCTCAAAACCTTTCGATCGTACAAGAACGCTCACAGCCATGCGATATCAGAAGTCGCAGACATTATTACACTGGAACACCCTGTAGCCTATTTTTCCATGGAATTTGGTATCCACGAAACCATTACCACCTATTCGGGCGGACTCGGGGTTCTCTCCGGTGACCACATGAAATCCTGCAGTGACCTGAACCTGCCGACCATAGGCATCAGTCTGCTTTACAAATACGGATATTTCAAACAACGCATCAACCGCAACGGTGATCAAATCGCTGAATTTGAGGAAAACAACCTTGCCCAAATGCCGGTAGACATTCTGACCGACAAAAAAGGCGAACGCACAATTGTTCGGATTGACATGCCCGGCCGCACGGTACTGGCGCAGATATGGAAAGCGTCGGTTGGCCGCACAACCCTCTATTTTCTGGATACGGATATTGATAAAAACTCTCCGACGGATCGCCGTATTACGTCCAAGCTCTATGACTCAGGCAGTCGGGAGCGCATCGAACAGGAAATCATCCTCGGAATCGGCGGTGCGCGACTGCTTCGTGAAATCAATATCACCCCTGCCGTCTATCACCTGAACGAAGGTCATTCAGCCTTTCTGCTGATTGAACGGATTCGCAATCATATGACAGAACAGAACCTGGATTTTGATACAGCCCGGGAAGCCGTTCGAAGCTCCAGTGTATTTACTACACACACCCCGGTGGAAGCTGGTAACGAACACTTTGAGAAACCCCTGATCGAGAATTATTTCCGGAATTACATTCAGAATTCATCCATCGAATGGGAACAGTTCTGGAATCTCGGTCACGTCAATGCTGGAGAAGCCGGCCCCTTTGACCTGACCCTGCTCGCACTCAAGCTTTCTAACGGACGAAACGGAGTCAGCCGTCTGCATGGCGATGTCAGTCGAAAAATGTGGCACAAAAACTGGCTGAGTTTTTTGCCAGAGGAAGTCCCCATTGACCATATCACCAACGGCGTCCACTCACAGTCCTGGTTGGCTGATGAAATTCGATCGCTGCTGGAAACCTACGGCGGATTCAATTTCAATCGGCCGTTGATATCCGATAAAATCAAATGGGAACGAGCGGAAAAGATCCCCCAGGAAGCCCTTTGGAAGAGCCACAACATCCTCAAAGACCGCCTCTTTGAGTATATCAAGTCTGCAATCCAGCAAAGCTGGCTCCGTGAAGGCGAATCGCCGTCTTTGATTGAAGAATTCAAAAAGCGTCTGAACCCTCGTGCGCTCACCATCAGCTTCGCCCGACGCTTTGCCACGTACAAACGTCCGCTGCTGGCACTGCATGACTCGGACCGGTTGCTGGAGATTCTTTCCAACAGTGATCATCCCGTTCAGCTGCTCTTTGCCGGCAAGGCTCACCCGGCAGACAAAGAAGCCCAGAAACTGATCCGGACGCTGGTTCAGCTGTCCAAGAGCGATGACTTCCTCGGCAAGATCATTTTCCTTGAAAATTACCATATCGGCATTGCCCGGCATATGCTTTCCGGCTCGGACGTATGGCTCAACAATCCAGTACGCCCCAAGGAGGCCAGTGGTACCAGCGGTATGAAGGCGGCTATCAACGGCGTGATTAACTGCAGCATTCTCGACGGCTGGTGGGATGAGGCCTGCAACCGCCAGAACGGATGGGCCATCGGAACCGGACAGGAATATCCGGATCCCGAGCAGCAGAAGGCCATTGACGCAGAGAGTCTTTACAATCTGATTGCCTCCAATATTGTTACGGACTTTTACCGCAGGAACACCGATGGAATCCCGGAGGCATGGGTCCGCATGATGGTTGAATCGATTCGAACCGTACTCCCGGAGTTCAACACCGACCGGATGGTTCGGGATTATGCCGTACAGATGTATGGACCCGCTGCGGTTCGATTCCGTAAACTTTGCGCCGACAACTTCAAGAAAGCCGCTGAACTGGCTGCCTGGAAAAAGACCATACCGTCCAGGTTCTCGTCGCTTCACATTCTTGAAATCCGAATAAACGGCATCACCGGTGACCTGGTTGGACTCGGTGACGCACTCAAGGTGTGGATGAAGATCGACAAAGGACAACTGAATACCGAAGAAGTTGTGCCGGAAATATTCATTCAAAACCTAACCGATACCGCAGAAGAGAAGTTCATTTTTTCAGAAATGAAATGCACCCATGACCAGGACGGGATCCTGACATTTGAAGGAACATTCACTCCGGACGTTCCTGGTCAGTACAAATACGGTATCCGTATTATTCCGGTACACCCCTGTATCGGGACCAAGTACGAAACCGGGCTGGTGGTCTGGGCATAACTCGAACTTTCCACTGGATATTTCCTTTATTATTCACCCGGACTTCATATAATTTTCACTCATAGACAAACGGTCATTCCGGCAGAGACTTCTTTTTAAGAAAAGGGGCAACGCACATGAAGGTACTGGTCGCTGACAAATTATCTGACAAGGCAATCCATCAACTCCAAACCGGCGGTGCTGAGGTCATATTTAATCCCGATCTCAAGGCCGAAGATCTGCCGTCAGAAATCGGAGATGCCGAAATCCTGGTAGTCCGCTCCACCAAAGTCACCGCTGACACTATAAACACGGCATCATCCCTGTCGCTGATCATCCGGGCTGGTGCCGGCGTCAACACCATTGACCTGGAGACTGCCAGCAACTGCGGAATCAATGTCGCCAACTGTCCAGGCAAGAATACGGATGCTGTAGCCGAACTGGCCATCGGCCTGATGATTGCCGCAGACAGACGAATCCCGGCCGCAGGCAAAAACCTGACGGACGGCAAGTGGAGAAAAAAAGAATACGGCAAGGCCGGCGGACTCAAGGGCAGGACCATTGCCGTTATCGGCACCGGTATGATCGGCTGTGCTGTGGCCGAACGAGCCAAAGGACTGAAAATGAATGTCATTGCATGGTCCAGAAGCCTGACACCGGAAAGGGCCGAAGTTCTGGAACTCGGATACTGTGCCACACCGCTGGAAGCAGCAAAAAAGGCTGACGTGATCAGTGTGCACCTGGCGTCCACACCCGAAACCCGCCACTTCATCAACGCCGATTTTCTAAACACAATGAAAGACGGTGCTATCCTGATCAACACCTCACGCGGCGAAGTAGTGGATACGACCGCACTCAAAGAAGCCATGGCATCCAAAGGCATCAAGGCTGGACTGGATGTTTTTGAAGACGAACCCGCTGGCGGCGATGCGAAATTCACAGACACGGAACTGGCTGTGACTGCTGCATGCACACCACATATCGGAGCATCCACAGACCAGGCCGCCGAAGCCATTGCCGATGAAGTCATCCACATCGTCAACGCCTATCGCGACACCGGAAAACCGCTGAATGTAGTCAACATCCGCAAGACCACTTCCGCAGTACGAACCCTGGTGGTTCGTCACTACAATCGGGTTGGTGTGCTGGCCGGCGTACTGGATGCACTGCGTACGGAGGACATCAATATCGAAGAAATGGAAAACACCATCCTTCAGGGAGGGCAGGCAGCTTCCTGCTCTCTCAAGCTGGATGACACGCCTTCGGATTCACTGGTGGATAATATTCGTGCAGCCGAAAACATCATCCAGGTGTCCCTGAAGTAAGAACACCTATTTCATCTCAATAACAACGCCGAATATATTCTCAGGCTGATCAATAGTCCGGTCAATTTCTTCTGTGATCGATTCAAGAGGAATACGATGCGAGGTCAGGCAATCCACATTCAGACGTCCTTCTGATATCAGGCGCAGACAAAGTTCGAAATTTCGCTGTGAATTCCACCGCACAAACACATCCGGATACGAAGTCTTGCCAAGCTCCCACTGATGATCATGATACCCGGGGCCGGTTCGGGCTGCACGCCTGAAATCCACGTGTCCGGTCAGCGTGGCTTCCAGCCGGCACCCACTGACATCAGTGATAACTCCCTGCTCATGGCCATCCGGTGTAACCTTCAGACAGTTTTAAAGGTCCTTAAATGCAGGTGTTCCGTTACCGGGGATTGCCATGATCGCACCGTCAATTCCAATCCCGCGGGTGAATCCACGGATTTTCTCTATCGCATCTTCGTTGCACACAAGAACGGTTTCATCAATACCCCATTCACGTGCGATGGCGGTACGCTTTTCGATCATATCCCAGCCGATCACATAATTCCCGTGAAGCCTGAGCAGTTGTGCAGCGATCTGCCCGACAATCCCAAGGCCCACGACAGCCATGTATTCACCGAATACCGGCTGCGCCCTTCGAATCGCGTACAGGGATGTGGCAGCGAGCATCATATATGCTCCCTGCTCAACGGACACATTTTCCGGAAGCGGAACCACCGCCTTTGTAGCGTGCCGCGCATATCCGGCACCCGCGGCTGCAACACGGTCGCCAGCCTTGAGCCGGGTTACGCCCTCACCCACTGCGGCAACAACACAGAGTGTTCCGTTTCCAGCCTTTGCAGCGACCTTCAGTTTTTCAGCCATGTCATTCCTCGATTCGGAAACAAAATAATCTATATCTGTTTGCGTATAGCATCTGTCGCTTCATGCAGCTTACGGATGCATGCCTTCTTGCCGTATTCCTTGACAACATCCGGAAATAACGAAAGTGCAAGTACACCAATAAACTCATGGCCTGAAGTAAATACCGGCACACCGACAGGAATTGTTTCCCTGCCCTTTATCCTTTGGGCAAAATATCCCTGCTTTCGTACTTTCTCAAGCAGAGTGTCGAAGTTCCTTTTTTCTCCCCAAATATGACTTCCATAGTCAACATAATCGTGTTTTTTCTGATACTCATCTCTCAGGTCAGTATTCCAGAAAGCCTGATTCACAATTGCTGAGACAGAGCTGTACGGAGTCATGACTGAATTCTTTGGATACTCCATGACGCCATGATGGTCAAACCGGATTATCATGGCATTGACCACATGATCTCCGGAAATTATTGCAAAGTTGACCACTGCCCGGTCAAACTCACGGTACAATACTTCCATGAATTCAGCAATCACTGCAAACTGGGTTCGCTGCCACTGACGTGATGCAATCCTGCTTACAGCAGGTCCAGTAGAGTAAAGACCCGTGGATTCAGATCGGATGATAAAACCCTTTGCTGCCAGTGTCCTGAGAATATTATGAACCGTTGTACTCTTCAGATCAAGAGCAGCTGCGATCTGCTTTAACGGCATTCCGGATTCAGACATGGAAACCACATCCAGAACGTCCAGTCCGCGAACAAGAGATTGAATTAATTCACTGCCGGGCATAACACCTCCCTCATCATTGATGAATTTTTTATTATCATTGCTGTTTATAGTACACTGTCTTTTATGGTTGTCAACCACAAAATCCATTTTAAAATATAACTGCTCCACCAAACTGACACTATAAACGTTTTAGGCATATCACTTTTCCGTAGCAAGGACAGCATTTCTCCTGCAAATCCTTCTTGACTTTTCAAGACCCAGATCCATAATGAAGTCTGAAAAGCTAAACAACCAAATTGGAAAGCGTCATGAAAAGAAAAGTCGCAGCACAGCATATAGAAGTGCCAGAAAGAGAAATGCTTGAGTTTTTAAAGCAGAAAACTCCTCAAGAACGCCTGGAGATGGGATTTCAAATGTGGGAGTCTGCCAAAAAACAATTAAATCATCATTTAAAAATTACACACCCTGACTGGAGCGCCTCCCAAATACACAGTGAATTAGTTAAAAGGCTTTCGCATGGAGCAATCTCAATTACTTGAATACGCAGCAGGCGTATTTGATAAACTTAAAATTCAATATTTCGTAACCGGCTCAATAGCCTCCATATATTTCGGAGAGCCAAGGTTTACGAATGACATTGACATCGTCGCAGAAATAAACTTAAATCACATACAAAAACTGGTTCACCATTTCCCTGAGAATGAATATTATGTGAGTGAAGATGCGATCAAGGATGCTGTCAAACGAAAGTCTCAATTTAATATCATCCATCCAGCTTCCGGCTTGAAAATAGATGTAATTATTCCCAAAAGAAACGCTTTTGATCTCAATCGCTTTCAGCGAATATGCAGGATATCACCTTCACCGGAATTCAAGGTTAATTTCTCATCCCCAGAAGATGTAATCATTTCAAAGTTACTCTTTTACAAAGAAGGCGGTTCTGATAAGCACGTCAGAGACATTACCGGTATTTTGACAATCATGGATACAGAGATTGATAAAGAGCATATTGATTTCTGGTGTAGAGAGCTGGACTTATCAGATATTTGGGGATCCGTACTTCAACGGTTGTCAGAATAAATTCAGCGCCTATACTTGACAAAAGCTTTGTAAAATGAAAAGAAGGAAGCTAACAGCAGATTTTTCTTTTTTAAAAATCTTACAGTCTCACTCTTCCCTGTACACATAACAATCAATCTCAACAAGTCGCTGCAGGTTCTATTTTTCCAGGGTATGAAAATGCTTTCGGAGCATTTTTTTTCGTGCAGTTTCCCGTTTTTCTATCTTTTTCTTTGCTCCGGCTGCATCAGCGCGACGCTGTCCGGATCGCTTCTTTTTATGCTGGCGATAGAGCCAGAGAGGCTCCGGGTTATACATGAAGAATTCCGAATTTCTCTCCCCCACTCTCAACCAGAAATCCCAGTGAGCCATATTCTCCATGGCAGTATCAAATGGACCGTATTCATCCAGAACACTCTTGTGTATTAAGGAACAATCGCTCACACAGCATTTCAAAAGGTTATCTTTCAGTGAATAGGCTTCATGGATCTGAACGCCCGAGAGGATGTTTAACTCTTCATCTGCAAAGTAAAACGCAGAGGAGCATATCTTTTTATCATTGTCCCTGGTTTCTGATCTATACGCAGTCGGGATCTTCACAGTGAGATTATATAGCCCAAGTCCGCAGAATGTCAAGGGTAAACCCAGGCCGAATCAACAAATCTGAGATTAATTAATAATTCGATATCGCAATCGGGATCGGTATCGTCAATTTTTTTTGAAGCAGATTAGCACTTACCCGGAGATTTCCTCTTGACATCTGTGAAACATGGGATATATTTTCCTTGAAGTTTTAAATCACTTACCTTTTTTCAATTTTGCAGAGAGGAGGCTTATCATGACCAGGATTATGAATAACGCACGATTTGTCTCCACACTTCCCTGCTGAGCTTCAGGTCTTATCATCTCTCACACAACTCCTGACTGACAATGCGAATTGCGGACGGCAAATCACGTCTGTTTTTTTGTCACTATTATCTCAGGAAATGGTCTATGAATCATCAAGATTATGTTTTCTCTCTTTTATTTGAAGAAATGAATTTGTTTAATGATATGGGTTACATCAAAGAGCCTTTTGAAGTTGTTAAAGAAGGTAAGGAAGCGGTTGTTTTTCGCTGCGCATCCCAACATGAGAAATTCGGTGAACACCTCGCAGTAAAAGCCTATACACCGAATACCATGCGCAGCTTCAGGCTGGATGCGCGAAATCTGTCCGGCAGAAACCGTCTGGATAAAAGGTCTGGAAAGGCAGTTCAGAAAAAAACGATCACAGGAAAGTCCATCCGCGAACAAATCTGGGTGGAACAGGAGTTCCTTGTTCTCGAAACCCTGTACAGCGCGGGCGCGGATGTTCCAAAGGTACTGAAAATAAACCGAAGATCCATACTCATGGAATTTATCGGTAAGGACGGCAGTCCCGCACAGCGTCTGTCTGAAGTCGCCCTTGAGGAGCATGAAGCCCGCGTTCTGCTGGAAAGCGTCCTGAACAATATCCGGCTTATGCTCTCCTGCAATCTGGTGCACGGGGATCTCTCACCCTATAACATTCTGTATTCCAGCGGCGAAATCTACATTATTGATTTTCCGCAGAGAGTGGACCCCCGCAGACATCCGCAGGGACTTGAGTTTTTATTGCGGGATGTCCAGAATGTCTGTAAATATTTTTCCCGCTTCGCAGAGAAACGATCAGCCGACTTCTTAATGATGCCGGTTTTACGAATACAAAATGGCTGAACAACGAAAGCTGGGTTGTTGTTGGCCGGAAGGAGTATTGATACGATGTATACCCAACCACTTAAAACCCTTACTGAACAGCAGCGGGCAGCGCGTTTTACAAACGTTGCACAGACAGCGCTTCCTGATTTTGGGCTAACTCAAAGCAGTATCGACCTTATTCAGGATTTTGTAAACGCATCGTTCTGTATTAAACAGTCAGATGTGCAATGGTACCTTAAGCTGTACAATCCAACCCGGCATACGACAGATGCCATAGAGTCTGAACTTTTTTTCGTTGAGGCGCTTACAGAAACCGGTTTCCCTGCTCCAAGACCGCTGAGAAGTCTGAACAATCAACTTGTATGGACCCTGGCGGAAGGTCAATATCCGGAGGAATACCGGATTGGGATTTTTTCCTGGGTCAACGGAGAGATGCTTCAACATGAAAAGAAAGCCGAGCACTACAGGAATACAGGAATAATGCTGGCACAACTGCACTATTTCTCCACAACCTGGCCCGGTTCTAAAGAGCTCACTCGTCCCAACTGGAACTCTGAAGGTGTCTACGGTAACTCCGGTCCTGCAGGGATGGATGTACAACGCGCCTGGGAGAACGTATCCAACGAATTACGATCCGATCTTATCCTGACCAGGGAATCCTTACAGCAGGCTGAAGCTTCCATGGGAGACGGCTCTGACAGATACGGTCTGATCCATGGCGATGCCAGCTTCGGCAACATCCTCTTTGAGAAGAGTCAGCCGACACTGATTGACTTTGACGACTGCGGATTCGGCCACTATATCTTTGATCTTGCCGTTGTGCTGGCCGGTGCATGGGCCAAACCCGGCTACCCGGAGAACCGCTCCGCTCTGCTGGAAGGCTACCGGAGCGTCAGGAGGCTGTCAGACCTGGAAATGAATGCACTGCCCGCAGCAATGGCTGCAAGAGCCGCCTCCATGATTTTCTGGGCAGCAGCACAATCGCCGGATCATTCATGGATCAATGGTCAATGGGAACGCATCAGGGAATATATGAGCTCGTAATAAAATTATTTTTTTATGCGGGTGAAGATCATTTATGACATATATGATTGATGTGTGTATTTGTGAATTCATCTGGAATACACTGAACAACCATTTATAATGATTTCACAATTCAGGAGACAGTTCATGGATGATCATGCTTTACTCAAAAACTATACCCAGACAAAATCCCGGGATACGTTCATAAAGATCGTTGACCGCTATACGTCCTTTGTGTATGCCGTATGCCTTCGAAGGCTTCACGACCACCATCAGGCTGAAGACGCTACTCAGGCTGTCTTCATAATCCTCTCGCAAAAGACTGCCAAAATACCAAAACATACGCCATTAGGCGCCTGGCTCTTTACGACAGCACGAAATATATCTTACACTGCATTGCGTGAACAAAAGAAACAGCAGAAAATCAGGGAGGCCGTCATGAAGCAGCATTTCGAAGAGGACCAACGTGAGCAGGCGGTCGTTTGGGAACAAATCCGACCGTCTCTGGATCAGTGTCTTGAAAATCTTTCTGTCAAGCTCCGTAATGTAATTGTTCTTTATTACCTGAACGGGCTGACTCAGCAGGAAGTGGCTCATCATCTTCAGATTGCGGAAAGTACCGTCCGCCAGCGGCTGAAAAAAGGGTTGGTACGCCTTCAGAAATCCTTTGCCAAAAATGGAATAAAGGTCACTCCGGTCCTGATCGGAAGTGCGATGGCATCATCGGCGGGGACTGCCCAGGCCGCTCCTCCATCTCTTGCCGCAACGGTGTGTTCATCTGTCTCTACCTACCAGATCAGTGCACAGACAACGGCATCTGTTGGCACGATGCTTACATCGTTTTCGAATATGCTTGTATGGTACAAGGTCAAGCTGGCAGCGACTGCAGCGGTATGCCTGCTGACAGTTACCGGTATGGCGAATATGCTTCGGAGTGAATCAAGCCAGCCAAAGGATACAGAGAAACCCGTAATTTCATCCAAAAAAACATCCCTGCCGGACTCAAGCAAGGAGACTCGCTATGGCCAACTTACCTGATTGGATTTTAAATCACTTGCGGGGACAATATCGTCAGTCTGCACTGCAGGCCGCATTTGATATTGAACGAAACCAATCATCCCTTTAATCACATAGCATATACCCGGGCACATCAGAATCCTGTTGCCGCACAACGCTATTTTGAGACATTCAAGAACCGTCATATTCGTTCTGGCACATTGAAAATAATTAACCGGATAGTGAATATAGAAAATGCAAGACCTGAAGCGGCTGAAGAAACAAATGAAGCACTCATTGAAAGAAACACAGCGGGACCCCTTAAAACGAATATCAGTGCGAGCGATTTGTTAATCGAAATCAAGAAACACCCCCTGGACTCCAATTGTCTGGCCACTGTAAGGGTCTATTTTAACCAGGAACAGGATCCAAAGAAGGCCGTTGAACTGCTGAAGTCATTACAGGGGAATGTGCGGCAGACTGCCTCGCTGTTGTTTGTGAAGATCTGGGGGTTGCGCGATCCACAGACCGCATTACGATGAATAACACAAATCAAATCACAGTCTGCAAAAGAGCGTGCGTATTCCAGCCTGATTGCCAGCTGGGCAAAAACAGCTCCATTGGAGGCTCTGAATTGGCTGCGAAACAAATATACAGGCAATCAAAAAAAGCAGCTGACTCAGAGTGTGTTCTTGACTTGGCGCAGCGACCCAATCCAGCTTGTGGCATATGTAGACCAGTATTTACCACACATCAAGGCATCAGAAACCGGCTTTCACATTCTCAGATCT
This sequence comes from uncultured Planctomycetota bacterium, assembly GCA_964524955.1. GTDB lineage: Bacteria > Planctomycetota > CAZGEP01 > CAZGEP01 > CAZGEP01 > CAZGEP01. Next base: position 81,067 of record CAZGEP010000001.1, on the reverse strand, counting down.
GTGTCAAGTAACGATTATGCTGCAGCTGCAGCCTGGGTCCTCACCTTTCCCGAGTCGCGCGTGCGAAATTGGTCAATCAGTGCAGTCGTGCACAATTGGGCGAATCATGAAACTGCCGGTGTTCTGAAATGGATTAATAAATTAACCCGTGAAGAAGAAAAACGTACCAAAGCATAAGGCATATGCAAAAGGTGAGAGCGGAAACAAAAAACAACAGTCCTTCAACGATTCAGTAAGCTCAAGCCGTCCGTATACCTCATGGATAGTGAATATTACGGATATCCGCCAAATGAAAACACCGGAAATGAAACAAGTCGGCATCAGGAACAATTCTGTATTCGTATCGTTGAGTGCTTCGCAGTCCCTCAGCGTTGCGGCAGCCGGACACCGCATATCCGGCAGAACGATGCGTCTGATTCGCAGTTCAATCAAACTTTAAACGGATTCGTAATATCGAAAACAAAACGGTATGTGCACAATGAACAGATGCAGGAGGCGTTGACGACGATTCTCAAGGGGCCTTCTTCCGTCATTCTTCGCATGCGTTATGCGGAGGGTCCAGCACCGTTCCCTGTCAGATAGTCCAGCACATCCTGGGCGGTATAGCTTTCTTTTCCCGGTTTGATATACTTGCGGATTCCCGCCAGACTGTCACCGGCAGTAACAATCGGGGGTTCAACATAGCCGTTGTTCTGGTGCTGCGGATAACCTGCGGTAGCACACAGATTATTGCACAGGCAATTCTTGCCAACCGTATCCTCCATCGCTCCTTCTTTAGCCAGATATTGATCTACGGGTTCTGCGGAACAGCGAAACGCAACGGTCCCATCCGCGCGCTTGTAAAGACGCCGCAGCAGACCGATATCACACAGTCGGGCCCGATTCTGATATACATCTGCATCTGACAGCGTTTTTTCCAACTGAAGCACTTTAAAGGGATATTCTGTTGGGGAAACACGCGAATCAGTAACTACCGTTATATCCCCGGCCAGAACTTTCTGAATCACTCTGCATTTAATCGTTTCATCCATGGCCGATTCCAGGCAATACCCAAACGCAGTTCCCACCTGAATCCCGGTCGCTCCGGCATCCAGAGCATTCTGCAGCATCTCCGGACTGTCATATCCGCCGGCAAGCCAGAAAGGCAGCCCGTACTCCCTGATCTTAGTTACATCTACAACATCCTTTTTCCCATAAATCGGCTCTCCTCCCTCATCCAGCTGCAGCGCTCCCCTGGGAGGCGCATTGTGCCCTCCGGCAGTAGGCATTTCAATGATAAATCCGTCGATCCTGCCAGTGGCCCTCTTGATCAGCGCCTTTGCCAGTGCTGCGGAAGAAATAATAGGCAGAAAATCAGGTCGGCGTAAAGGTCCTATCTTTTCCAGAACAGTGGGAAAAACCTTCCGAGGATCAAAATGAAGTCGGTAATCGTCTGATGGATCGCCTCCCTGAACATCCATCCGGTAGCTGACTGCCTCATGTTCCGCCAGTTTGTCGAGAATACCCGGGATTTGCATTGGAATTCCAGCCCCCACGATCACATAATCAATTCCCGCCAGCATCGCCCCGTAAAGAGAGGCCATAATCGGCATATTGACCTTTTCCAGCAGATTGATACCCACCGGATGCGGATGGTCTTCCTTGGCCAGAAACACCTCTACAAAATTGGCAAGAACCGTTATTTCATTTAATACTCGGGACGGATTCAGAGTCCACATGGGCAGGCGTTTGTAAGGCGGTTTCGGACTTTCGGGACTGGAGACATAATATTCATCGAGGATTCGTTGGACCAATTTCTGAAATGGAAAATGACGCAATGCCCGTTGTACATGCCCTCCCGGATCTCCATCCATCAGTCGTGAAATAAAGATCACAGCAATTCCCGTCCCTGAAACAACACCGAGGTGTTCCTGCATCGAAACCGTTCTGGCCAGATTCCAATTGGAAATAGCAACGCCCATCCCGCCTTGAATGATCTTTGGTCGTTTCATTATATTAAAGCGCGATTAACGCGTTCTCTCCAATTCTCCAGGTTGAATCCCGCATAATCCTATATTGCTTACATGCAATTCCGTTGGACTGTTTCTATTTAGCTCGATATGAATCTGAAATTGCGGATGCCGCAGGACTTCTTCATATTCATACAACATCCGTGCATCCACACATAGAGTAAATGGCCCTGATGAGAACATTCAAATGATTGCACCGTCCACACCAGGTTGATAGGAAGTTGCCCCGTATACTACTATTATGAATATATCCCGATCCTTCCGGTTGTCAAGGTTAATTCCAAACAAATGGCACAATCCATTTCCAACGACGCTTCTGAACGATTGCCACTGCGGCTCAACGGGATTTCAAATTTTCCGTCCCCTCCATAACCCTCAGCAGGCCTTCGTACGCAAGAAAAATCAAAACACTCCGATGCAATATCTTGCAAGCCGTATACGTTTGGATATAATATTCTCATGGGATCATTATCGCTATCAAGATCTTGGGTTTTGATTCGATTTCTGAATATTCGGATACCACTATGGATATGAATCCCGACAGGGGTACTGTTGGATTTATTAATTTCATTTAATGAAACTAAAAAAACATCGTTACAGGATATTCATTACTCATGGACTCCGAACAGGCGAAAAAACAAATTCAGCAATTGAGTCGTGAGGTTCTTCGGCATCAGCGGCTGTATTATGTGGATGCGCAGCCCGAAATTTCCGACGCCGAATTTGATGGTCTCTTTGATCAGCTGATTCGACTGGAAAAAAAATTTCCGGATCTGGCGCTGCCGGAAAGTCCCACCCGAAAGGTGGGCTCAGATCTGGACAACACTTTTCCGGAAATCCCGCATTCCGTTCCCATGCTGAGCCTGGACAAAGCCTATACAACGGAAGAGGCTGCTGCATGGGCCGAGAAAACGGAGAAAAATGCGGACAGAGAACTCTCCTATACTGTGGAAGAAAAAATCGACGGTATTTCCATTGCGCTTTCCTATAAAAATGGCATATTTGATCGTGCGCTTACCCGGGGAAACGGAATCGTGGGAAACGATATCACGGCGAATGCGGCCACGATCAATGCACTTCCGCTGAAACTGACCGAAGATATTGATATTACGGTCCGAGGCGAGGTTTTCATATCCAAACCCTCGTTTGAGCGATTGAATAAATCCCAGGAACTGGCATACGACAATCCGCGCAACCTGTGCGCAGGTATTCTTCGGCGAAAAAACAGCCGGGACGTGGCAGCCTTTCCGCTGGATATTTTTCTCTACGAGGGGATTTCCGAAGCTCTGCAAAGATTGAGTCACATGGAGATCCTTTCCCGGCTGGGTTCGCTGGGCCTCAAAACCAATCCTGCCACGGTTCTTTTCCATAATATCGGATCCGATTTCATTGAACACATCCAGCAAAGAATCACGGATCGGGAACATCTGGATTATGAAATCGACGGATTTGTAATCAAAGTCAATGAGTGCGATGTCCGAAAGCAACTTGGGGCCACAGAACATCATCCCCGCTGGGCCATTGCCCTGAAATTCGAATCACCGGAAGCCGAGACCGTAATCGAAGATATAACTCCACAGATCGGGCGTGCCGGCCGTATTACGCCTGTGGCCCGTCTCCAGCCGGTACGACTGGCCGGCGTCACCGTCAGCAATGCCACACTCCACAATCAGGACTATATCGACGCACTTGAGGCCGGGATTGGAGACCGGGTCGCAATATCCCGGCGCGGAGATGTCATCCCTGCCGTAGAGCGGGTGGTTGAGAAGAGTCCCAAAGCCGCTGTTGCCTGGCGCATTCCGTCCCAATGCCCGGAATGTTCAGCAGAGCTGGAGCGAATCGGCGCGCATCACTTCTGCCCGAATAAGAGATGTCCTGCAAGAATTCACGCATCGCTCAATCATTTTGTTGGCAAAACTGGCATGGATATCGAATCGCTGGGTCCAAAAATGATCGAAGTGCTTCTGGAAAAAAATCTGGTCCGGACACCGGATGATCTTTATTGTTTTGATCCTTCCCAGCTGCTCGGTAATGAAGGATTCGGCGAAAAGCGGGTGGAACTGATCCGCCAGGGCATTGAAATGAGTAAGTCCCGGCCATTTGAAGCAGTACTTACAGCGCTTGGAATCAAGGATATCGGTCGGAAGATGGCCAAAACATTGATCGCGGCAGGTTTCGACTCTATGGATAAACTTCTGGAAACTGCGGATAAAAAGGATATCCCTGCCCTGACGGCAGTGGAAAGCATTGCGGAAAAAACAGCAGAGAGCATTATCTCCGGCCTGAATGATCCGCAGCTTCGCCGCATCATTGAAAACCTCCGCCTGAACGGTCTTCATATGAAATCCGAACCCGCTGCAAATGACGCCCGATCAGACACCTCCATGTCCGGGGAGATTTGGTGTATCACCGGATCTTTTGAAAACTTCAAACCCAGAGAAAAAGCTGCCGAAGAAATTGAAAAACGCGGCGGCAAGGTCACGTCATCCGTTACCTCAAAAACCTCGCACCTGCTGACCGGAGAAAAAGCGGGAAGCAAACTCCGAAAAGCAGAATCGCTGAACGTGACCATTGTCAACGAAGAACAATTTCTTGAACGGCTCAACGGATCGTAACAGAAATGGAAAATAATCTGCGGATTGTCCATGTAGTTGAAAGTTTTACCGGCGGTTTATTTACCTTCCTCCGTTCCCTGACCACAGAACTCCGTGACTGCACTCATGTCATCCTTCATGGATACAGGCAGGAAACACCAGCAAATTTAGCTGGTTATTTTCCGCAAAACACCCGGCTCTATGAATGGAAATCCGCACACCGTGCGATTGGCCCGTCGGACGTGTTTGCATTTAAGGAACTCTATGCTTTTCTAAAGAAATCCCTGGCATGGTCGGACAGGCCGGTGATCCATTTGCATTCCTCCAAAGCCGGTTTTCTGGGCAGGATCGCCTGCCGCGTGCTTGGGATTCACTCTCGGGTGGTCTATACATCGCACGGAGCTGCGTTTTTGAGAAAGGATGTTTCGTCCGGGACTCGGTCATTTTTTATGGCTCTTGAAAAGGCCGCATTCCTTGCAGGCGGGCAGGTGATTGCCTGCTCAGAGTCCGAAGCCGACGTGTTTCGCAAGAACAAAATTCCGGCAGATGCGATTGCCAATGGCACCCTTGCCCCCCCGCGCATAAAACCGCCGGCAGCAAGATCGGAAGATTTTACCGTATGCGGCGCAGGCAGAATCACGGCACAAAAAGGACCGAGAACGTTTAACTGCATCGCGCACCTGCTGTCAGACTCGCCCGGAATCCGGTTTGTCTGGATTGGTGACGGAGAGCTGAGACACATGCTGAAATCGCCGAATATCGAGATTACAGGCCGAATCTCTCATACGAAGACGATCCAACATATGGCATCTGCTGACATTTTTCTTTCTACGTCTTTGTGGGAGGGAATGAGCCTTTCCGTTCTTGAAGCCATGAGTCTGTCCAAACCCCTGATGCTTTCTAAATGCGTGGGCAACACGGATCTGGTACAAAAAGCAACAAACGGTTATATGTTCTCAACGTGTGAAGAAGCTGCAGATCGACTGAAACATCTGGCAGCAGACAAGGTATTCTGCCGCCGTATGGGGAGCGTGTCCAGAGAACGCTGGTTGCGATATCACACAGCCGCACGTATGGCACAAAAATACCAGGATCTGTACCGAAGAATTTCCGGGTCGAATCTGTATCAATCCAATGAACCGAGCCACTCACATACCTGAAACACATTGCTCGCCTGTTGAATCCTGATGTGATCCGGTGCGTTATTGGCCGTATATACGGCTTTTGCCCGGCTGTATTCTTTGTTGAGTTCATTCTCAGATGCACGGCTGTTCAAACTGTCGACCGGATTAACCATAAGAAACGGACGGGGAGCAAGCGTCGCACAGATATCCCCCATATCGAAATTCATGAGAATCCCGGGGATCCACAGATTGTTCTGGTGATAAAAATAAAACTCGTCAAACAACGATTTGTATGAATACAACATTCCGTTAACTGCAACCGCGTGTATCCGCTTATCGAGAGCGCCTGCAAGCACTGCAAGGTGTGCACCCAGCGACTGGCCCTGGTATATCTTGTTCGGTCCTGCACTGACAATCTGCCGCTTGTACGGAATACGCTCCGGATTAATTCGTGCAAGGGAATCGCCGAACAGACAAATACGTTTCTGGTCCACGTCACTGCGGCTTGCAAGATAGTCCACCGTACACCGGATATCCTTGACCCTAAATCCGATCAGCGGATGCCCTGTCTCAAATCCACCACAATTCTGAGCCGTTTCGGCGTTGTGAAATGTATAGGCAGACTGGGGCGCACTCTCGCCTGTTCCCCTCACATTGGGCATACAGATAATCCATCCGTTATCCAGCAGTGAAACGATCTCACAATACCGTTTTTCAATAAGTGCGGTTCTGTTCCGTTCATAAATCCATATAAGAGTCTTACAGGATTTCTGCAGGCGTTTGGGCTTGAGAACAAGGCAGCTGACCACAATACCGGGATCGGTTGTAAAAAATAATTTTTCTGCAATGCACTCTCTGAGTTCCAGCGTCTGTTTCTTCTTTAGCCTGGAAAATGTAACATCATCCATGCACAAAAGCTGCGCCAGTTTTTCCAGAACTTTCTTTCTGTGTATCTGTACAGCTGCCGCTTTCTTCGGCTGTTCCAAAAACGCCATCGAACAGACCGCCTTTTTCTTCTGAAGCGATATGGCGGTTTCCTGTTCCGGAAATTCCCGCGAATAAAAGACCATCCCGGTTTTTGAAGAAATCAAGTCCACCGGCTTTATTTTATCCGACCGTCCCTGAATGTCTTTGGGGTTTTTCCCGCACCATTTATCAAGCCAGGCGATTGCAGGACGCCTGTGTCCCTGCCCGTATCCGTGGGGATGGTGGGTTTTCTGATATTCTATACGGTCCGGAACGCCATAGAGCGTATATATTCTGCGGGCTGCTTCAGCCGAAGGCTCGGGTGTATCCAATGCTCCCGACACTTCCCGGATCACCTTCAGGGGCCGAGGGGCGCACAGGGCGAACATACCGGAAAAATCAAACCCGTCTCTGTACCGCGCATACAGATTCTGCTCTGCATCATAGTTTGATCCGAAATGGGGCGATCCGCCTGCAGAAACGGGAATAACCACACCGATCCGTTCGTCTAAGCATCCCAGGTAAATGCTCATAGTGCCCCCGCCCGAACACCCGGTTACTGCAATGCGGGACGCATCAACCTCGGGAAGACTCAGCAGATAATCAATCCCCCGAATTCCGTCCCAGACCATATATACAGCCAGGTTTGCCCCGACCAGAAATGCGCGACTTCCCTGTGCATAGTGGTTGCTGGTAGGTGTTTCCTCCCCAAAGCCCCGACCGCATATCATCCGCTCTCCCTGACCGAGCCCATCAATTGCAAGCGAAACATAGCCTTTACGCGCGAGCTGAACGTGCATATTGTAAACACCCTTTCCTCTTTTGCCGGAACTGGAATGCCCGATAACTCGGAGTACCCCCGGGAACGGTCCTTTTCTTCCGCGCGGTTTATAAAGATTGCCTGCCACCCAGAAGTCAGGCCGGCTCTGATATATTACATTAAACACCTCCCAACCGTCCCCTCTAGGTCCAGGCTGTATGCGCACATCCAGCGGACATTTTTTTCGCGGCATTCCCCCGATTGACTTCCAGAATGCAGCCCGGATTTCTTTCTTGCGTTTTTCCCATTTTTCAACCGTATCCACCTGCAGCAGACGTTTGTGATTTTTCTGCCACAGCTGTTCCGAAATCCCAGCAAGATGGGTAAGGGTCATGGAGCGTATACTGAATTCCTTCTGTTCTTCGGGTCCAAACACGTCATGCGAAACGGTATGAAGTTCAGCAACCCCCTTTTGCGCAACCGGCATCACAATTTGTTCTTCGCTCATATCCGGAAACACGTTTCCGACTTCAAGATATATATGGCCAAAACGCGAAGGTACATGAGAGGTACGCGCCTGGGTCGGGGACCAGCTTGTTTCCTCTCCAACGGCACCTTCGCGACACTGCCGTACACGGTAAAAATTGGCACCCCACAATGCCGGTATCTTTCCCGGAGCAAGCCTCAGTTCCTTAAAGGGAATTGACATTTCAACGATCCAGCGATCCGCAGCGATCCGTGTCTTTACCGTACACTCCGGGTTCCAGCTCCGATTCCGTTTATTAAGGGCTTCAAATGTAACTCCCCTGGCATTTACGGCGATCTGAAAGTATTTGAACGAATGCTGGTGTGCAGGTTCCAGGAATATCTCAATATCATCATCCTGCCAGACCGGTCCATCATGGTTTTTGACATCTGCCTTTATCCCTGCCGGGTCCTGTTCAAGACATTCAAAGGCAAGATGCAGGTTTTGGGTATCGCAAAGAAGCCTTCCGACGGTTTTCTGTGACGGTTCCTGGTCAGAACCATCCATGAACCTGAAACTGAATGCCGTAGCGGTCTTCCATTCAATCTCATCCAGTGTACCGTCTATTTTCGGTGGACGAGCCGTCATGGGTACATATACGGCGGGGTCGCCGAATCGCTTTGCAATTCCTTGTGCAAGATCAGAAGGCGTAATATAGGTCTTCATGGGATCCGAATTAGAAGTTTGCGGAACAAAGCGCTTCGGAGAAACCTCTTTGTTCTGTATCTTGCGGACAACTTCAATAAACAGATGACCGAAATCCTCGGGTTCGTGAGCGTCCCAACTCCCTGTAGGACTCCATGCAGTATCTTCGATAAATGGTGCCTCATTTCTTACATCCTTCTTTCTCAGCCGTCCCTGTCTGCATCGCGTGAAATTGGCTCCCCATACAGGCGTCATGCTTTTCAGGTCTTTAAACAGGTCTGAGAGCGGTATGGCAAATTCCGCGGACCATTTTGTATCCCCCTGATGTGTACGCACAATCACATTGCTGTCCCAAAAACTTTTGCGCCATTTTGAGTCCAGAATTATGCCTTTGATATTCGTGCCAAAATGAAAATAGTGCGGCCATTTTCCCTTGTTCTCCACATCAATGAAAATTTCGACACTATCATCCTTCCACAAGGCTCCGTCCCGCTCCCGTGCGAACGCAACCATTCCGTCCATATCATTCTCAAAACATGTAAACCCGATATACAGAAACTGTGCATCGCTTATAATCCGCAATTCCGTTTTCTGCATTGGGGTGCCGTCCGTGCCATTCATAAATGCAAACGAAACCGGCTTTGCCTTTTTCCATGCCGAGTCCTGCATTCTGCCGTCCAGTGTCACACCACTGGAAACATACGGCACGTACACACACGGCTTTTTATATTCTTTCTCCATGGCCTTGACGATTTCAGAAGGGTTGCTAAGGGACATACACTTTTCTTCAATCGATTCGCCGTACACAAATCCCCTCCAAAGAAGAACAAGTACGATCCATAATACTTTCATTCATTGAGTTCCTTTCAAATAAAAAGATTATACAATCTGATTCAGTTCACACAGTACAGCGCCGAAGTTTTCAAATCGATCATTTCGATCCTTGGCCATGCATTTGCGAACCAGTTCATCAATTCGAGGCGGAATTTTTTCGTCGATTTCCGTGAGAGACGGAGGTGGGGTATGCATGTGGTGGTAGTTGAGATCACCGGAGGGAAATGGGCGTTTGCAGGTCAGGATTTCGAATGCCATGGTTCCCCAGGCATAGATGTCGGCGCGGCAGTCGACGGGTTCGCCGCGAATCTGCTCGGGAGACATGTACAGGGGCGTTCCCAGCACCTGTTTCTGAACCGTCATATTGGGCAGAAACTCAGTTTTGGCCAGACCAAAATCCAGGATCTTGATGCTCTTATCCCGGCAGATCATGATGTTGTCAGGCTTGACATCCCGGTGAATCACTCCATTGCGATTGGCGTATTCCAGAATCTCCGCCACCTGTTTCAGCACCCCAAGCGCTTTACGAGGTGTAATCCTGCCCTTTCGCATGATCTGCTTCAACGTCATGCCCTGAATGAATTCCATTACAATATACGGGTTTTTCTCTGTTCCCACGTCAAAAATGGTAATCACACCCGGATGATTGAGTGCCGCGGCTGCCTTTGCCTCACGGATGAACCGCTTGACTGCGTGGGTCTCTGTCAGAAACTGTTTATTCATGAATTTGATGGCCACTTCACGGGAAAGCTGCTTATCCAGCGCCTTGAACACTCCCCCCATTCCACCTTCACCGATCTTTTTCTGAAAGGTATACCGGGCCACAAGCATATCAATAAATGGATTCTTCTTTGTTTTCCGTATCGGGCGTGTGGGCTGGAGCACAGTCTTTTCGTCATCAAGCACCGCATCTGAGGGACGTTCTTCGGTCATTTTCTGGGCAGTTTCCGGTCGTGTGTTATGGGCCTTGATTTCTTTTTTCTCCACGTTCTCAATCTCACTGGAGATATCGTAATCATCCCCCAGTTCATAGCTCTTTTCGGGATCCGGTTCCATCTTGCCGAATTCAGATTTACGTGCATTAAGACGATTTACGGACGAAATATTTCCGGTAATATTCTTGATCTGCTCCAGGGAGTTCAAGTGGCGGAACCGATCCAGGTGGCGCTGTATCGCCGAATCCGCGGGGAAGTATTCAGACGCTATGGCAAAGAGGGATTCGCAGAGAGAGATGTCATTGGCATCAAAGAGGATCAGGCCCAGTTTACCGACAAAACGACGAAACGCAGCTTTGTCGTCTTTGAAGCCATGATTGAGAACGTATTCGCTGAGAAACCGGATCTGAAATTCATCGGCCCGGTCTTCCAGAAGAAATTCAATCGCTTCGTCAACCTGCTTTTGCAGAATCTTCTGATGCCTGAAGATATCAAGAGCAAAGGCATAGGCATCCCGGCAGGCCGGCTGAATCCGCGTTATATCGCGAACCTCCTTGAGCAGGTAATTTCCATTCTGCGGAAAATTTTTCATTTCCTTTCGCAGATAATCCACAGCTTGAGAATAATTTTGATTTTTTTTCTCAATCTGAGCCAAGAGAAAAAATTTATTGGGAAAATCGGAGTGCATATCTTTGATGTTGAGCAGAATTTCCCGGGACAAATCAATATTGCCTTCCACGAAATAGATTTCCGCCAGGATCTGGAGAAACTGGGCGTAACGGGGATTCTTCTCGCTCAAGTTTTTTACGGTCGGACCGTCGATCTTGTCTAAGGGAAGCATTTTCTTGCACAGTTGAAAAGCGCTGCTCAGGTTTTCCATATGAAAGTGTGCCACAATAGAATCGTGAATCACCTGACGGTTGCCCGGCTCCATATCCAGGTGACGAGTGCAGATTTCCAGCAACTGCTGCCAGTCCTTATCCCGGTAACAGCGTTCGCGCTGCCGATTCAGATAGCGTGCTCTGATTTTACGCCGGTAGATCAGATAAAAAAGAGAGGTGAATAAGACAGCGATGATAATAATAAAATTCGATCGCTTGAGCCACTCAAATATAAAATCAAGCATAATATCCGTTTTTCAACCATTGATGAAAGTGAACGCGGCAGCCATTTCTTATACACGCAGGTCGGAAGAAAGCCTGCTTTTCTTACGGTGTCTGCGGAGAATCGTCTGATTGACTTCGCGGATCATTCTTTCCGCCTGACGGGCCGACATACCCGTATAGTTTTCCGGTTCACTCATTTCCCTGAGTTTCTCTACAATCCCACTGAACATTGGATCCGCGGTAATCCGTTCGAGCATATCGTTTTCGCGACCACTGTAGACTTCGTTGACCGCTTCCCGTGAATACATGCGGATCGCTTCGTGTAGTTTCTGCCGGTCCATTCCAGCCTTGACGCCCTCCATGATAATCGTCTCGGTCATCATAAAGGGAAGTTCCTTATCCAGCCGGGCACGGACAATTTTGTCATGGACGCTCATGCCGTCGGCGATATTTTTATACAGAATCAACGCGGCATCCGCAGCGAGAAAGCTTTCCGGTATGACCAGCCGCCGGTTGGAAGAATCGTCGAGGGTACGCTCAAACCACTGAAGCGCAGCCGTATACGCGGTGTTGCCCGCGGATTGGATGATAAACCGAGACAGGGAACAGAGCCGTTCGCTGCGCATGGGATTCTTCTTGTATGCCATGGCCGAAGACCCGACCTGTTTATCCCGGAAGGGTTCTTCCAGTTCCCGGAGATGACTGAGCAGGCGAACATCATTTCCGAACTTGTGCGCACTCTGTGCAAATCCGGAAAGTGCGGATGTGATAACGTGATCCAGTTTTCTCGGGTAGGTCTGGCCGGTAATGGTAAAAGCCTTCTTGAAACCCATTTTTTGTGTCACCATTCGATCCAGCTTCTCAACCTTGGCAGTACTGCCGTCGAACAACTTGAGAAACGAATCCTGGGTTCCGGTCGTGCCCTTGACTCCTCTGAACTTAATGCACTCTTTGGCAAAGGAAAGACTCTCGTAGTCCATCTGCAGATCCTGAAGCCACAGGGCGGCGCGTTTGCCCATAGTGCTGGGCTGAGCCGGCTGAAAATGGGTGTAGGAGAGAATCGGTGTGTCTTTGTGGCGTTTGATAAACCGAATCAGCGAACGCATCACATCCGTCAGCCGGTCCAGAATAATTTCAAGCGCTTCACGGATCTGAATCACGTCGGCGTTATCTCCGATATAAGCGCTGGTCGCGCCCAAGTGAATGATTGAGGATGCCTCGGGCGCAGCACGGCAGAAATCATGCACATGCGCCATCACATCATGGCGAATTTCCTTCTCTTTCTTGCAGATATACTCAAAATCTATGTTGTCCCGGTTCTTTTTCATGGCCTGAATCTGCCTGCGGGTAATCGGAAGACCCAATTCGGCTTCGGCCTCGGCCAGTGCGATCCAGAGATCTCTCCATGTAACAGATTTTCGTTCCGGGGAAAAGACGTGTGACATTTCCGATGAGCTGTATCGCTCGATCAGCGGGTTTGTATACGACCGTTTATCATTCATTATCTATTACTCCGATTCATTTTCTATTGCGGTACAGCATGGCAGGTTTTCAATCTATTGAATTCACGATCCAGTGGATATCGGCGACGGTTGTGCCCTCCAGGCAGCGGGCGCTACCTCCACGCGGAGAGTTTATCCGGATCCACGATCAAAAAGAAATTGTCTATCGTTTTTATGCTGTTCTCCGCCTTGAACTGTGAAATAATTTTTGATATAGACTCCCGGTTTGTGCCTACCATATCGGCCAGATCGTTATGCGTCATCCGAAGGTCAATCATGATCTGCCCGTCCTCCTGGTGGCCAAACTTGGTCGCCAGGAAAAAAAGCTGCTCTGCAACACGGCCGGGAAGATTCCGAAAGGTCAGGCTCTCAATCTGTTTGTCCGCTGTTTCGAGCCGTCGGCACATTTCCCTGAGCAGTTCGATACAGAAGGCGTTGTTCTTTTCGAGCAGGTTGATAAAATCGTTTTTGCGAATCAGCAGTACCTTGGAGTTCTCCACGGCTTCGGCGTCTGCGCTTCTACCTGAATCCGTGAGAATGGCCATCTCACCAAAAAATTCTCCCTGAGTAAGCAGTGCAAGAGTTTTCTGGCGGGTACGGTCCATACCGTAATGGATCTTGATCATACCATCAATAACAATAAAGAGGATCGTGCCGGGTTCGTCCCTGCGAAAAACAAAGTCTCCCTTATCCACATTCTTGAATTTCGAAACCTTGATAATCTGATTGATACTGCGGTCGCTGAGATTGTTGAAAAAGTGGTTTTCCTTTATAACACTCTTTATTTCTTTATTTGTCATGTTTCGTAAAGGTCCATTCACTGTAACAGGGCCTGCCGTTTATGCGTATCTTGATAAACACAGTAAAGCTGTCAAAACGCTGCAGAAATTTATGTGTGTCCTTGAAATGGGATGTGCCGTCGGTATCCCCGTCCAGGGGATCACTGAGCAACACCGCGGTCATAACGGCTGCGCGTTTTTTTCGGCGAACGTTGACCGTGACTTTCTTTTCACCAATCGTAACCGCCTTTCCCTCTTTGTCCTTGATGAACATCTCCAGCATACCGCTCTTACTGTCAAAGACAAAGGATATCTTGAGGTTTCCGATATTGGATTTCTCAGTTCCTGTATACTCTGCGGCTGTAACCGCAACACATACAACCCAACCCGCCAAAAAAAGACCGATTATTGTACGAATATCTTTCATGTTCACCTCCAGTAATTATTATACAGCAAATCCCATGTCTGTAAATATTCTTCTTAATTTAAAAAGCAGTTTTGAGTGAATCTGACTGATCCTGGATTCCGTGACATTCAGCACTTCACCGATCTCCTGCATGGTCAACTCATCAAAATAATACATAATAATAATGTTTTTCTCCTCATCGGAAAGTTTCTGAACAATAATATCCAGGACTTCTTTTTTTTCCAACTGCTCGGACGGATCCACGTTTATTTTGTTCTTCAGGATATCGGCATAACTCCCGTAATTATCCGAATCCTCACCCGTGTCCCCTTCATACTTGCGGTCAATGGAAACCATGTGTGCGGCGTTTGCTTCCTTGAGCATCTCCTGAAGTTTCTTTTCACTGACCTGAAGTTCGGCCGCAAGCTCCTCGTCTGTGGGCTCACGCTCCAGTTTGTCCGACAACTGTTTGTAGACCTTTTCCAGTTTATTGGCACGCGAACGGGTCAGGCGCGGAACCCAGTCTGCATTTCTCAATTCATCAATGATCGATCCGCGAATTCGCATCACACAGTATGGTTCAAAACGGGTTCCGCGGTCAATATCAAATTTATTGATGGAATCCATGAGCCCGAATACGCCGGCATTGATCAGGTCATTGATATCCACGTTTTTCGGCAGACGCGACCGGATTCTCTCGGCTGTGTATTTGACCAGCGGAATGTAGTACTCGACCAGCCGATTCCGAAGGTCATCGGTGCTTTTTCGCTTGTAGTCGACCCACAGCCGGTGGAGTTCTTCTTCGTTCAACTGTTTACGTTTCTGTGTTGCCAAAGTTTATACACTCCGTCAGTTTGAATCCTCTTCATTCAGAAAGTTCGCAGCTCTGCGCAACCGATCAATCTCCTCCTTTTTTTCAGACGCTACGGCTTCATCCGCCATCAGATGTATGATTCTTGCAAAGCACCTTCCAATTATAAACCAGAAAATCACCAATACAATGGAAATTTTAACCAAAAAAGCGCTGATCGAAGCGCTGGGATTTCTGTATTCCCGCAGACAGAAGAGGATGAGTGCAATCAGGGTTACGGTTGCGTTTAATTTGTATTCGATTTGTTTTTTCATAATCAGAACGCGTTAAAAATTCTTCGGAAAAAAGATCGTTTTCTCGCAGGCGTACCGGACCGACCGGCAGCACCCCACATTTCATGATCACAAATTTTCGCCAATCCTCTGGCAGCCGGTGATTTCGGATGATTGACTATAAACGGTTTCCGCCGTCGGATGGACGCCCGTACACTGGTGTCAAAGGGAATGGCGCCGAGGTACTTGATCTCCGCTCCGAGCCGTTTGCGGGCCGTGCCGGAAAGACGCTCAAACACCATTATCCCCTCTCCGGAATCCGAACACATGTTGACTGCAACCGAAACACCATTGGCATGCCCGGTTTTGGACAGCAGTTTGAGCATGACGTAGGCATCCAGCACCGACGGCTGCTCCGGCAGGGTTACAATAATAATATCATCGGCCGCACGTACAAAATTCATCACATTGTTCGAAATACCAGCCCCCGTATCAATAATAATCAAATCATACATATACTCAATACTCATCAGTTCGGAAAGAATCCGGGTTCGTCGGTCCTCATCCAGATTCGCAATGCTCTCAATACCCGAGACCCCGCCGATGACATCAATCCCCTCCGGCGTCCGAACAATAATATCGCTCAAGGACTTTTCGCCGCTGACCACATTGGCCAGAGTGTAGCGAATATCCGCGTCAAAGAGCAGATCCACATTCGCAAGCCCCAGATCCATGTCCACCACCAGGACCTTACGATTGCGACCGCTCAAACGAATCGCGGTGTTAACCACCATGTTGGTTTTTCCCACACCGCCTTTTCCCGATGTCACGGCAACGATCCGGCATCTTGGATTCTGCTCCCGGGATTCGGTTCGGGAAACGGCTGGAACCGTTTCGCGTCCTTCCATCATGCTTCTGAGTTTTTGCGCCTGGTCGCTCATTTAAACCGTTTCCGTGCCATAATGCCTCGTGCTCCCGATGATCAGTTCCGCCATTTTCTCGGGCCGGGCCAGTTCAATATCCGATGGTACGTCCTGGCCCGTGGTAATATAGGAGACCGCTTTGCGAAGCCGTGCGATAATGCTCAACAGACTGCCGCAGGTCACGGCTTCGTCCACCTTGGTCAGAATGATGCTGTCCGGCTCAATGCCCTCAAACCGGTCGAGTACGTTTTTCATCACACGCTCTCCGGTCACTGCGCTCAGTACCAGATGGACCTCATCCGGATCCGCGTAACTGCGGAATGCGTTGAGTTCATTCATCTTGAGCATATCTTTCTGACATCTGCCGGCCGTATCAATCAGAATCAGATCCCGATCCGCCATGGATGTACGGGCCGTTTTAAGTTCCTCGGGGCTCTGCACCACCCGCAGAGGCAGCTTCATGATTTCGGCATAGGTCCGCAGGTGACTGACAGCTGCGATCCGGTACGTGTCCGTGGTGATCAATCCCACGTTTTTGTTCTTGTCCAATTTGTAAATGGCTGCCAGTTTGGCAATCGTCGTGGTCTTACCCACACCAGTGGGTCCCGCCAGAATAACAACGGTCGGTCCAGATTTCCGAAAACGAATCGGTCCATAGGGTTTGACGATTTTTCGAAGAAAGGCTATAATGCGTTTCTTTACTTCGGCACTATCATTTTGATACTTCGGTTCCAGCCCGGTGTGGACTTTCATAACCAGCCCTCTGGCCAGCCGCTCCGGAACATCGTTTTCAATCAGGATCTTGTAGAACTCACAGCACGGCCCTTCGATCTCCTCCATCGGATCGGGCAGGGACCTGCGAAGCAACTCCTCGACCATTTCCCTGATTTCCGAGATTTCCTTTCGGTTTGTGCTTTTTTCAGCAGAAGGGGCGAAGAGTTCGCTTTGATAGGTTTTTTCCAGCAGTCGGCTTGAGCCGGTTCCGGCTGCCTTTTTCGAGGTCTTGTGCATAGCCACGGCTTCCTGGTCACCAACCGTTACCTGGACCTGCATTTTTCCCCGCAACCCCAGAACACCGTCGTTCTTGCGAACGGAACGCACCTCAAGAATATAGGCGTCCCTGCCCATTTCCTCCTTAACGCGCCGAAAAGCTTCTTTAATATCATCTGCTTTTATGGTTTTCACAACCACCGTTTTACTCCTCAAGCCTTACGATTCCGGATGACTGGACCTTAATGTCGGAATCAATTTCATTGTAGGACAGCACACCCACCGAAGGCACTGCGTTTCTGAGAATCCGACTCAGGTGCAGACGGACCTGCGGGGAACAAAGCACCACAGGATGATGTCCCTGCTGAACCACCTGCTGAACTTCATTGGTAACCGCCCTGACAATTCGTTCCACGTTCTGGGGATCCAGAGAAAGATAGGCTCCGCCTTCGGTCTGCTGCACCGCGTTGGAAAGGACATCCTCAAGTTGCGGATCCAGTGTCACCGCATACAGCTCGCGATCATCTTCACAATACTGCTCGCAGATCTGCCGACTGAGTGCATTGCGCACATATTCACAGAGAATATCGATATCCTTGGTCCGCCGTCCGTAATCACCCAGAACCTCCATGATGGTTTCCAGGTCACGAATGGAAATCCGTTCCCGAAGCAGGGCCTTGAGCACGTTCTGTACATCTGCAGTACTCAGAATATCCGGGATCACCTCTTCCACAATGGCCGGTGAACTCTCCTTGAGTTTTTCCAGCAGATGTTTGGTTTCTTCACGGGTAATCAGCTCCGACGCATTGTCTTTGACCACCTCGGTGATGTGCGTGGCAATGACCGCGCTTGGTTCCACCACGGTATAGCCGAAGGCATGCGCGCGCTCCTTTTCCTTCTCGTCAATCCAGTATGCGGTCAGACCAAATGCGGGCTCCTTTGTCTCAATACCCTCCACCTTTCCGGAAACCATTCCCGAATCCATGGCCAGCAGACGATCTCCCATGATCGAGCCCTCGGCAATCCGTACATTTCGTATTTTTACTACATACTGGTTTGGCTCCAGCTGCATATTGTCGAGAATCCGGATGGGCGGCACCACAATCCCCATATCCGCGGCCGTCTGGCGTCGAAGCATGGAAATCCGCTCCAGCAAATCTCCGCCCTGACTGGGATCAACCAGTGGAATCAAGCCGTATCCGACTTCCAGCGTCATCTGGTCGACTTTGAGCAGCGAATCCACCTTTTCCGGTCCTTCGGATGCCTTCTTCTCCTTTTCCTCGACCTGTTTTTTATCGGTCTCTATCTTCTGTTTTTCATCTCTATAGAGATAATAGGTCACCATGCCGCTGAACAGCGACATCAACATGAGCGGGAAGGTAGGAAGCGGTGTTAGCGCCAAACCTGCCAGAATAAAGGTAGCCGTGGCCATGGCCTTGGAACCCTTGAACATCTGGCCGATGATCTCAACCCCCATATTGCTCCGGGCAGCGCTGCGGGTAACCAGGATAGCTGCGGAAATCGAAATAAAGAATGCCGGTATCTGAGAGACCAAACCGTCGCCAATGGTTAACTTTGTATATTTACTCATAGACTCCGCCACGCCCATATTTTCCTGAAGCATTCCGCGGACAAACCCACCGATGATATTAATGACCGTGATAACAACCCCCGCGATCGCGTCACCGCGTACGAATTTACTGGCACCGTCCATGGCTCCGTAGAAATCGGTCTCCCGCCTCAGATCATCCCGCCGCTCACGGGCTTCGGCCTCATCAATCATGCCGGAATTCAAATCCGCATCTATGGCCATCTGCTTGCCGGGCATGGCATCCAGGGTAAACCGTGCCGTGACTTCGGAAATACGCGTCGCCCCCTTGGTAATCACAATAAACTGAATGATAATCAGAATCAGAAAGATCACAAATCCCACGACTTCGTTTCCCGCAGCTACAAAATCACCGAACTGTTCAACCATATTTCCGGCATCCCCCTGGGAGAGAATCAGACGGGTCGTAGCCACATTCAGGGCCAGGCGGTAGGTGGTTGCCACCAGCAGAATAGACGGAAAGCTGGTCAGCTCCATGGGATTGATCAGGTAAATGGTTGTCAGGAGAAGAATCAGACCGAACGCCAGATTGATCGAAAGAAAGATATCAATAAAGATCGTGGGCAGCGGCATAAACAGTGCGGCAATGGTAATCACGATGCCCAGCGTAATAAAGATAATATCCCGTGAAGAGCTCAGCACCCCAAAGAGCTGCTCTTTATTTAGAGGAATGTTCGCGGCTGATTTCGCCATGGATCAGACTCCGGTTCAAATGGCATATTTACGCTTGCGGTTGAAACTGTAGACAAAGGCCAGAACTTCGGCTACCACCTTGTAGAGTTTTTCCGGAATTTCCTCCCCCACATCCACAATTCGATACAATTCCCTGGCAAGCGGTTTATCTTCGTGCAGGGGAATGTTGTTCTGACGGGCAATTTCCTTGATCTTCTGTGCAATAATTCCAGCTCCCTTGGCAATCACCCGGGGCGCGGTATCCGTTTGTCTGTCATACTTGATAGCCACGGCAAAGTGCGTCGGGTTGGTGATTACGACGTCTGCTTCCGGCACCTGGCTCATCATGCGCTGCCGGGCCATCTCCAGCTGAATCTGTCTTCTGCGCCCCTTGATTTTGGGGTCTCCTTCAATATCCTTAAGTTCGTCCTTGACCTCCTGCTTGGTCATTTTCAGTGAATTCAGATTGTGATAGTACTGGTACACATAATCGAATATCGCAAGTATAATCAGGACAATCGCGGTGTAAAGCCCAATCTTAAATGCGATATTCAGCATCATCAGTACCACCACTTTGCTGTCGGATTCATATCCCAGAAAAAAATGATTCAGCTCGCTCCGGATGACCAGCAAGGAAGTGATTCCGATGATCAGAGACTTGCCAATATCCTGAGCAAATTTATTGAGTTTCTCCACACCGAAAAACTGCTGAATCCCTTTGATGACATTCAACTTGTTTAAATCCGGCTTGATCTTTTCCGTGGAAAAGAGAAATCCCACCTGAATCAGATTAATGCCCACGGCAACCACCAGCATTCCGACGAAAAAAAACCATGTTCGACCGCCCATAAAGAGCAGTCCGTTGATCAGGTGCGCCCGGACATTATCCAGGGTCACCTGAAATTCGGACATACTCAGTATCACCGCACGCATGGAAACACTCACGGCTTCGTAAAAGGACATGATGCCGAAACGGAGCAGCAGGACACCAACCAGAATCAGGACCGCGGCATTCAGATCCATACTCTTGGCGACCTGCCCCTTTTCTCTGGCCTGCCTGAGTCGTCGTCCGGTTGGTTGTTCAGTTTTTTCCTGACCGTCCGGATTCTCCGCCAAGAACCATCACCTCCTAACTCGAAAGCAGTTTGAGTACGGTATGCACATCCGTAGTCATCTGTTCAAACACACGCACAAAATACCCCTTCATAAACGGGATACAGAAATAAAAGACCACCAGCCCGACCATGATCTTGAGCGCAAATCCAACGGCAAAAATATTCATCTGAGGAACCGCGCGCGCGACAAATCCAAGCGCCACCATGATCGCGAATGTGGCAATCAGCACCGGGCTGGCCAGCTCCACACCAATGGTAAAAATATTGGCAAAGGCCCGGGAAACCACGCCGGTCACTTCCGGGCTCAACGTGCAGGTACCCACTGGCACGGCATGAAAACTGTACGCCAGCAGTCGAAGCAGCCAGCGATGACCGCCCATCAAGAGAAAAACCACGACAACAAAGAGAAAAAGCAGCTGCCCGATAATGCTGATATTGTCCCCAGACAGGGGATCCACCACATTGGCAATGATAAACCCGATACTTCGTCCCATAATCTGACCGGCCATCAGAAAGCCGGTAAAGAAAACCCGTGCCGTAAACCCGATCAACAGTCCCACGAGCAGTTCCGAAGCCGAAAGGCCGATCAACTGCGAAAGCTCTCCCGGTATGACCACCCCGGTCTTGGGCACCACGGGAAAAAAGATCACTGCCAGCATCAGCGAAAACATGGCTTTAAGCTGATACGGCCAGGATATCGAGGAATAAAACGGCGCAAATATCATAATACCGCTGGATCGTGCCAGAATCAGCACAAAGAGTTCAAACTGGGTTACGGTAAAGGTTACAAGGTCCATTACGTATACTCTCTCAAATCACAGCTACATACTGCCCAGCATCATAAACATTCCTCTGGCATAATCCAAAACCGTATTGGCCATCCAATGCATACTGAGAATCAGCACCGTGACCACGGCCAGGATCTTGGGGATAAACGTAAGCGTCATTTCCTGGATTTGTGTGACCGACTGGATCAGGCTGACAATCAGCCCCACAGTCAAGGCGGTCAGTAGCAGCGGACTGACAATGGTCAGACCGGTAATCAGCGTCCGTGTGGTTACCTGTACCGCGAGTTCTACATCCATTTGCGTCTCCTATGCGTACTAATAAAAACTCCGAACCACTTCTCCGATCACCAGATTCCAGCCGTCCACCAGTACAAACATCAGAATCTTGAACGGCAGGGAAACCAGGATCGGCGGAAGCATCATCATGCCCATGGACATCAGCACGGACGCCACGACCATGTCAATAATAAAAAAGGGAAGATAAAGCAAAAATCCCATAATAAACGCCTTGGAAAGTTCGCTGACCGTAAAGGCCGGGATCAACACCAGGGTCGGAACATCCTCCTTCTTCTTCACACCGGTTGTCTTGGATATATCCAGAAAGAGTTTGACGTCTTTCTTGCGGACCTGTCGAAACATGAATTCCCGAATCGGTTGAATGCCTTTCTCAAACGCCTCCTTCTGCGAAATCTTGTTGTCAAAATACGGTCCCAGGGCTTCGCTGTATACCCGGCTCCATGTCGGTGACATAATCATAAAGGTCAGCAGCAGGGCCATGGCGTTCAGAATATGATCCGGCGGAGTGGTCTGGGTGGCCAGCGCCCGTCGGAGAAACGAAAGCACAATCGCGATTCGCGCAAAAGAGGTTGTCATGACCAGTATCGTGGGCGCCACGGCCAGCACAGTAAAGAGAAAGAGTATCTCAAGAGTCGTGGATATTTCCGCAGGAGTTTCCGCTTTTTCGACAAAATTGAATTTCGGTATTGTTACCGCGTCCTGCGCGTACAGGAATGCCCCGGAAAGTATGATGAAAAAAAAACTGACAAGAATCTTACCTTTTCTCACGTCGGAGCCTTTCAATCTTGTCCTTCATCTTATCCACCTGTGCGTCGATTTTATCCAGCCCTTTTTTTTCTGATTTTCCAGTGCCGGACTCATACACAAGACTGGCTTTACTGAGCATCCTGTCAAAAAAAGAATTTTCTTTATCCGGTTCAGCCATCATCGTCAGTTCGGAGATCTCGTTTTCGTCCGTAATCTCGGCCAGAACCTCCACCTTATCCATGGTCGCACTGAGCAGAAGAATTCGTCCAGTGCCCACACGAACCAGAAACATATTGTTCTTGCCCCACAGGGGTGTTCTGCCCAGCACGCGCACCGCAGGATTTCCGTAAATCGCCCGGGAGGCTGGCTTGAACCGCTTGAGCATTACCAGAATACCGATAATCAGCGCAACGAAAACAAAGAGATACATAACCATGCGGAACATGACCCCGCCGATATTATCCTGCGTATCGGAACCGGACTTCTGCGAAACCTCATCTTCCGTGAAATAGTAATCCTCAATCTTTTCTTCTGAAGCAGTTTTCTTTTGAGTGCTGGAGGCTGTTTTTTTTGTGTCTGCATCACGAATCCGGCTGTCTGTTTTTTCTTCTGCCGCATCGGGTTTTTCCGGTTTCATTTCTTTTCCCAAAACCGTTTCAGCACCCGCGGAAACCTCATCCGATCCTGCCGCAAAACACACAGAACATGCCAGACCGAAAGCCAGTACAATTGAAAAAATATTACGGTTAATTGTCATGATATACCCACCCGAGAATATATACCTACATTATACACCTATTTTATAAAATATAAAGTATAAAAATAATTTTTTTACTATTTTTTGCGTGATATGGCGTGAAAATCAGGGGGCGTCATGGCAACCCGTAACATACGCTGCGAATTAAATATCCATGTACCTGAAATGTTTCTGCTTTTACAATAAACCACAAATTATCCTGGGGCTGGCATTGGACTTACCAGAAAGATAAACTACATCTGTCGCGACAGTTTTTCCTTGGGAGAGACGATTTCCGTAATCCGAATACAAAAGGCATCATTGAGAACCAGAACTTCCCCTTTGGCCACCAGCTGTTCGTTGACCAGTACATCCACCGGATCTCCGGCCAGTTTATTCAGTTCCACGACTGAACCGCTCTGAAGCCGGATAATGTCTTCCACAGTCATAATGGACCGGCCGAGTTCAATCTTCACATCCAGCTCAACATCCTGCAGCATGTCTTCAATGTTCTTGACCGGCTTGCTCTGTGCACCACCGGAAGGAGAGTCAAACGCCGGCATGTCCACGGATGCAGGCCTGGAACCACCTCCCTCTCCCCCGGATTTCGTATCCGCTGCCGGGGGCGCCTCTGCACCATCGCCGCTTTTATCCACGGTTCCTTCCTGCTCGCCATCACTCTCGGAAAGAAGGGAATCAATTTCGCTCTGGCTCAGTTCATCAGGTGACATACCGTCCTCCGGGGTTACGGGCTGAAGGTGAATACGCTCCAGTAGGCTTCAGAAATTCGGGGTTCCATCCCGTATTTCTTCAAATTGTCGTTCGCGTACCCTCTGATTTCATTGGCGATCTTCTGCTTGATTACGGATGAATTCAGTTCCTGAAAATTGTACTCATTAATTTCATTTATCAAGTAGGATTTGAGTTTATCCTTCATCTTTTCCACTATCACCTTGTAGCTTTTTACCGAATCGTCAAGCTTAAGCAGCGCCTTGAGATCAAAGTCCTGTTTGAGCTGTACATTGTCCGGATTCAGTTTGCGTTTTTCTTCCTCAGTCAATCCGAGTTTGAGCACCAGCGTGCAGGAAAGAATCCGTCCCTGACTGCCCGTGGGATTGATTTTCACATAATGCATGACATCCTCGAGCTTGACTTCCGGCGCATTGATTCTCTGGAAATTGATATCCTTGAACCGTTCGTCCGATGCCTCCTCCTTGGCATCCTCAAAATCTCCCATGCTCTGCTTGGCGCTGCTGAAAAAGAAATACATCAACCCGGTCCACAGCACCAGCACGGCTACAAAAACAATCAAACCCAGCTTGGTGAAATGGGGTTGTTTATCTTTTTTCGCCGCATCCGGTGCGGTCTCTTCGTTGTTCAGGTTTTCTTCATCTGCCATAATTAATCCTCCGGAACGTCTTTCTTCACTTTAGGGTTACGGATTCGATCTTTACGCGCTTCTTCTGTATCCTCCACAATGGGTATGCGCTGATCGGATACAATTATTTCTACTCTTCGATTTCGATCACGGGACAGAACAAACAGATTGGTATCCGCCTTTTCAAACTCCCCGCATCCGGTAATTCGTATGCGTTTAGCCCGAATCCCTCCCTTGCGAGACATAAAATCTGCCACAGCCTTTGCCCGGTAAAAGGAAAGCTCCCATTTGTCCCGATACTTAGCGGCTTCATCACTGAACGGCTCGGAGGACGCATGTCCGCGTATTTCAATCTTATTCTTGAATCCCCGAAGCTGCTCTGCGATTTCCAGCAAATCTTCATACGCACCGGGTTTAAGTTCCGCACTTTCTTTTTCAAATAGGACCGAACCGCCGATTACGATTTTCTTTCCCTGCTTGATGGTTTTCACTTCCACGTGTTTTCCCTTGAGTCCATCAATATTGATATGGCCGGTCATACGGGCTGGCTTCTTCATAATCAGATTCTGAGCAGGACTGACGGTGGTCATTTTATGCGAAAGAATACCAAAGCTCTTGCGCAGGGATGCCATTGCCTTTTTGAACTTGGCCTCCTGGATACTGGACATGGATACCAGCATAACAAAAAACGTAAGCAACAGCGTTACCATGTCACCATAGGTAGTCATCCACTCGGGCGCACCTTCGAGTACAGGCTGTTTCTTTTTTTTGCTCACGAATCTCCCTCTCGTTCCGATGGCGGCAGGAAAACCTCCAACCGCTGCTTAACGATCCGAGGATTGTCACCGGATTGTATAGACATGACTCCCCGCAGAATAATCTCCCGCTGGAGCATCTCCTCATCGTGACGTTTCTGCAGTTTGTCGGAAATCGGCATAAATATAAAATTCGCGATCACAGCACCGTAAAATGTGGTAATCAGCGCAACCGACATACCCGCACCCAGCTTACTGGGATCGCTAAGGTTGGCGAGCATAAGAATCAGACCGATCAGGGTTCCAATCATTCCCCAGGCCGGTGCGTACTTGCCCAGAACATCAAAGACCTTTTTTCCGGTTGCATGGCGGTCTTCGAGAGTCTCCAGTTCATTATTCATAATCTGCTCAATAAGTTCCGGGTCCGTACCGTCCACGGCAAGCTGAATTCCCTTAACCAGAAATTTATCCGTGATATCGCCGGTTACGTTCTCCAGAGCAAGGATACCGTCTCGCCGGGCGATTTCCGCAAACTCCACCAGTTTCTTGATAATGGCCTGCTGATCTTCGGACTTGGAAAAGAAGCACTTCATCAGCGGCTTGTGAAAACTGAGCACATTGAGCAGGGGCAAGCTGATCATCAGACTGCCGACCGCGCCGCCGAGGACAATCCCCATGGAAGGAATATCAACAAAAAGCATGGGGTTGGAACTGATACCGTAGACAATCATGGCCATGCCGAACATCAAACCAACAATTGTGGAAATATCCATACAGTCCTCTCCAGAATTTACAAGCCGGGAATATTTCGGACGATTCTTCCGTATTCAATGGCTTTGAGGATCACCTCGTCCACAGACTCCCGGACAAGAATCTTATCGCTGTCCCTAAGCGTGATCAACGTATCCGGTGTCTCTTCTATAAATTTAATCATTTCCGCGTTAATCACAATCTTTTTTTCATTCAAACGTGTTAATTTTATCATTATCACGATCTTTTCATATTCATTTTTTTACCGGACCAGCTGCACCAGTTCCTGCAGCAGGGAGTTGGACGTTGTTATGGTTCGCGCGTTTGCCTGGTAGGCACGCTGCGTAGTAACCAGTTCTGTAAATTCCTTGGTCAGGTCCACATTGGACTGTTCAAGCATACCCTGACGGATACCACCCTTGCCGCCGCTTCCCGGGATGCCGATGGCGGCTTCACCCGAATTGGCGCCAACAGCAAACTTATTGGATCCAACCTTAACCATACCCTGCGGATTGGAAAAATCGGCAAGCAACACCTGACCGATCTGTACACTCAGACCGTTTTTGAAAATCCCAACAATCGAACCTTCACTGGAGATGGAGTACGTATCCAGAACATCGGTCCGTGTACCATCCTGACTCCTCACATTCACTGTAGATTCCTCGGTTTTGTAAAACTGTGTCAGGTTGCTGAAATCCAGATTGAACTGAAGTGGTGTTCCCACGCCCTGGTTGTAGAGATTGAGCTCCACCAGACCGTCTGCATTGGTACTGCCGGGGGAGAAGTTTCCAAATTCGTCAAAGCGGACCGTTCCGGTAGCCAGATCACGGCCAGCCTCATTCTGAGTGGATGACCCGGTATTATCCTTGGACTCAGCTACCCATCGCCAGGTCGAGAATTCCGACGTCTGGCTCTCCAGCCAGAAGGAAAGCCGCATGGAATGCGTGTTGCCCAGGCTGTCGTAGACCACGATATCGGTCACAGCACCGTTCTCACCGTCGGCTTCAATGTCATTGCCGCTCCCATCGGCCTGAATCGTGAACAGGTCGCGCTGGGTCAGGTTGTTGGTAACATTCTTGTCCGTGAATTTGATATTACTGATACCGTTGACTTCGCCGAACTGACTGTAGATGTCAATCACATCCGTGGCATCATCAAATTCAGCATACCCGCAGCCCCACGAACCGGTGTGCGTGGCCTGATCGCCAAGACCAAGTACATTATTCAGCCATGTGTTCAGTTCAGCGAGCGTGGTTCCGTCATAGGAATTCTCACCGGTCGGATCAGCGGCAATCGCTCCGTATGTAAACTTGTCTGTAACCAGTGACGGCCCTTTCTTTGCCTCAAACTCAAGCGTCTGACCGGCAGTACCGTTCAAGTTGGGGAATACCCGCTCAAAGGTTCCGTCCGCCTCCGGATCCCAGTACAGGCTTTCCAGCGCGGTTCCGGGTGCTGCGGCCGCACCAGCGTTGGAACTGTAAAACTGGTAGGACTTGAGAAAGGAGCCCTGCGTGGCAATCGTTGCATTGGAGTTCAAGTTTCCGGAGAGGTTGACTTCCGAAGTTTCCTGGCCGTAGCTCATTTCACCAATGGGAATACTGACAACGGCTTCGGCGTTATTGATTTCCAGGGTTCCGTCCGGCAGCCGCTCTGCATTGTACCCGATCACTTTCATACCCGATGTGGGATCCACCAGTTCGTAGTCTGCGCTCAGCGAAAAGGCGCCGTTACGGGTGAACAACCGCTCGTTTCCGGTCCCCTCCAGAATAAAGAACCCATCACCGTCAATGGCCAGGTCAGAACTCAAGCCGGTATTTTCAAAAGCACCCTGGCTGAGGTCAGAGGAAACCATACCGATTTTCGAACCCATACCGATCTGCTGCGGGTTTGTTCCGGCAAGATTGTCGCCCGGGGCCTGCCCCTGCGACAGAACCGTACTGAGCATATCCTCAAACTGAAGACGCCCGGTCTTGAAACCAAAGGTATTGACGTTGGCAATATTGTTGCCGATCACGTCCATCTTCTGCTGATGGCTCTGCAGGCCTGAAATACCGCTGTAAAGAGATGTTAAAAGTGCCATGATTGCCTCCCTTAGTAAATTTCCAGTATATCTTCGGAATGAAGTTCGAAAACAGCGTCGCTCTCTGAATCATGAATCTTCAAAATCACATCGTCATCCTGAACCGTAACCCGCTCTACCGTGCCCGAGGCGTCATACTGATCCATACCCTCAGTCACCGTTCCCCGAACAGTCCGGCCGATCATGTTGGCTGATGATGTAATCTTCTGCTGAAGAATCAACGATGTCGTGGCTTGGGTCATCTGCCGCTGCTGTTCCAGGGTCTGAAGCTGGGTCAGCTGTGTAATAAACTTTTCGTTGTCCATGGGATCAAGCGGATCCTGGTTCTTGAGCTGCAGGACCAGGAGATTTAGAAACTCCTGTGATCCCATGTCTGTCTCGGAACTGCTCGCAGTTCGTGCCGGTTCCGACAAAAGTGATGTTGCAGCAGTTATCTGTTCCATGGTTTTCTCCTCTGTTTCAAGCCACCAGGTCAATCTTGCCGGATGACAAGGTTCGTTTTGTTTCTGTCTGGCTGTCCGCTTGCTCCGATACTGTGCTCGTTTTCCCGCCAGCACCGCGAAGGCTTGTATTCGAACGTGAAGCCTCGGCAAAAGCTTCCTGTGTGCCGGGTTGTTCGGAAAAGGAATCATCCGCTTCCGAAGAAATATCAAAATTCTCGATGGATATTCCCTTGTCCGCAAGAACCTGACGCAGCGAATTCAGGTTCCGGCTGAGAAGCTCCCTGGCTTCCGCAGATTCCGTCTGAATAACAGCATTCAGATCCGAACCATTCATTACGAGTTTGATCTGCATTTTACCGAGTTCGGGCGGTTCCAGGCTGATGCGAACCGTTTCAAAATTCCGGAACCGTGTGATATTGAAATCCTGTACAATCTTTCGGATATTCTCAATATTTTCCGCGTTTTCCACAATACGTGAAGCCGTCGAAGCTGTGGCCGCTGCAGCTTCCGTTTTCATGACTGTTGGAACCGGGCTTTCCGGCTTGGCAATAGTTTCGCTTCCCTTCACGTCCTGAATTGTCCGGGCATCGGTTGCAGAATCTTTGTTCGAAACAACCGTCTTGATCACCTTTTCCAGCCTCGTTTCTGCGGCTTCCGGTGTTTTAACACTGACCTTGAGTTCGGACTCAATGCTTTCCGTTTTTTCAGATACCGCCTTCAGCGGAATCTTTGTTGAGGCAGATTCGCTGTTTTTATCCGGTGATGTATTTGCGTCATTCTGACTGCCGGGTAATGTTCCTGCCCCCGTCTTTTCCGAGGCATCGCCGGAAACTCTGGATACGAAAGCAGTGGATCCTGTTTTCTGCTCTGTTTTACCGCTACCCTCGGTTGTTGCTTGTGAAGCAGCGTTTCTCTGTACAAATTTTTCCGTTGGATCTGTCTGGCTGTTCTGCCCGGAATCATCGGCTTTCGGTGAAGGCGAAACGGTTGGATTGCTCACGCACCTTATAATGGGAGCCAGTTTATCCTTGAGAACCTGGAAAATCCTTCCGTCCGCAAGGTCTTTTTCTCCTGTTCCGGAAAGCAATTCCATGATTTCATTCTCAACCGAGACCAGAACGTCATTGTCGATCAACGCAACATTTTCAAGCAGTCCTTCGAGCATGGCAGTCAATTCACTCAGCGTTTTCTGAAGTTCCTGGGGCAAATCGTCCATGTTTTCCATTCTTGCGCTCAGCCACTGGAAAAGACCGTTGATCAAATCCAGCTGCGGATGATCCTCCATGAATTCCTTGAAATCTGCAACCAGGTCCTCAACCCGTCTTTGTCCGTCCTTGCTTTCTTCGCATTCTTCTGCTTTGCCCGTCGTTTTCATGGACTTAACATTCTGCATCACCATATCAAAAACAGATGGAGACGTTTTCTCCGCCTTGTTTTTGCGGGGAGATGCGGCGATTATTTCCGGTCCCTGGCTGTTTTCGCCGATGGGTTTAATCGAATTCTGAAGAGGTGTAGTTGCCATTTATATTGCTCTCTTATATAGGGTTATATTTTCTCTCAACCACTTGACAATTTGAGAACAAGGTAAATAGTGCAAATACCGGACCAATCAATTCTGCAGTTTAAGATTCTTGATTCGATTCACTTTGCGAAGGTTGATGGCATTGGTGAGAACGGGGCCCATTTCCGCCAGGACTGCGGCCGCGTTCCGGGCATTCATTCGACTGAGGTAACTTATTATATAATCAAGCTTTTTGTCTCTTTCCGCCTGATCCTGCGGCAGTACATATGTTTGAGGATCCAGGTTGGTTCCGAGCAGGCTCTGTGCAACAGCTTTGGGTTCCATATTGGCAAAACGTTTGAGAATCTGCTCGTCTTCCGCAGACAGCTGTTTCTGCCGGAACTCGGTAATTTTTTCCATGTTTTTCTTTGTTTCCCTGTCGATCGCGGCGCGTTTCGCATCCAGACGTTCTTCCTGCTCCGCATTCTGCTGTTTAATGATCTGCACTTTTTTTTCCATGCGCCGAATATTTTCCTCCCGCCCTTCAAGCAACTTGACCTGGGCGTCAAAAAGATCGCTTCGGGTGCTGTATTTTTTTTTCTGAAGCCCGGCAAGCTCCTTGCGTTTTTTTTCTTCCGCTTTGTATGTTTGATACTCGGAGTACTCTTTGGCAGAGAGCGCCATAACCTCTCCCCGAGCCATTTTCAGCAAACTGACGGCCGTATGCTTGTCTACGGATCCCGTGAAGTAGAGAATCACACCGAAAAAAAACAGTGCCAGAAAATTAAAGGCGGCAAAGGTCAAAAAGGAATCGATGATGGTGGAGGTGGTAAATTTAGCCATAATAGTTCCTCAACGCAATTTCGTCCAGTTCTTTCTGTTCCAGTCTGTCATTCTCCCGGACATGATTCGCAAACCGCTTTTCTCGAAGTTTCTCCAGGACCCTGCGCTCCCGGGCCGCCCGGACGAGTTCGGTCCTTTTCTGTTCCAAGCGTTGGCTGATTTTCTGCTGCTCAGCCAGACAGTTGAAAATACTGTTCTTAATATCGTTCAGATACGACTGATACGACATCCACAGTTTGACATCGCTTCCGCCGCTCTTGGCCTGACCGAACCGATTCTGAACCTGCACAAAACGCTGGTTGAGATCCCGAATTTGGTCTCCCTTGGCATTGTACTCCATCTGAACCGCGGCAAACTCCCGCTGTTTCTCCTTTTCAAGCTGTGAACGATACCGCAGAACCGGTTCCAGTCTGAATATAAAACGTTTTGCCATATCAGGCCTTTCCCATGAGTTCTTTCAGCGCACCAGCGGCTGAAACATAGTCAACACTTTCATGAATATCCTGTTGAAGGAAATTCCGAATCGGTTCGATCATATCCACGGCCTGGTCAATGGCCGCATTGGCTCCCTTGGCATAGGCACCGATATTGATCAGGTCCTCAGAATCGTTGTACACGCTGAGTATGGAACGAAGCTTGAGTGCGTCCTTGCGGTGCTGTTCGTCCACGATATCCACCATCACCCGGCTCACACTCTGCAGCACATCAATGGCTGGATACTGCCCCTTGGAAGCCAGGTCTCTGGACAACGCCACATGCCCGTCTATAATACCGCGAACAGTGTCGGAAATCGGTTCGTTTAAATCATCCGACTCAACCAGCACTGTGTATATCCCGGTAATAGAGCCTTTGTCCGAACAACCGGCGCGTTCGAGAAATTTCGGCAGAATATTGAATACCGACGGTGGATACCCCTTGGTCGCGGGAGGCTCCCCAATGGACAAGCCAATTTCACGCTGCGCAAAAGCAAGCCGTGTAATGGAATCCATCATCAGCAGCACATCCTTTCCCTGATCCCGAAAATACTCGGCAATGGCCGTAGCCACAAAAACCGCCTTTACCCGCTGCAATGCGGGTTTGTCTGATGTAGACACCACAACGACAGACCGTTTCAGTCCCTCTTCGCCCAGGTCTTTTTCAAGAAACTCCCGGACTTCCCTTCCGCGCTCCCCGACCAGAGCAATAACATTCACATCTGCGGATGTATATCGGGCAATCATGCCCATCAAAACAGATTTACCGACACCGGTTCCAGAGAAAATCCCCATCCGCTGTCCTTTCCCCAGAGTAACCAGCCCGTCAATCGCGCGAATTCCGGTACTCAGTGGCTCGCTGATTCGGCTGCGCGTGAGCGGATCCGGCGCCGGGCCATAGACCGCACAGGTATCAACACGACAAAACCGGCCAAAACTGCTGACCGGATTTCCCCTGCCGTCCAGAATGTTTCCCAGCAGATGTTCGCCGATCTCCACTTTCTGCTCAGTAGATGAACAGCGGATCCTGTCTCCCGGACAGATTCCCCGAAGTTCACTGTGCGCCATCAGAAGGGTCGTATCCCCGCGAAATCCCACAACCTCTGCCTCCACCCGGTCGTTTCCGGTAATGGATTCGATCACGCACTGACTTCCGACCGCAACACTCATGGGAGTGGATTCAATGACCAGGCCGATGACCTGTGTGACAACCCCTGAGACTTCACAGCTCTGAAGCGTTTCAAGATGTTTAATCTTCTCACGGATGTCAACCATCATAATTGTCTATCCCCGCGATTTCTGCAGCAACAATCGCGATCTGCCGGGTAAGGGTATTATCCACGCTTCCGTAACGGGTATGCACCCGGCATCCTCCCCGATCCATATCCTTGTTTTCAATCACCGCCAGATGTTCAACTTCTTCAAATGTTTTCTGAATGTCCGGGAGTATTTCCTCAATCAGTTTCCGGTCGTCCGGGTGGACTTCAAGCGTCAGACGATCCCGCTTTACGGTCTTGCCAATGGCTTCCATCAGATTCCTGCGCACGGATTCCCCTTCGTTCACGTCCACAGAATGTTTAACAAGTTTCTCGGCAATGGCTACAGCCAGGCCCAGAATGTCCTGCCGCGCTTCGCGCAGCGCCATCTGGTAATTCTCCTCGATTCCAGAAACCATTTCCGTAAGCAGCGTATGCAATGGTTCCTCTTTTTCTTGAATCTCCGCAATGCCCTGCTTATGTCCGGCGCTCTTTCCCTCTTCCATACCCTTATCAATCCCCTGCTTACGGCCTTCTTTCTCCGCCTGGACAAGCGTTTGCTTACGCAGTTTTTCCGCTTGAGTTCGGGCATCATTCAGAATACGTTCTGCATCCTGTTTTGCCTGAGCAACCAGGCGCTCAGCTTCCTTTTCAAAATTGAGTACGTTAAAGGGCTGTGCCGCTTTTTCCGCATCTGAATTGTTCAGAATTCCCATAAACTCTTCCAATAGCAATTAGACCACAACTTCATCATCGCCGCCCTTACCCTGAATAATAATATCGCCAGCCTCCTCCAGCCGCCGTACAATATCCACAATTTTCTGCTGCGCAGCCTCAACATCCGCAACGCGAACCGGGCCCATGAACTCCATGTTTTCCTTGGTGGTTTCAGCTGCGCGTTCGGACATATTGTTGAATATCTTGGTTTTCAGCTCATCGGAAGCCGTCTTGAGCGCCAGACCAAGCTCATCATTGTCCACCTCACGCAACACCTGCTGAATACCCTTGTCATTAACCAGGATAATGTCTTCAAAGACAAACATCCTTCTGCGAATTTCCTCTACCAGATCCGGATCCTCTTCCTCCATGTTTTCCAGAATTCCCTTTTCCGTGGACCGGTCCGTCAGATTGAGCATCTCGGCCACGGAATCAAAACCGCCCACCTCCTCAAATTCCTGATTCACGATCGATGACAGCCGCACCTCCAGGCTTCGCTCCACTTCGCGGATGGCCTCTGGAGTGGTCTGCTCCATCTTGGCAATCCGCTTAATCACCTCAATCTGTATTTTGGGCGACAGTCCGCTCAGCACGGATGCGGCCTGCCCCGGCTGCAGGTGTGCCAGAATCAGGGAAATGGTCTGCGGGTGCTCGTCCTGAATAAATGTCAGTATGTTTTCCGGTTCCGCCTTGAGCAGGAAATGAAAGGGTGTCTGCTGGATCGTCTCCTGCAGGTCACCAATGATACGGCTGGCCTCTTCCTGATTCAGGGACTGTTCCAGAAGGGTCTGCGCATACTGAATACCGCCCTGCTCAATGTAGCGGGAGGCCAGCATGGTCTGGTGATATTCCTCCAACACCCTGTCCCGTGTCTCCTGAGGAATTTCATCCATGCGCGCGATTTCCATGCTGATCTTTTCAACGGTCTCGGTGTCGAGATTGCTGAGTATTTTCGCGGCATTTCCAGTATCCAGTGATACGAGCAGTACGGCTGATTTCTGGAGTCCGCTCAAGTCCTTTTCCTTGCTGTCTTTCTTTTTTGCCATTATCCCGCCTCAATTTACGGTTATCCGGTTTTCAGGAAACCGACCACTTTCGGACAACACTCGCGGCTTTTGCCGGGTCCTGTTCAATAATGCTGGTCAGTTCACTGCGCAGTTTTTCCTCCTGCTGATCCCGCTGATCCGGTGTTGCTGCCGTTATTTCCTCGTCCGCAATTTCCTCCTCCGTGTCCTGAGTCCGGGCAATATTGGCCAGTTTGTACAAGGCGTACGCAATCAGAACCAGCAAAAAGAGGGATTTGATATCAAATCCCTGCGGAATAAAATTCCCGATATTTTCAAAAATCCCGGGTTTATCAATCAGCTGTCCCGGGGAGGGAAAGGCTGCGCTGGAAATCGCGATATTGTCCATGGTCTTGAGCCCGAGTGCCCCGGCCACCAGGGCTTTGAATTCACTGATTCTTTTCGGAGAATAGGGAACCGTCTTCGTTGCGGGGGTTCCATCAGCGGCGTCTGCTTCGACCTCTTCACCGCCCTCTCCTTCCGCAGGCTTTTTCTCCGCAGTCTCTATTTTTTCCGGAATAACGATTGCAACCGTCAAGTCAGATATGGCGCCCGGAGTCTTTTCGATTCGTTTTATTTCCGTGGAGTAATCATACACAATATCCTTGTCATCCTTGGAGGTCTCCGTCTTTTCACCGGTTTCGCTGGTTATCTTAGCTCGCTGATTGGCATTATAGCCGGGTGCGCCGCCTTCCTTTGAAGAACTTTCAGATCGTTCCGATGTCTTGCTTTCGCTCTTGGGAACGATTTCATCCGGATTGACTTTGCGGGACTCCTCTACAATCTTGTCCAGGTCCAACTTGACACTGACCTTTGCAACCACCCGGTCACCAGGTTTTTTACGAAGAAATCCCAGGACCTCCTCCGCCTTTTTCTCATATTCCTTTTCCAGTTTACGCCGGAGATCCATCCGCGAATTCCGTCCGCTGCCTCCGCCTGCCATATTGTCCTCACTGATTTCAAAATCATTGCCGAACTGATCCGTCAGGGTCACATTCTCCGGTTTCAGCCGCTTGACAGATGAAGCCACCAAACGGATAATGGCGCGCGCTTCCCGTGGATTGATACCTTCGCTTGAATAACTTTTGACTTGGATTGCGGCTGTGGGCAGGTCTTCCTTGCTCAGAAAGACACTGGTATCGGTCTGCTGGCTTACCATAACGCGGGCACCGGCCACGGATTCGAAATTCGAGATAATCCGCTGGAGTTCATGCTCCAGCGCGATCTTGTACTCCCGGTTGCGCTGACGTTCGCTGACCGTAAAACTTTTGTCTTTGATCATCTTAAGAAAGCCGTATTCCCCTTCCTTGGGCAGGGCACCATCTCTGGCGAGTTTGTAGTATATCTCGCGGGCCTTTCCCTTGCGAACACGGATCGTTGCCCCCTCGACCTGGGGCTCCACACCATACGATTCAAGCGTTTTCAATAATTCGGCCTGACGATCCTGGGGAATATTGTCGTACAAAACTTCATAGGAAGATTTCATTCCCATGAATGTCAGTAAAAGCAGGGTAACAAAAACCGTACCCCCGAACATGAATAATGTAACTTTCTGAACCGCTGACATTCGGTAAATTGCGGCTCTCAAAGCCTGTAATACTTTCCGTAGCTTGTCCATCGAACTCCCACCCCCGTGAAAAGTTTGACTGCGTTATCGGTTATGTCCCGTGGGGGACCATTCTCATAATGAATCAGAATCTCATTCGGATTACTTCATCGTATGCCTCAACAAGTTTGTTCCGTATCTCCATTAACGTGGTAAAGGCCAGTTCCGATTTCTTTACCGCGTTCATCACCTCGGTCATGTCGCTGGTTTTGCCGGTAACCAGGTCGTTGACCGCCTTGGATGCTTCGCCCTCAAGCTTGTTGACTTCCATAATGGAATCCTTGAGAACATCCTGAAAGCTGACCTCCGGACTTCCGTTTTTCACCTCACCCGCTTTGCCGGGTCCGAGAGGCCCGGTCCCGGGACCAATAGGTCGCATACCGTTTGCAGGATCAGCCATAATTCACCTCCGTTACTTCAAAATATTTAATGCGCTCGTAAACATGGTTTTCGCGGCTTCCATGCTGCGGACGTTTGCTTCGTACGCCCGGGAAGCCTCAATCATGTTGATCATTTCCACTGGCATCCGCACGTTGGGATAGAGGACATATCCGTCTTTGTTTGCGTCCGGATGATCCGGGTTGAATACCTTTCGGAACTGCGCCTTGGATTCAATGATTTCCGATACCTGAACCCCCAGCTCCGGATTGCCGTTAACGGTATCGGCGCCGCTCATAAAAATAGGCAGCTGCCGACGATAGGGAACATTGTTTCCGTGACGATCCCGGGTGGTCGTAATGTTCGCCATGTTATTGGCAATGACGTTCATTCGCATTTTCTGGGCCCTAAGCCCGGATGCCCCGATATCCATTGCCGTAAACATATTTAGCATAATCCGTCTCCTTCAATCAGCTGCGGCCGACCACAGCGGATTTGAGTTTCCGGTACACACTCTGCATCCGCTGTGTGCAGAACTTGTAATAAAAGGTATTCTTGACCATCTTGGTCATTTCATGTTCCACTTCCACATTGTTTCCGTCGTGGCGCAGGGTTGCGGAATCGGGAGGAACGATTGTCCTGTAATTTGCTTTTCCATAAGGGCTTATATCTATATTCCGACCACCCTCAAATTCAAATGTCCGCGGGTGATGCTTTTCCCGTTCATCAATGGCTGTGCGCAGGGCTTTGAAAAAACTCTTGGTATCGAGGTCTTTGGCACGATAACCCGGTGTATCCATGTTGGCAATATTATTGGCTATCAGTTTATGCCGTTTTTCGGCAAATTCCGCAGACCTTCTTACCACGGGAAGCTGGCCTTTGCCTGAGAAAATCATATTCATAATACCCATTTTGTCAACACCTTATAAAATTACAATGCCCAACGTACCTGATCGTCTGTATAATAAAAGAGCAATAAATATTCCAATTGCCTACTCATCGTCCTCTTTCCATTTCTTTAGCTTGTCCCGCAGGGTGCGTTCACCAATCTCCAGCACACGTGCGGTTTGGGTACGGTTTCCACCCATGGCGTCCAGAGTCTTGAGTATGTAATCCTTCTCAATGTCTTTAAGCGGTTTACCGGTGTCATATTCCTGACCAGAAGGCGGGCGGGCAACCGATGCCCCTCCCAGGACCGTGGACAGGTAATCCGTGGACAAAGCGTCTCCGGGATAGAGAACCACGGACCGTTCGATAATATTTTCCAGTTCCCGGACATTACCGGGCCAGGAGTATTCTGTAAGCAGCTTGATTGCCTTCTTGTCCGGTGTTTCAGGTTTCATACCGATCTTGGCATAATACGTGGCAAGAAAGAAATCCACCAGACGGGGAATATCTTTTTTCCGCTCCCGAAGCGGCGGGATCTGCAACGGAACCACGTTCAGACGATAGTAGAGGTCGTGGCGGAAATTACCGTTAGAAACCATCTTTTCCAGATCCCGGTTGGTTGTGGCAATCACCCGGGCATAGACGCTCTTGACTTCATTGCTGCCGACCCGCTCAAACTCCCTTTCCTGGAGAACGCGCAAAAGTTTTGCCTGAAGATTCATGTCGATTTCACTGACCTCATCCAGCAGTATGGTTCCCTTACCCGCAACCTCAAACCGGCCGACCCGTTGTTTGTCCGCTCCGGTAAAGGCACCCTTTTCATGTCCGAAGAGTTCGCTTTCAAGCAGTCCGGCGGAAAGGGCTGCGCAGTTAACCCGCACAAACGGTTCATCGGACCGGTTTCCCTGGTAATGCACCGCACGGGCCACCAGCTCTTTGCCTGTTCCGCTTTCTCCGCGAATCAATACCGTGGATTCGCTGTCCGCGATCCGCTCAATCTGTTCATAAAGTTTTTTCATGGCCGCGTCTTTGCCTACCATCTCTGCGGTGCCTGTGTAGTCCCTGAGCACGTCCTTGAGCATACGGTTTTCCGAACGCAGATTTCGGTTTTCCAGGGCCCGGTTGACCACAATCTCGATCTCCTCGACCTTGAAGGGTTTCATAATGTAGTCTTCCGCACCCGCCTTCATGGCTTTGACCGCGTTTTCAACGGTTCCGTAAGCGGTAATCACAATCACAGGGATGGTGGCATCCACATCTTTGACATTACGCAGCACCTCCATCCCGTCCATCTCGGGCATTCGGATATCCGTAATCACCAGGTCCGGTGAAATCTTACGCACCCGCTCCAGCGCATCCACACCGCTGGCAAAGGAATCCACGGAATATCCGCAGTCTGTGAGTGCGGTTTCCAGAGACTCTCGCATGATTTCCTGGTCATCGATTACTATAATCTTGCTGTTGCTCATTCGCCTGTGCCGCCTTCCGATCCCGGTATTTCAATGATAAAAAAAGCGCCTCCCTGTTGCCTGTTTCCGCAGCGGATCTCTCCTCCGTGAGCCTTGACAATGTTGCTCACAATTGCCAGCCCCAGCCCGATTCCCGTACTCTTGCTGGTGTAAAAAGGATCAAACATCCGCTGCGCCACATCATCGGGAATGCCCGGGCCTGTATCTTCAAATGTTATTTTTAGCCGGTTTTCCGGTACCCGGTCCAGCGTGACAGCGATTCGTCCCTTCTCGCCCACGGCCTGGACCGCGTTGAGTATAATGTTGAGAAAAACATGCTGCAGGAGGTCCGGATCCAAGTGAAAATAATCGCGGTCATTGTACGTTCGGTCCACGGATATCTCCCGACTCTCAATCTCCCGAGCCAGCGTGGCAAAGGATTCTTCCAGTATTTCAGCCACTCCGCAGTCTCTGGGCTGCGGAGTAACATCCCGTGTGTAATCCAGAAGGTCGGAAACGGTCCGGTTCAGGCGCACAATACCCTTCATCATCTTGCCCACAACATCCTTTTCCTTTTCACCGATATTTCCGGAACGGGCCAGGGTACTCAGGTAAAGCTCAATTCCGCCCAGAGGATTTCGGATCTCGTGTGCAATCCCTGCAGCCATCTGACCGAGTGCGGCCAGTTTTTCCTTCTGCGCCAGCTCGCGGTTTTTCTCTTCGAGTTCCTTTTGAAGGGCCTCTACCTTACGGCTCAACCGTTCATGCGTGGCCTTGAGACTTTCCGTCGTTGCGTTGAAGCTGTCGAAGATCTCCTTCAACCGCTCAATGCTTATGTTTTCCGATTCCGCCAGTTTATTCATTTCAACCCGTCAACAATGTGATTACCGCTGCTTCCACCACCGTAGGCACGGCGAATACGCTTGAGGTTGGCCTTGCCCTCCAGCTTTTTGGAGGTATCGGCCTTCTTTCCTTCCGCACGCCCGCGGCTTTTGTCCTCATATTCAATGATTTGCGAAA
The DNA here is from genome assembly GCA_964524955.1 of uncultured Planctomycetota bacterium. Lineage (GTDB taxonomy): Bacteria > Planctomycetota > CAZGEP01 > CAZGEP01 > CAZGEP01 > CAZGEP01. Next base: position 41,321 of record CAZGEP010000001.1, on the reverse strand, counting down.
GCACCTCCCGAATGTCTGTAAAAAGTGTCTCAATCCCTGATCGTTCCTCCTCACCATAGGCCTCTCTCCTGGTTTCCCACTGCTGCTTGAACACAGAAATATCCTTTTCCACACCATTGATTTTCTCAATCAAATCTTTCTTCTGTTCAAGCAGGTTCAGCAATTGATTGGTATCGCCGGAATCAATAGCTGTTCCCTGTTTCCGTGAAAGCTGCAGTATGCTTCTGTAGTGTTCGAGCTCTGCTTTAAGTCCGCTTTCCAGTGTGTGTGTATTCTCAGACATCGTCTTTCCCTGCGTTAATTGTTCTTGAACCAGGAGCTCTGCGCCACATTCCACTCCACCACCGCCTGCCAGAATTTTTTCTTAAATCCCTGCGGATAACCGGAAAACGACCCGGCGGTCAGCCGGTTAAAGGCCCAGCTGGCCCGTTTGTACTCGCGAAGTGCGCTGTCGTAATCCTTGAGCGCCCGGTAACAGTTTGCAATCTGAAAACCGATATAGGGTCCTTCCACATCCCGCATATACGTGCTCATGGCTTCCCGGTATGCCTCAATCGCATCCTTGTACTGTTTTTGAAAATAATAGGTGTCACCGATGTATATGGTTGCGTACTTGAGTTTTTCCTTGTCCGGAACCGGCTCCACCTTAAAGAGTGTCCTGAAAATGTTTCTGGCTTTGTCATACTGCTGCTGTTCAAAGCAGGATAATCCCAACCAGTATCCGGCATTAAAATGTTTCTCCGACATTTCGCGGAATAGCCCCCGTTCAAATTCCCTGGAATCACTGTATTTGTTCTCATACGATTTGAGCGGATAGCGCTCAATAAAATCCGTCAGCCAGTAGACCGCCTGGTCGTATTCCCCCAGCCGGCACTTGAGCTTACCGAGTTCCAGCGTAGCATCGCGCCAGATGTACGAATCCGGTGTAAAACGTTCGAGCGTGTCACGCACGATCTGGTTCATATACACATCCGCTGCTTTTTCATATTTTCCCATCAACTCATAAGTCTTACCTTTCTCAAAAATGGAAAAGTATGTATACGTATTGCTGGGCGCCTTGCTCTCATTGCGTTCAAAACAGGCAAGCGCCTCTTCGCACCGTCCGATCTTTCGCGCGCACAATCCCAGCCGGTACCGGGCCAGGTAGAGTTCCGGGCTGTCGTAAAAGATTCGTGCAAAACTCTTGTACCGATCATAAGCTCTGGCAAAAAGCCCGGCCCGGTAATAAAGATCCGCGCTCTTCTTATAGGCCTTTTCCAGAAAATTCGTATTTGCGGCTTCAAGCAGAATCCGATCACATGCCTTGGCTGCTTTTTCGAATTTATCCAGTTTTTCATGGGCAAAGGCAATTTGAAAAAGCACCTGGTCTCTGGGAACGGACACATCTTCGGACACATACGTCAGCATGGCTTCGTAGAGTTCCACGGCATCCGCATAGTTCTTGGCTTTGAGCCGATCTTCGGCCAGCGCCTCGATTCGGCGGACCACATACTCTTCAGTCACATATGGATTCTTTTTCCAGAGATTTTTCTGCGTGTCTCTCATAATACGCACATACCAGTGCGCGGCGACCTTTTTTTCTTTTTTCTCAAGATAATTATCCGCAACAGCAGTCTCTCCACCCACCTTTTCAAAGGAATTTGGATAATTGCGCCGGAGATGGGCCAGCATTTCCAGCGCAAGCAAATCCCTGCCCATGGCAAAGTAGCTTTTGCCCAGAATGAGCAAAACTACGGGTGTAAGACTCACACCATTTTCATTGATTTCCTGATTCACGACCTTCTCAAGATACTTCACCGCAGCCCGTGGTCGGCCCATCTTAAACAGGGCATGCCCGGCCCGGGCAAAGACATTCATATTTTCCAGAGTCTCACCTTCCCAGTCAATAATCTCCCGGTACCGCTCATAGGCCTTCTTGTAATCTCCGTCGACAAAATAAATAATACCCGAAGCCAGATAGGCACGCCGCTTACGCGCGTCCTTAACACCATCCGCGATGTACAAATTATATAAACGCAAGGCCTCCCTGGTCTCTCCAAGAGAATTAAGACATTCGGCAAGAATAAAAAAGACATCCATCTTTTCCCGTGCCGTAAAGCGTTCGGCCGAAGACTCGCGGTACACACTGTCGGACGGTGCTTTTTCCATGCGCAGGCTCTCCCGTTCCCGCTCACCGGTCAAGCGAACCACACGCCGGTACTTTTCAACCGTATCCGTGTAATCTCCGAGATTATAACTCACCTTTCCCATCCGATAGAGCAGATACAACCGCTTATCCAATGGAACAAAACCCCGGCCGGCCGTCAGATCCGCATACGAACGGGCATAAAACCGGTGCGCCATCTTGAGATTCTCCCGCTCCTTTGTTCGGCCGTAGGAAAACACATCGCCAGCCATTAAATAATCATCCGACTCCAGAGACCCGTTGAAATAATCGTTATACGTCTTAAGCAGATATGAAAAATGCACAAAACTCTTTTCACGAGCCGATGTATACTGCTTAATCCCCGACGTCAAAGCATCTCTGTAATGCATCCGGGCCTTCTCAATGTAATACTCCGGAGGGTGCGTCTGTTTTTCTTCCGGAAGCATCATAGGAGAAACCACACCCAGATAGAGAAACACAAGCATGGAAACCGCGAACAGCGGATACTGCCACTTGTCACTGAGCCGTGACAGCATGCCGGAGCTTACCGCCTCTTCGATGTCCTCAAAGTCCTCATCTGAAAAGAGATCCTCGTCATCTATATCCTGTTCAGCAATCTCTTCCTCAGACAGAGACTCATCTTTTATTTCTTCATTGTCCGCCATTTATATTCCCTAGAAAACAAGCGTCGACCTGAATCGCCGACAAAGAAAGAATCCACTTACTCCTCTTCAGTATCCAGAATATGGTTCCGGATCTCCTGAAGCGTCATTGTCTTTTTCAGCCGGTTGATCTCTTCGATCCGGTCAAAGACGTCCTCCGAATACAGACGGTGACCTGATTCCGTGCGTTCCGCCTCCGTAATCAACCCCATCATCGTGTAATTATGAACGGTCTGCCTTGAGAGATCCGTAAATCGCATAATCTCTCCAATCTTGTACAACTTCTTTGGTCTGTTTTTGACTGCCATAAAATCACCCTGTCCCAAATATAAGTATGCTTTATATTTTACATTTTATACATTATAATATACACAAACCGTTATTTGTCAAGGGAAATAATTTTTTCCCATCAATTTTATTTCCTTGGAATTCCCTTTTCTCCGGCTATAATTATTTGGTAAAAATATAGCTTTTGGGAATCAACAGACGAGCTACCCTGGTAAAAACTAATTAAGGAGCCTTATTATGTCTGAACTGGCAACTTTACTTAAAAAACTTTCCCATGCTACAGGCCTTTCTGAAAAAGATCTGAAAAAAGTATTTTCCTCTCTGCCGGACGCACTTCTGGCCGTTCTAAAAGACCAGGGCAGCCTGACCATCCGCAACCTTATGCGAGTCAGCGTATCCAACCGCCCCCCTACCAAGGGAATCAACCCCCAGACGCGGGAAAGCATTTTTATTCCGGCCAAAAAGACTGTGCGAGCCAAATTCAGCAAACCCTTTGTCAATAAGCTTAACCAGGCCTCATCCAAAATCATTCTCTACTACGGCAGCCCCCAGGTACCGGAGGAAATGAATGAACTGCTCATCGGCTGGGACATCATGGCGGTTGAATCGTCCGAGCATTGCAAAAAGCTCTTCAACGAACACGGCATTGAAATCAGCGCTTTTTTTGTTGCCTCACCCACGGACGTCCGCGACTACCTGACGGTCATGAAATACATCAACGGCCAGAAAATATCAGGTCTGATCCCGGTCATATCTTTGTGCGACCATACCTTGAAAACCCCTGACGGCGGAAGGTTTACGGTCCATCCGGACCTGGCGCTCAACCATGCCCCCGCAACACCTGATGACCTGGAGAACTTTGTTCGTACTGTGGAATCCATCAAGGCGGACAGCGAGTTCTTTCTCAACCGGATCCTGGTGGAATCCACGGGTCATGAAGCCGCCCTGTCCGAACTGATCGAATTTTCCAAGGACATATGTGACCAGTATTTCCGAGCACGGGACGATGAAAAACGCGAACGATTCATCAATGCCATAACCGAAGCCGTAAACAACGCGTTTTTTCACGGCCATAACGGAAACGAAGAAAAAAACATTCGCATGAACATCACCCGGGATCCAAAACAGGTTTCGGTAACTGTTGAAGACCAGGGAGAGGGGTTTGACTCCGCCTCCTACCTGGACGGTTCAACCGAAGACAAGCACGGCCTGGGAATCACTGTTATAAAATCCGGCACAGACAAGGTAATCTACTTTGACAAAGGCAGAAAAGTCACCCTGACGAAAACACTTTAGGAGCAGTAATGACAGCGATTGAACACGCCCGGAAAGGCTTGGCATCTGAAGAACTGACCACCATTGCAAAAAACGAACATATTGACAAGCAGACACTCATAAACAAGCTTGCACAGGGCAAGATTGTCATTCCCCGAAACACCCGACGCCCGACTTTCTCCTACGTGGGTATCGGTGAGGGTCTCAAGACCAAAGTCAACGCTAACATCGGCACCTCCGGCGATCTGGACAACATTGACCTTGAACTGGAGAAGATCCGTGCCTGTGAAAAGGCAGGCGCTGATGCAGTCATGGACCTGAGTACCGGAACAAACATCAGCGAAACACGCAAAAAACTGCTCGAAAACACCCGACTCTGCTTTGGTACAGTGCCGATATATCAGGCCGCAGCCGAATGCCTTCAGGAAGAAGGCTCTCTGAAGAAACTCACAGCCGACCGCATCTTTGACGCCATACAATCCCACATCAATGACGGTGTGGACTTCCTCACCATTCATTGCGGTGTGACCCGCCAAGTCGTACAGACGCATGACAGCACCGGCCGGGTACTGGGGATAGTCAGCAGAGGCGGTGCGATCCTGGCGGCGTACATCCGCCGCAATCAGTGCGAAAACCCGCTCTTTGAACGGTTTGACGAAATCATTGATATGTGCAGAGAATACGACGTTACGCTGAGTTTGGGCGACGGTCTTCGTCCCGGATGCATTGACGACGCCATGGACCCGGCCCAGGTCGAAGAACTCAATACCCTGGCCATGCTTGCGCGCAGATGCTCAGACAGCGGTGTTCAAGTTATGATTGAAGGCCCGGGGCACGTCCCCATCCATCAGATCGATGCACAGATCAAACTCCAGAAAGAACTCTGCAACGGCGCACCATTTTACGTACTCGGCCCCCTGGTCACGGACGTGGCACCCGGGTACGACCACATCACTTCGGCCATCGGCGGCGCCATCGCCGGAGCTGCAGGTGCGGACTTCCTGTGCTACGTCACCCCGGCCGAGCATCTGCGCCTGCCCAATGCCGAAGACGTCCGGATCGGAGTTGTTGCCTCCCGAATTTCTGCTCATGCCGCAGACATTGCCAAAGGCATTCCCGGTGCCCGGGAATGGGACACCGCGATCTCTCAAGCACGCTTCAACAAAGACTGGCAGAAACAGATCGAACTGAGCATTGACCCCAAACAGGCCGAAACCATGCGCAGCGAAGTTCAGCCCGGAGATGCGGAAGTCTGCTCCATGTGTGGTTCCTACTGCGCACTCAAGATGGACCAGCAGTTTGGAAACAACAGCAAAGAATAACGAGTAAACTGCATTCAATAATCGGCGGTATCGTCAGTTCCAGATACTCAAATTCCCCTTCGCTTCGCTGGATGGTAAGACGAGAATGCTGACATCGGAAGAAAAATCTCAGATTAATGACGCCATAATAAAATCACCCAAAAGCATCTGGGGATATTGGGTATTCATTCTGCCGGTTATCCTTGTTGTTATCGGAGTAATCACCCACGCCATTTTGTATTATTACTTCAGTTCTAAAGTAGAAATCGAAGTCCTTGTTCGTTCCGGAAACAAAATAGAAACGCTTTGGGATAGTGACTTTGTTAGAAGAATCGTTCTTACGACTTCCGGCTGCATCATTCTCAGCTTTGTCTGGATTACCATTTCAGCGTCTCACGCACTCCGACAGAATAGACTCCTCAAGAAAGTTGTTGAGGAAACAAAGGCTCTGGAAAAACTGCCGGACAAAGAAAACAATTAACGTTGCAGTGTTAATCCGTCAGAACATCTGTTCGCTTCTGGATACAGTGAACGTATCCACAACGGATTGCCTGTAGAAGAATACCTTGTTTGACTCCGAATCGCAGCGTTCAAACTCGGCCACGGCTTTGATTACGGTCATTGTGGGATTGGCATACCCTCGGATTCGCATCTCGAATTCTCCAATCTGTAGAAATCACGAGGTTCTTTCAGCCGCACATCTTCCGGCGGCAGATGCTCATGTGCATCCACAGTGGGAATGCTCTCAATTTCCGTGAGCATTTCATGGTAGAGACGATCATGTGTCATCGTGTTTCCTTTCACAAATGCGATTGTTGTGCCGATATATTGTCAAAAGCTTTCTTTTTTCGCCGATGTTGAATCCTGGCCCAGTATCACAAATTTACGCATATCAATGTACTTCATTTCATCGGACATAATCTCGGGTGCATCAACATGCTTTTTCACGGCCTTGATCAAAAGGTTAATCCTGCATTGCTGATACGTAACCTTCAGAGTCAACAGCGGATAATAGCCGTGAAAAACAACCGGAGTGCTGCTTGACCGCACCATTCCGCCGATATCAATTCGCATAAAATCCTGCCATAAATACTGCCGGGTTCTCTCAGGCGAATAAAAAGAGATCCCTGCCAGCGACACAAGGATGTATGTATTCTTGTAACGTTCCAGTTCCTTCTTAAGCGGATTCCACGTTATTCGAAGCGCAAGAAAAATCAAGAAAAACTTGCCAGCTGTAATCGCCCAGTTTTCTGTATGAACATGAAACAGCACCCAGACCATACCGCCCAGGGTAGCAAGAAAGAACACTGCAGGAGACGCTTTAAGTCGTGATTTCACCCGTAAAGAAGTGGTAATGTTCTGCTCCCTGCTGGCAGCTTCGATCATTTGACTCCGCTCTTCCAGAGTCCGAAAGGCAAGCGTTTCCGCCAATGCTCTTCGCTGCATCAGAACGGCCTCAAGGCGTTCAAACCTCTCCCGTTCACGGGTAGCAAATCCGGGCTCATAACCATTGTATACGGCCACACCCAGCCGTGTGATGATTGACCCCCAATACGCGGCAAACATCTGAAGCACGCAGAAACCGATCACCAGCGGATTAAAGTACGAATGCGTGGCGATAAAGAAACAAACTGTCCACACCTGCAGCCCGATAAAGAGCACGCCGAAGATGACAATCGAAAGACTGAAAATGCGACGCTCATGGTCACGGCCTTTGTAGCGTACAATAATCTCGTGCGCAATAGTTAAGAGAATTTTTCGCGCCCTGATGAAAACATAACCGTTCAGAAGGTCAAGAACAACAATCGAAAAAATTGTTGATAAACCGGTACATTTCATGACGATTTCTGCAATAATAATCAGCATAGACACATGCATGCTGAACATACCCCGCTTGTAGAGCGAGTATTGCTTTGCATAAAAACTGCTCATGGAAGAAATAAAGACAACAAAACACATGACGCTGATTATGTAAAGAAGTGCGGGCCAGGGATCAGGGAAATCATGCGACGCCAGGCCAATGGATATCACCCCTCCCACGCATGAAATCGCAGCAGTCACTTTGGACAGCAGCGCACCCGGATCCTTATGCGTCTCTGCATGATCTTTATTCGGACATTCGGTATCGGGTTGTTTTCCCTGGTCGATCATAACAGCACTACCGATTTCGAAAACCATTTCGATTTCCTTTTTTTATCTTAAAGCCACCGCCCATAGACGATTGACCACAGACTGCAGTTCACACATCGACCGTTTATCCCCTCATTTCCGGCGGCATGTATTTCCGGTCATCATTCTTTGCATCCTCACGCTTCTGAAGCACCCGGTCCAGCTTGCCTTCCTCCTCCCGGGAAGGGCCTGACTTGTGTGCCTGCTCAGGGCTGGATGGATCCGGATAACAGAGATTAATCAGCAGTCGCCCTGATACCATGAGATACAGACCGAACAGCAGCGGAACAATCCCTCGCAGGGCAATCGTCAGCAGCAGCCAGAACCAGAGATAACCAACAGACCTTTCCGCAGCTGCCACCGTACTGTTCCACATCGATGTCCCGGCAATCCATTCCGGTGCAATGCTTTGATAAAGCCCAGACGCAGGTGCTGACTGTTTTTTCGATAGCCATAAACCATCACAAACCATTCCTTACTCTTTGTCACCAAACCGCATGGCATAGATATCGGCATTCTGCAGGATAAAGCGGATACGAATGGGGGTGCCGATCAGTCTGGTCAAGTCGGGTCCGCTTTTCCAGGCTACACGGCCCTCAATTTTGTTACCGGTCAGCGGTACAGCATCCGCCTGTGTAAATCCCTTGAGAGGCTTGCCCTGATCATCGGTCAGTTCAACAGCAATACGTCCACCCGCTGCAGTCTTGTAATTAAGGTAGAGATGTTTACCTGTGAAGGTCAGGGCCTTTGTTGCGGCTTCACCCTGTTCCTTTTCAGCGTGGAGTGATCCGAAACCATCCAGCCGCAATGTATACCGGCGTAAATGATTGGTCGTAGATGCATAATTGTGGGACACGTAAAGAGATAATTCACGGGCACCGGTCTGAACATAGTGCGGACCGGGATAATTGGATCGGGCCATCTGCCTGCCGATCTCTTTGGAAGGGGTGATATACTCACCGGGAAGCAACCGGTCATACTCAAGATTTCCTCGTGTGGTCATGAATATCGCGTAAGAGGAATGGTCTTTGTTCTTTTTGAAATATGTCAGGTCAACACCCAGCTTCCTGGCTTCCGCCTGGGTCTTGATTTCTCCTCCTTTGTTCAGGACCAGCCTTGCGGCAGGGGCCAGATATATGTGCGGTGCCCGGAAATACGGATGTGTACTGTTGATATAGAGTTCATCGTATCCGTGTCTCTGCTCATTGCCGAAGAAACGATACTCCATTAGCCGACATCGGGTCCATTTCAGGAAATCTCTGCTGGTAGAACGGGATATTCGGCGGATTTTGTCCCTCCAGTCACGCACATACATTACATATCTTTTCTCTGTTTCCGAGTAAAAAGCACAGTTGTGCGTATCCAACGCAGCCGGATCCATGAGGAGTCCGCCGTGCTCTTCGTCCATGATCGGTTCGTTGGACATCAGCGACCACCGGATGCCATCCGGTGACGCATAGGCAAAGAGCTGACGGTGCTCCCCGCCGATAGCCAGAGCAACGGCCTTGAATCGCTGTGATGCGGGTATGCCCGGACGGGTATCTACAAACGGAGCAAAGGAGGCAATATTTCCCGGACTGGCGAGAACAATATTATTCTTTTTTGAGCCATTGCTTTCGCACAAACCGAAATTCGGGCGTTGCCAGTTGCGGCCGTCCTTTGATACAGCACATCGCCAGGCCAGAGAATTCTTCTTTGCATCCGGCCAGGTGCGATAATACAGCAGATAGCGGCTGCCGTCTTTGACTACAGAGGTAAAGCACATGCTGTACGGTCTGTCACTTTCTTTCTCACACTGAAACACATCACCGCTGTCTGTCGGCTTATGAATCATCAGCGTACTGTTTTTCAGCGCCCCCGTGTCGATGACATAATCATCCACAAATAATTCACGACGGGTTTCCAGTTTGATCGGTTCAGCATTTATAAGCATGGGAAAAAAACAAATAAAAACAATAAAAAGTGACCGACAATGCATATGTACTCCTCCATGTAAAAAATACTGCAACAGAATTACTGAGCCGAATAAACCCGGCGGTTATGGTTTACAAAGAATCAATAACCGCCCGGGGATATTCCCGGTAACCATATCAATGCATATCCCACGTTAATGAATTTTCAAGGCCTAATACCGAAGACATGGATTCTCGCTCTTTGACTTGGCGAGCTGAACAAACTCCGGATTAAAGATGTCAACTGTCCGCCGTTCAACAGCAGCCCAGGGATCATCAATATGGAGAGTGAAGCGGAGAATTCCGGCTTCCATGATCTTCCTGCCGTATTCGCTGATCCTGGAATCCGCTTTGGGAATAACCATGGTGGAGCCGGTGCCGGACTTGGCCATCCCGGGTTTCATGGGCACAGCTTTCTTGCCTTTGGGTCGTTTGTATCTTCGTTTGGCCATCGTGATTTCCAATCGTGGAAAAAAGATTGTCGAAATATAAAATCATACCCGGAATCGGGCATCGGACGCGATTTGCTATGAAGAGTATAATACAAGAAACCAACCTGTCAACCCCAAAAACCAACAGTGAATCCAGCTCCCTGTGTTCATATCTGGGATCAATCTCTACACAAGTTGTCAAGGTAAATCGTCAAGGATAAAAAAAGTATTCTCCTTTGATGGAAAAAATAAAATGTACTTGCAATTTGAGCGCACACAGCATACACTTAACATTGTTGAACTTGTTTATTATTATTAAACAAACATAATGTATAGAAAGAAAGCCCTTATGAAAGCATTCCATAGGAACACAATATGATAAAAGTTCTTGAAAAGGCTGTATTCATTCTTGGAATTATTTCCGCAGGAGACCGAATCTCCTATACAAAGATCCTCAATAAAACCGGCATAAACAAGGCAACGCTTTCGAATATCCTGAAATCCCTGCGCGACCTGAGCATGGTTGACAGAGATCAACAGGGTCTTTTCAGTATTGGTGCCGGGGCAATGAAACTGACCCGGAAGAGTCTGCTGAGAGAAACTATTGCAGGGGCCGCGTGTGAATCGGCCCGAAGTCTTCTGAAAACAACGGGAGAGACCATTGTCGCCGCCACTTTCAAGGGAACCGAACGCTACACTCTGGCAAAAGCCCGTACAGAGGAAAGCATGGTTGTCAATGATTCGTTCACATCCATCAGAGGATTCTACAATACAGCCACAGGACGTGCTCTTTTTGCGTTCATGACCGAGGATCAGAAAAGGGCTGTTCTCAGGGAGCACGGCATGCCCGGAGATCGATGGGATGGTATGAAGACCAGAAAAGATATTTCACAAAAATGCGCTGCGATCCGTAAAAAGGGGTATGTTTCATTTCGGGCCCGTGACGGACTTATGCAGTATATCGGTGTACCGGTCGTATCATCTGCCGGAAATATCTGCGCATCGCTCGGCGCCGCAGTCCCAACTATACGTATGAATGCCGCGTGTGAAAAGAAAATCATTTCCGAACTTGAAAAAGAGGCCTGGAAAATGAAGGAAGCACTTGAACTTCGCGGGATAACACCCTGAAAGGAAAATATTCCATATTGATTATGCCCGGCCGAACTCATCGTTAAGGAGGTTGTCATGTATACCCTGAAGCCACCCGCAATATTTGTCCACAAGCGCGTCTACCGCAACGCCAGGGCGGTCAAACGTCTGGAGCATATGCTGAAAGCCATGGGAGATCCACCTGTGGAAAATGTTGAAACAGCAGATACGGAGATGATTGTGGAACGGGCGGGGATCGGAGCGACCTGTCCCGAGTGGTCTGATGACCTGATGAACGGTCTCCTGAAGCCCCAGGGGGACCCGGTACTCGTCTTCAATACGTTTGTCTGGGATGCGTCAAAACGCAAAAAGCCAGATCCCAAATACAAGTACAAAATCGCCAATCGACTGGCGTCCACCATGGCCGGAGTCGGTGAAGACTTTGCCTACAGTCGCCGGGAGGTCATGGACGCAAATCATCATCCCGAACGAAGCTACGTGTGTCAGGGCGGCTGGGGGATCCACAGCCTGAACGGATGTGTCCACCGATGCGCCTACTGCGACCAGGCATTCATCATGACCCTGATGCTTGATCTGGAGAACTTCGCAGACCATGTAAGCCGGACGCTCGCCGCACGCCCCCATCAGAAGCTTTACCGGTATGACATGTACAGCGACTCCATCTGTTTTGAACCGGAATACGGCGCCTCTCAAATCCTGGCCGATGTCTTCGCAGAGAGCAAAGACCAATACCTTCTTTTCTACACCAAGAGCAACAACGTCGACCATCTGCTGAAACTTAAAAACCGCGAGCGGTGCGTATTTTACACAACGCTCGCAACCGACCGTGCCGCCCGCGAGTTCGAACCCGGCGCCCCGTCACTCGACCAGCGTATCCAGGCCCTGCGCCGCTGCCAGGACGCCGGCTACAGCGTGCGCGCGGGATTCTCGCCGATCATTCCAATTCGTGAGTGGCGGGAGGATGCCACGATCGCCATTAAAAAGCTCTTTGCCAGGGTCACACCTGATACGGTTCGGCTGTGGGTACTGTCGATGACATCTGTTCCGCAGTTGGATGCGGCCATGGGACTTGAGCGAATGGACAGGCGCCTGGCGGACATAGCCATCCGGGCCCATCCGGAGATGGGTAGTTCATGGAACGCGCCGTTCCCCACGGAGGCGCGTGCGGAAATTTATCGTCACTACATTGACGAGATCGCTCGTGTCAGCCCTGGAACTCCTGTAACACTGTGCAGCGAATCCCCCGACGCGTGGGACCAGCTCAAAGACAGGCTCACGATGACACCCGAGCACCTTTTCTGCTGCTGCGGTGGCCTGAGCATACCCAAGCGACGTTGAGGGAGAATCATGAAGCATATTCTGTTGTTTGCACTACTGTATATAATTGCAACACTACTACTCAAGATTTACGCTGCCGCGCCTGCCTCGGAAGCGTGGAAGAAACACGTCGGCAAACCGGGTCCCAGCGGATGGCGCTGTAACGTTATTCAGCCAGACCCGAAAGACCATGGTCCAGACGGAATTAACTTCCATGACTGGAATGACGACGGAAATATCGACATTTTTGTCAACTATGAAGAGGGAAAATACAGTCGGCTCTATTTCAATCCCGGACGGGACACCGTACGCGACACCTGGAAAGATTTTATCGAGTTCAGCCATGGCCAGTGCGAAGACTCTGGGATCGGCGACCTGGATAACGACGGAGACATCGACTATATCGCCAACGGCGGATGGGTGTATTTCAATCCGGGCAAGGCCGATATCCGCAATCCTTCTGCGTGGATAAAAATGACATTATTTGACCATGAACAGCGCGTACCCATAGTAACCGATGTTGATGGAGACGGACTCAATGACCTGATCGTCGGTGCCCGGTCCTGGTTCAAACAACCGAAAAACGGTAAGCACGAAACAAAAAACTGGACACGGTACGAGATCGGCAAGGCCAAGTGGCCCATGAACTGCATTTACCAGGATGGTGACATGGATCTGGTTGTCGCCGACCGACGTGACGGGATATTCTGGTACGACAATCCGGGCAAACAAAATTTTACAGCTGCGTGACCGCGCAAGAAGCTGCATCCTCACAAATGCTTGTTCATTACAGTTGGCGATGTCAACGGAGACCAGACCCAAGATATATTGATTGCCAGCGGAAAAGAAGGTATGGACCGATGGAATCAAAAAATTGGATTGCGAAGCCGTTTCGGATCCCTGGCGCGAAATCGCGCATCAAGATGGACAATGTTTACATTGCCGACATCGATAGAGACGGCGATGAAGACATCGTAACGACCGAAGAGAACGGGGCTGGGGCGTCATTTGGTTTGAGAATCCCCAATCGAATGAATAAGCACTCAGACAGAACCCAGCTTCTGATGGGCCTCCGAAATCATTTGCTCGGTATCCTCCCAGCCGATGCAGGCATCGGTAACCGATCGGCCGTAAACCATATCCGGTCCGATCGACTGTTTTCCTTCGACCAGGCTGCTTTCCAGCATCACACCGAGTATGGATTCCTCACCGCTGTCATAGAGGGACACAATCTCCTCAAAAGATGACCGCTGGCGGGCATGGTCCTTTTCGCTGTTTCCGTGACTGCAGTCGACCATGACCAGACGGGGATTCTCAAAACTTTCCAGCGATGCTTTGGCAAAGGCGATATGCGGTTTGCTGAAATTCGGTTTGGATCCACCGCGCAGAACAAGATGTACATAGGGATTACCCGAGGTGCGGACAACGCAGGTGGTTCCCTGATCATTGATCCCCAGAAATGCATGTCCGCGCTGACTGGCAATCATTCCGTCGATTGCAATCTGAAGATCTCCGTCCGTGGCATTCTTGAAGCCGACCGGCATGGACAGGCCGCTCGCCATCTCGCGGTGGGTCTGGCTTTCTGTGGTGCGTGCACCGATCGCTGCCCAGGCAACCAGGTCAGAGATATACTGCGGAACAATCGGATCGAGAAATTCGGTGGCACAGGGAAGTCCCAGTTCGTTGATCGCAAGCAGAATTTCGCGCGCCTGCCGCAAGCCGGCGTTTATATCACAGCTGTTGTCGAGATTCGGATCGTTGATCAGCCCCTTCCAGCCCACAGTCGTCCGAGGTTTCTCAAAGTAGACACGCATGACAACGAGCAGATTATCTTTTACTTTCTCATTCAGTGCAGCCAGCCGTCCGGCATAGTCGAGTGCGGCCCTTGCGTCGTGAATCGAGCAGGGACCGGTAACAACAACCAGGCGCCTGTCATGCCCGGCAAGTGCTTTGCACAGCGCCTTGCGGCCAAGGGTTACAGAGACCGCTGCCTGCTCACTTAACGGAAGCGCCTCATGTATTCCAATCGGAGACGCAAGCGATTCAAACGCCTCAACATGAAGATTGTGCGTATTCTGCATTTCTCATACCTCGCTCAACAGTTGTATTTCGTTGGATGCACAGGGCAGCGGTCATAACCTCACAACCATCAGCAGTCAGCACCATGCTGCCGGAGAAGAATATATCGATTATATCCGGTTTGTCAAGCCAGGCTTTTCTGACAGACCTACCGGACCACCTCTTTGAGCTCCTGAAGATGCTTCTTGTTGTAAAAGAGTTTACCCTTTTTCTGGCGGATGAGTGACCAGTAGGCTTCATAGAGGATGATACCGGTGACGGTCGGGTCTGCAGCAACAGCATCAATGAAACTGCGGGTGATTCCGTCTCCCTGACCGATGTAGTTATGCACCCAGACAGGCTTGCCGTTTGACCGGGCGTATTTCTTAATCCTTTCAGCACTGGCGGGATCGTACTTGCCCCAGCAGTAATCCTTGATGGTCACCTCATCCACAAGGTCAATTACCCCCCTCCAGTCCTTCAGCCAGATCTTAGGCATTGCCCAGAATCCAAGCTGATTGAAATCAGAACTCAGTCTGGGTTCCTGGTGGCAGTGGCGCATGTGAATCATCAGCTTTCGGTTGTTTCGATGAAGCAGGTCGGATGCTTTCTTTAAAAAATCCTGGAAAAACCGGCCCCGAACCGCCATCATCTTGAGAGGATCACACATACCCTCCAGTGGACTCTTGCCGTATTCCTTTTGGTAGGCCTTGACCAGCGGTTCATTAAACCCGAATTGAGCAATATCGCAGACCATGCTTGAATGATTCTGCAAACGGATGTCCACACCGTCGTATCCCATGGCGATCAGATTCTCAACCTGGTCCATCCAGTAGTCCCGGACTTCCGGATATGCTTCACAGTGGGTTCCCTTCATGGTCATTATTTTTCCTCGCCCCAGGCAGTAAAGCGATTCATTGTGCCACCCATCACCGAAGAAAAATCCGCCGCCACGCCAGTCAAATTCAAAACCCCACTGGTTAAAATCCATACGGCCCTGGACTGGCTTCCAGGCCCCACAATCGTTTATCCGGCGCAAGCAGACGCTGACTGGGACTCTTTCCCTGCCGGACAAAATGGGCCGTAGTTACCGGAATGAGCGCGTCAGGCCCGAACGCTCCGAACATGGTAGATGGGATCGTCCTGAGGCGCTTGACATGCTCTTCGTCCCCATGCATTGAGACAGCCACGTAATCAGTGCCAGCCGGCAGTTTCAAATTTGTAATTTCAACGATCCGGCATCGTCTGGGTGTTTGTATGAGCGGTTTTCCATAGATACTTTGAATAACCCGTTTTTCGATCCGCTCCCGTACCTTGTATGCAGTCTTTACCCGAGTGTATATACCGTTGTCTTTGCTCTGCCACAGACGAAACTCCACAGGATGATCGACGATTCGATAGTCTTTTTCAACAGCCGGGATTGCAGATTTCCGGTTTGCAGCCGGGATCTCATCCAGGCAGAATGTCAGCTCAATCTTCCGGAACGGCTGTGAAACGCGTTTTTCATATCCGGGAATGGGTCTGCGTTTGACCCGAAACTCCGGATAGCTGGCCAGAAAGGTGTCAAAGTTGATGCGGTCTCCGCCTACGCATTTGTGCCGTCCACCCGGTGTCCAGAAGCATCGTGCTCCTGCCGGAACTGTGGCGCCGCCCCCGCCTTCGTAGGGCTTCAACACGGCGATTGCCTCCAGCCCAAGTTGTTTCGCGTATCGACAGAAGACCAGATTGGGCGAATCCAGTGCAGTCACGGATTCCAGTGCGTAGTTCCTGCAGTCATTCCCGGGCGGCATTAATGCCAACCTCGGACTGGAGAAACTGGGGTAGCCCGGTGGACAAACAACAAAGTATACGCGCTTGAACCCCAGGTCAGCCAGCATCTCCATGTTCTTCTTTACCAGATCCGAATCATACCGGATACGGCAAAGCTGTGCAAAGATGTCAACAGCAACAGCAAACGGTTTCCCGTTTCGGGTGGTCATCTGTCGGATTTTCTGTCTGCCCGTACCGGCAGGCTCCGCTGCTGCGAATGACGAAAGAACAGATAAGAATACGATATATGTAGTAATCCGTTTAAGGCGCTCAGCCATGTACAATTCCTTTGCAAAGAAGAATATGAAATCCTATGATATACCGTCTCAATTCAGTCAACCGTAAGCACAACTTTTCCAATGTTCTCACGCCGCTCCAGCACAGCGTGGGCTTGTTCAGCCTGCGTAATGGGAAACTCCGAGTGGATGACCGGCTTAACATCTCCGGCAGCAAGCGCCGGCCAGAGCGTTTTCTCAAGCCCGGCAAGAATTTGAGCCTTCATTTCAGGCGATCGGCTCCGAAGCGTGCTTCCGATCAGCCTGATACCCTTCCTGAAGAACGCGTTCATATTGATCTCAGTACGATCACCGCCCAGCGTCGCAATCACAATCCAGCGACCGCCTGCAGCCATTTTCTCAATGCACGGACCCAGCGCGGGTCCGCTGATACAGTCCAGCGCGATATCGATCGGATGTTCGTCCACGACATCCGCAAGATCACGGGTTTTCCGGTTGACCACAACGTCTGCACCGAACTTGCGGACAAAGTCGGCTTTGGGCTCTGTACTGACGGTTGTCACCACCTTTCCGCCAACAGCCTTGACCAGCTGAATTGCGGCCATGCCCAGACCGCTCGCTCCGGCCTGAATCAAAACCGTTTCCCTGGCATTGAAGGCGCCTTCCACGCAGATATTCAGGTAAGAGGTTGCAAAGGCTTCCGGAAGGGCAGCGGCTTCGACCATGGACAGACCATCCGGCACAGGAAGCACCATGCCAGCGGGAACCGCCACCTGTTCGGCGTAGCCCCCGCCCCCCAGCAGCGCGCAAACCGGATCGCCCGGTTTCCATCGGCTCCCGGACGGGGCCTCTGTGTCTGTCCCCGCCACTTCAAGCCCCATCCAATCCGGACATCCGGGTGGCGGCGGGTAGTTGCCCGCTCGCTGCATCAAATCGGCCCGGTTGAGGGCTGCAGCACGAATATCAATCAACACTTCGCCGTCTGCGGCAACAGGATCCGGAACCTCACTCCAGTTAAGACTCCGGTTTTCATCTACAAGGATCGCTCTCATTTTCCGCTCCACTCAGTGATTCCGGATGCAGCAAGCAGCACTTCCTGCACCAGCAGTTCATGTTCATAGGAATAGGGATTCTTTATTTCGCCACGCACGCATCGAGCAAACTCAATCAACTGCTCGTCGTACCTCGTGTTCATGGGCAGGAGTTCAAAAAAATGCGTTCCGGCCGTAAACTCCGGATTCGGTTCCTGAAACGAGAAACGGCGTCACACGTTCCGGCCTTCCAAGAAGAGTCACTGCAATATCAACAAGATGGCTTCCGAAGTTGTACATCGCTCCCCCGCAGAACGTCCGGATGTAAGACCGGAAACAGTCTGTATCAAACCGGTTCATGGTCATGTCCACCTCAAACACCTCGCCCATCCACCCCTTGTCCAGGACCTGTCGGCAGAGTGCAAGGCCGGGATTTGTCCGATACATATATCCCATATAGAAGACACGTTCCTTTTCCTGGCAGAGCTCCACAATATTCTGAAATGGCTCCATGGCCTGTCCGCCGGGTTTGTCCATATGGATATGAAATCCGCGTTCCGCACAGCGCAGTGCAGCTGCGGGCTGGTCATGGTTGGTTTTCTCAACAATCACGGCCTCCACATTATCGGAATCGAAGAGTTGCTCTTCGGTCATTCGCGGCAGCCCGTCGTAGACCAGCGAGTGTTTCCCTCCCGCAGCACCGGAACATTCAGGTGCTCGGTCATCCACAACGCCGATGACATCAAAGACATCGCTTAATCGCCGCACGGTCTCCATCTTCACAGAGGCATGTTCGTGCGTAACACCGAGCTGAACGATTGCAAGCCGCTTCATCGAATCAGGTTCCAGTCAAAGACAATACCCAGTGGAGGCATTTCTGATTGTGCAAGAGAGGCATAGACATCCGCTGCCTTGTCCGGGGACGAGACCTGCGTGATCAGTGAACGCACCTCCAGTTTGCCGGCTGCAAGCAGTTTTATAAACATGCGGTAATCATCAAATTCAGTCCAGCGCCCCGGAGCAGACTCGTGTTTGGGGCGTGCAAACGTATGCGAGCCCACAATGGATACACCGCGACGATGTACATACTTGTAAAGATCGATCGGAACATCCGAAATACGGGTGCAGCCAAGAAGTGAAATACGTGCCTGCCATCCGGCATACTCAAGCGCCTGCTGCAGAGCGACTGCAGAGCCGGTCACTTCCACCACGGCATCCGGGCCGGTGCCGCCTGCTGCGACCTTGACCTTTTCCACAAAACCCTCCTCATCCGGCGAAAAGGCCTCTGCAGCGCCCGGTGCAAGCACCCGATCCCCTTCGTTCAGATTCGTAACATCCCTTCCTTTTGCCGCCACACGGCCGCAACTGCTGTAGCCCGGGGCATAGGACCGTCCTTCGCCTGTCAGGGTATTCGGCAGATGCAGCAGGTTTGCCCGTTCCGTGCCTGCGCTTACAGCACTGTAGTCCGATTCCAGAAACACTTCATCCGCCCCGACTTCCGGCACGCCACATTCCCGCAGAGCTGCGCTGCCTTTTTGCTCAAAAACAATCTGATAGCCCTTCATAAAACCTCCTGGTAGTCTGTCAAAATACACTGCTCGAATATAACCCAAACGGTCAGATTGTCAATGCAAAGTTAACGCAATACATAGATACCTGCACAGCCGTTTCTTTGAAGGATTCACGCTCCTGGCAGCTGATCCCACCAGCCTGGTTTGTGTTCTTGATACGTGGTACCGACGCGCTCGACCAGACGTGATCGGGCTTGATTGAGAAGGTTTCCGGATTGGTCCTGAGCAATACGTTCCTCTCGTTCGCCTGGATCATTCAGCAGGTCGTAAAGTTCTTCAGCGCCATCTGAGTAGAGCACGTATTTCCACTCCCGGGTTCGCAGGCAGACAAAATGATCCAGCATGGACAGTGCGTCGGGGCGGTGTTCCTCGCTCTGCCCGCAGACAAGAGGTGCCAGTGAGCGCGCATCCAGGTCGACCGGAACAGGCAGTCCCAGCAGGTCGCAGATCGTGGGATACAGATCCGCCAGTTCAACAATCGCATTGCTGCACCGCTTTGCAGGAATTCCGGGACCAGCCAGCATCAGAGGTACACGCAGATCTCCATCATAGGGGGCATTCTTGGCAAACAGGCCCAGGTCGCCCAGCAAATCACCGTGATCCGATGTAAAGATAACCAGCGTATTCTCCAGCCGCCCTCGGCGTTCCAGCAGCTCGATTATGCGCCCGATCCGGTTGTCGATCATGGCCACCGTGGCAGAATACTGTCGTCGCGCATGCAGAATCGAAGGAGAGTGTGCACTGGCAAACGCTCGCGCCTGCCAGGCAGGTGCCTGTTCGGGCGGCAGTACAGCAGGTGATACCGGCGCATCCCGAAAGAGCGCTGCCCATTCAGCCGGCGGATCATAGGGATCGTGCGGACCGTGGAAATTGACCTGAAGAAAGAACGGTTCCGTACGTGAACAGGCCTCTTCCAGCCAGCGCTCGGCCAGCGTCCCGCAGAAGCCATCGGTATGGTCGTCTTCGGCCAACAGTGAATCCCCTGCGTTCTGTGCGATCCAGTCGCAGGGCAGTTCCCGGGGATCCACACCGCCGCTTCGCATTGCGCAGAAAACCCCTTCCCGGAGGACTCGCGCCGCACGGTCGGCGTTGAATGTTTCGAGCAGCCCTTTGGATTCCAGGTGCTGAAAGTACGGACGCTGGTCGGTGCAATACGGCTGCATAACACCACCTGAGTCACGTGGATCGCAAAATCCCCAGGCAAAGAGTGCGGGCATACGACCGTCTTTGCCAACCGCACGGTCACCAATGCCTTTGGCCAGATCAAGCTTGCCCACATAACCGGTCCACCAGCCGTGATCACGCAAATGCTTGTAGAGCGTCTGCGAATCGGGATCAAGATTATGGCTGTTGCACAGCACCCCGCAGTGATGGGGATCCATTCCTGTGGCCAGTGAGCAACGGGCCGGTGCACAGATCGGTGCATTGGTGCAGCATCCAGTAAGTACTGTACCCGAGGCAGCCAGACGGTCAATATTCGGCGTGCGGCACCAGTGTCCACCGGCATAGCCCGCCCAATCGTGCCGGTGCTGATCTGTCATAATCAGCAGAACGTTTAAGGGGGTCTTGTTTTTCATAGCAGCTGAACCCTTCTGTTGAAATGGAATGAATGCACTGTCAAACAAACGTCCCAAAAGATATCAAGGGACCGTCACCTGCTCACCACTTTTCACGTATCACTCGTTTTATCTCACTTCCATTCATTCTTTTCAACATCCAGAACCGCCTTCCTTTCCTTGCCATATGTGATGGTAAGCAGGTTATCTTTAACGCTGAGCCCGGTAATTTCCATATCCACTTCAGTCGCATTCACGGCAATTTCCTTCCATTTGCCTTTTGCCCGAATCAATGCAAAAAGACCGTGATTGGATCCCACCCAAACACGTTCTTTCAGCGGCAGCAGTTTTCTCACGTTGAAGTCCGGAAAAAGAACAACCGGCAACCCCTGTTTGTAATATACAACATCCCCGGTCTTGGGGTTGTGCGAAACAATCTCTCCCTTTCGGGTTCCGATCCATTCCAGCGGCGCAAACCGGTCGTCAACCCGAAGGACAATTTCTGACTTCGCAGGCAGCCGGCTCTTTTTCAAATGCTTGGGGCTGGGAGCGTGCTTGGGTGGAAGTCGGACGGTATTGACTGTGTCGTTTTTCGTGTTGTTAAAAACAGAGGCCAGACCGGATGTTTTCTTCAATTCTGTCCATTCGGACTGGCTGAGGATCTTTCTTTTCTCAAGATCCCTTACAAAGTCTTTTCGCAAATCAGCAACCTCTGTGTAGACCTTCCCACCATAGATAAACTGGCCGGAATCTTTCTGAATTCTAGGGCTGACCGACTTTTTCAGCTGGGACACAATCTGGCGCGTATCGTTCGTATAACTACTCAGGATCGCGGAAAGAACATACGTGGAATCGTAATACAGACGTTTCTGGACAAAATCTTTGTTATACGGCCGCGCCTGTTCACTAAAACCGGGTACAGAGGCAAAATCGCGAAGTGCGTTCCACAGAAAGTTGTTGCCATGATAAACACCGGCCAGGGATTCGTAGAAATTAACAATCTTCTCTGTCATCTGTTGAGCCCTGCGGGTTTTGTCGGCATCACGCAGTGTTGATGCAATCAGCAGATACACAGAAGGTACACCTGCCTGCGCCAGTGATTGAGCAACAACGGAATCAAATTTCGGATCCGATGGTTTCATTTTCTGAAGGGTTTTGTATATTTCTTCATAATGCAGATATTCCATGGGCTGAAAGTAATGCGGAATCTGCGATACATTGATGGGATTTTTCTGCTGTGTGGAGAAATGATACCCGATAAAAAAGCAGATGCAGTCGAATATATGATCCCTGGGCGTGCTGCCGGCAAGCTGCAAAAAGAGATCAAAGGTATGCTGTGAAGGATAGTACGCGATCTCACGGGATAACAGGGTTGCCAGATCTTTACGCGTTTTCACAGTTCCGTTCTTAACCGCATCCGCGACCCTGGCGTCCGGATCGACAAGTGGGCGGTGGCGAAGACAACGGGCCAGTGTTGATTTGTTTTTCTCAACGTACTCGGCAAAGGATATGATTTTCCGCTGTTCTTTGTCAAAGACACCGCAGGGAAATGCAAAATCTGAATCCGGCAGGATTTCCATCAGTCTTGCGTAAACTGCTGGAAGCGTTGCGTCTCCGGAAATCGCAGTGATCTTTTCCCTGACGGCTTGCCATGAAATTCCGCTGCGGCGGGACCGTCGGCACATTTCATACAGGCTGCCGTATAAGCGTGCAGTCTCGCGTGCACCGCTGGCCTGAATCGTTCGATAGGCGTTCTCAAAGGTCTGCATATCTTTCTCAAGAAGTGCCACACATGCCAGACCGAAGGCGGTCAGGCCCCGCTCCTCGGGTTGTTCGGTCCATCGCTTTTTGAGACCCTTGAATACCGTAAGGCGGGTACTTTTATTCCGTATCAGGTAGCTTCGGTGCAGCCATCGTCCGTAGCTCTTTGGATTGATCAGCGCGGCGCGAGCCTGAAGCATGTAACGCTCTGTTTCATTTTTAGACTTCATGCTCCGGCGAATATACTCAATGGCAAGGTCATTTACTTCTTTCGGCAGTCGCGGCGCTGTATTGATCGACGCACTGTACGCTTTCTGAAATTCCGGATCAAAGGCAAATGATTTTCTATTCTTACCAGTCATTTCCACCGGAAAAGGATAACAGAGCAAAAACGTATCCGGTGTACACTCAAGGAGCGCAAACAGATCGTCTTTATCCGCGGGAGAACGGTGTCGAAGTACCTGTTGATAGAAAGCAAGCAGTACGTTGAGAAAGGGATCGGGCGGATTATCCGTCATGTTTCCATCGGTTATCCATCCGGCAGCACTGTCATACTGTGCCCGCCGCAGGAGCAGGTAGACCTCCAGCAAGCGCTTTATCCAAAGACGCGTATGACCATCCGCTGTTTTCAGAACATTCACGATCGCTGCCTGCGCACGCATTGGAAACCAGGTCAACATTGACTCCGCAGACATTGGATTCTCTTGAGCATACACACTCTGGTTGGTAAAAAAAGCAGACCCGGCCATCCATGTTCGGAAGCCGTTGTCGAGTTGCTCTGCAAGCGGTTCCGGCTTTCCGCTCTGAGCATTTGAAAACGGAAAGACTTTGTGCCGGATCAGAGCCTTCAGAAAAATCTCTTTTCGTTCCTGCATATAATATCCGGCCCTTCGGACAGGCTTGGGATTATTCAGACGAATATCCTGAACCGCACCGTTTCGGATTATCGTCAAAGGGATATTCGATTTCGTATCATTCATAAAGCGCACGATCACATATTCTTCCATGGAAAAAACCCGTAGACCGTCAATACAGATAACCCGGTCACCGGGTAGAATTCCGGCTCTTTCAGCTGCGGAATTCTTGATCACACGGGTCACCTCGAGGCAATACGACGTGTCCGGGGAGACGTCCGGGTCCAGCTCCAGACAATTGAATTCTCCGGAGTAAAGAAAAGGTACTGTACCGGCTCCCAACATGATCGTAAAAGCAATACAGCGGAACAAACAGGTATACGATGCAGGTAAAATCGTTTGAAAAAAGTTGCGTTTCATGCCGGATGCTCCTGAACAGATGGCGATATGGAATTATTGCAGTATGCAAATAATTATATCTGTCCGCACCGGTAAAACAATGAAAAAGAAACCTGCCTGCCATATAACTTCTTTAAATCCTTCTGTATACGGGAATTAATCCAAATTTAACTTGACTTGACTTTTCAGTTCCGATAATATACGATGGTATTCAAAACGTTTCTGAACAGTTTTTCCGGGACCACCCGCGATATGTTTATTCTTAAAACCATCCTGAAGGTTATCAAAGTTATTGGCTCAGAGACTGCACCCGCATCCATTGCCTTTGCCCTGGTTCTGGGTATGATACTCGGTCTCAATCCCCTTCTCAGCATCCAGTGTTTTCTGATTCTTTTTGTTGTACTCATTTTCAGAGTCAACATCGCGTCCACACTTTTTTCAATGGCCTTATTCAAGTTGCTCTCATTTCCCCTTGGACCGCACCTTCACAAGACAGGCGTCTTTCTGCTTGAGAAGGAATCACTCAATGGCGTATGGACCTGGATGTACAACACCGCCCCCTTCCCTCTGACTCGTTTTTACAACTCCGTCTTTCTCGGCGGTTTGACTGCTTCCCTGGTTCTGACTCCCGTGGTCTTTGTTGCAGGAATTGTTATTGTCATGGTCTACCGTCACAAACTGGAGCCAGCCATTCGGAATTCCAAAATCGCCAAAGTCATTGCCGCCTCCAAGATGTACAAACTCTATGTCACGCTGACCTCACCCATTGGAGGTGAAAAATAATCATGCGAGCCATCCTCCTGCTGCCTGATATCCCGAAGATCCAGGACATGCTTTCCGCCTGCAAGAAAAAATTCAGCAAGGTTTCCTGGGTAAACGCGACAGAGATTGCGTCGGAAGGCTCACCGCAGGAACGGGCGGAAAGAATCGCCGAGCATCTAAATCAACCGGAATATAAAAAGGGATACGTGCTTACCGGTTTTCCCAATACACTGGAAGAAGCCAATGCACTGAATCAGGCACTGAAAAAAAAGATGCCGAAAAAGCTGCTTCCCCTTGCAGTATACTGGAACGGAAAGCCGCCCAAAGACAACAAAGAAGCTGTCAACGAATACCGAAGCAAAATCAAACCCGTGGCAGATCATTACTATGCGATACGCAGGCTGGTGGATGTAAAGAAACCCTCCAAACTGAAAAAAAGTTTTAAGCAGGTTCGTGTTCATTCAAAGAAGGGCCGTCTGATTCGGCTCGGTGTAACCACTGCAGTGCTTGCCGCTGTGATTGCCATTGCTGTTGTATTCCTGTTCTTCCGGGATCCGCTGCTTAAAATCGGTATCATCCGTACCGGTCAGGAAATCACCGGTGCCAAAGTAGAAATCGGAAAACTCAAGACCGGGCTGTCTCCCCTGGAATTGAATCTGGCAGAAGTTCAGGCAGCCAATGCCTCTTCGCCCATGAAAAACCTGCTGGAGTTCAGCCGAGCACAAGCCGGTATTGATCCCGCAGCCCTGACCCAGGGTAAGATCCATATCACCACGCTTCTGCTCAATGACATCCAGTTCAACACCGACCGTAAAACATCGGGCGCCTTGCCCGTACCGCCCGAAGAAAAGAAAGAAGAGGAACCACCGCTGCCGGTTAACCAGGAAACGAACGATGAAAAATACTCTGTTGAAAAACTCTTTGACCAGCTCAAGGAATTCAAACCTCCGGACAAAGACGACCTTGAATCCACCCGCGCTTTCAAGAAACTCCAAAAAACGGCCCTGGAAAAGAAAAAACGGCTTGTTGACAAAGCCAGAAAACTCAATGTAAAATCAGCCATCAATGAAGCCGGCAAACGAACCAAAGACCTGAAAAATATAAAACTCCACACCTCAGTACAGAAAAAGGTCGAGAACAAAGTCAAAACAGCAACGAACACGGCAGCGAATTACCAAAAGCAGGCCTCCACGGAAATTGCCAAGATAAAAACAACGCTTGCGGAACTGAAAAAAACCAATGTCAGTGACATCAAGGATATTGCCCAAGCCAGACAGGTCATTGAAAGAGGATCACAAGCTGTACAGAAAATTCAATCCGTGCGCACCACCATTCAGAATGGTAAGAAAGAAATCACCGCCGCTAAAACCAGTGTTGCCAATGCGCGAAAAGAACTGAATGTGGAATACAGCAAGGCAAAAAAGAAACTCACCGACCGCGTCAAACACGCCTCTGCGCCGCTCACCAAAAAAGGCAAGGAAATCAAGGCGCTCTCCCAAGAGGCGCAAAACGCAGCCGATGAGCTCACCGCAGACGCCAAGAACCTTAAAAAAGCTGTGAAAGCCGACATCCAGACCCTGAAAGAAAAGTACAGTCCCCAGGGCCTCAAAGACAGCAGCGAACAGATGCTTCGGCGCATGCTCGGTGACAGCGTGGTCAGCCTGCTCAAGGGTGGATGGTGGATGTACCGCAAAATTGAACCCTACCTGCCCGAGACCGATAAAACGCCCAAGCCCAAAAAGACCCGCCTGCCCGGAAAGACCTACAGTTTTCCTGCCCCGGACCGGGAAAGCGTACCCCCCTCCCTGCTGGTGGATCTGGCCGAACTCAACGGCACGGTGGACATCAAAGGTGATCCCATGACATTTACCGGCCAGCTCAAAAACTTCACCAGCAACATGGCTCTGACCAATACGCCGGTCACCCTGAGCGCAAAAGCAGAAGCCGGGAACAAGAAAAAGACCGCGCACATGGAACTATCCTTTTCCAAGGACAGAAGAATCCGTGGAACCATTTCCGTGAACGGACTGACCATCAATGAATCCAAACCAAAGGCCAGAGGCCGAATCGCAGGACTGATGCCGGCCAGAATCAGCAAAAGCAATGTCCAGGTTCAGGTCCGTGACATTGTGCTTGGAAAAAAACAGTTTGATGCACTGCTTGAAATCCGGATCACCGACCTGAAACTTGACCCGCCTTCGGGAAAGGGATTCAACAAGGAAATCACCGCGATCGTTGCGTCCATGTACAAGGATCTGACCGAGCTGACCATTCTCTACGGCGTGGGAGCAAAGAAAACGTTTCGGACAAAACCGGACCTGGCCAGACTTCTCTCCGCCAACGTGGAGGAACGGGTAAAGACCAAGCTTGCCGAACTTCGAAACAAGGCAGAGGCTGAAGTTCGAAAGGCCGGAGGCGCCAACATCGCCCAGGCCACCGCACTTGGAACAGATATGAAATCAACAATCCAGAAGCAGCTGACGCCGGCCTCCTCGTCGCTAAACAAGGCAAAATCCGGAATCAGCAAGGCCGGAGCCTCGCAAAACAAACAGCTCCTGTCCAGCAAGAACAGCACAGACAAGCGTCTTTCCTCAAAACTCGCATCACTAACCCCAACGGATAATTCGCTGAACGCTTCTCAAGACCAGCTCAACACACTGAAATCCCAGATTGAGAAGGAGAAAAAACGCATACAGCAGGAAATCATCGGCAAGTCCATCAAGAAAAAAACACCGGACGTAAAATTGCCCAAACTGCCCAAGAAAATACCCGGGTTCTGATATTTCTGCACAGAATAACCCAACCTGAATAACTATGACAAATTCCAAAGACAATAAATATCAGAAGCTTTACGAACAATTCTACGTGGCCCGGCAGCCGATCTTTGACCGATCCGGAGGTCAGTTCGGATTTGAACTGCTTTTTCGTTCGGACATGGACATGGATCGAGCGGAAATTACAGATCAGGACTTTGCTACCATTTGCGTGGCCACCTCTGGATTCATTGATTCCCAGGACATTATCGATCACCCGCTCAAGGTCTGTATCAATTTCACAGAACGCCTTCTTCTCGAAGGCGCGCCAAGAGCGCTTCCGGCATCGGTTACCGTTATTGAAATCCTCGAACAGGTTCGTCCCACCCCGCGAATCCTCACGGAAGTCAACGCGCTAAAGAGCGAAGGATACATGATTGCCGTAGATGATTACGTGGGCGATCCGGTTCAGCAGCCGTTTCTGGACCTGGCAGACATTATCAAGGTAGACATTCTGGGGCGATCGCATCAGGAAATCCAGGAACTCTTTCACAGCGTCAAGGACACCAGTGCGCTTAAACTCGCTGAAAAAGTCGCGTCCCCTGAAACACACTCTGTTGTCCGGCAGCTCGGATTCGATCTCTTCCAGGGATTTTTTTTCGCAAAGCCAGCCAATTTCGGAAGCCGGAAACTCGAAGCCTCCAAGCTTTCCAAGCTCCGCATATTGAGCAAAATCACTGATCCGGATCTTGATGTCGACAACTTTGTCTCCATGATACAAACCGATCCCAGCATCACCTATCGGCTCCTGCGCTTTCTCAACTCCGCATCCTTTGGTTTCTCATCCAAAATTGAATCCGTTCGCCACGCGATCTCACTGCTGGGCACCCGTAAACTCAAACACTGGCTGCGCATGGTAGTCTTATCCGACCTTGCTGGAGCTGACGAAACTCCTGAAATATACCTGATGGCGGTCAACCGGGGCAAGTTTCTCGAAGAACTGACAGACAAAGGTCAAATCCGCGGAACTCACCCCGAGACCATGTTTCTCTTCGGCATGCTCTCCCTGATTGACACCATGCTGGACCTGCCCTTTGAACGCATTGTAGAAGACTTGCCGCTTTCCGATGAAATCAAAGCCGGATACACAGACAGAAACTCCACCTTCCACGCCTACCTGGACCTGGTCCGGGCCATTGAAAAGGGAAGAACCGATGAGGTTGAAATGATCTGCGAGGAACAAGACATCTCTGCCCATCGCGCCGCCGAATGTTCGGTCATCTCCACCGGCTGGACCAATACCGTTGCACGGGATGTGCTGTAAGACTGCAGTAATGAGTGAAGAGAGAAGAGAAACGAGTTGTAGCATCAACGATCGCCGCAGGCATGCTTTTGATCCGCGGGAACATACGAATTTTTCGAAAGAAAAACCCTTCAAATGAGACGCAGAAATCGAAAGAAATCGTACCCGTTTGCTTCGCTCAAGACACAGAGCCAACGAGAACGTTTTTTAATTACAATTTAATACGCTGAGCGCCATGTCTTCACCCTTAGCCATCCTGATCCTTATTGTTCTTATCGCCACTTCCGCCATGGGGCTGCCTCTTATAGTCTATCTTGTAAGGGCTGTTAAAAAAAGGAATGATGATGGAATCGTTCCCCAAGAGAAAAATCGGATTCCTCAGTGCATGGTTTAGTATTTCTGGACTGCAAAGTCAGTTTATCACATTTCCTTCTCCTGAAAAATTCACTGCTGCAGTTTTCTTACCTTTTTTCCAGTTACCCTTTACGCTATTTATCTGTGTAATAGTTTGCCTGAAAGAATTAAGACCGCCTACGAATCATCCTGACAACTACAATCATCAAGATGTTGATAACTGAACGGTACCTCTGTGAAAGAAGAATATATTGATATTGTTTGCATCCACTGTTGAGGAAATCACATGGACATCAAAGTCAATCTGAACGTCTCCGCCGATCGGTGTCCTGCACCTGGCTGTGGAAACATATTTCCTTGTCCTTCTCCGGGGGGATCGGCTTTCATAAAGAGGTTTCCGTCTTCAAACCAGACCTTTTCTCCGCCTTCCACCCACCAGTTGTCCATTCCTGAGCTGAAGTCTTCATTAATAAGAAATCTGCCTGGTCTGCTGCCACAAGAGTTTCTCCTTTTAATATCCCCGGTCGCATCGCTGGCGGGGAACAACGTCGCTGGTACTTACGTACCAGGTGAGCAGGCGCTGTTCCAGCTGGTGCCGGAGGGTCTGATATTCGGGGGTGTCGTACAGATTGGCTGTCTCATTTGGATCGGAGGCGTATTCGTAGAGTTCGGACTGTCCGCCCGGACGGAAGATGAGCTTGTGATCCTGTGTACGGATCATGGTGGTCCGGCAGACGGACTCCGGGTGTTCCTGCTGCTGCAACCCCTTGGGATAGTAGATGTGGTCGCCGTCATTCGGCACGTCGTGCGGCTGGCCAGGCTCCATTTCCATACACTGGCGTTCCTGCACGTCGTATCCGCCTTCGCAGTATACGGCCCGGTCCGGATCACCGGCAGCACCTTCAAGCTGCGGACGCATGCTGCGGGCAACGTGATCGTGAGCGCATTCCACTCCTGCCATTTCCAGAGTGGTGGGCATGATGTCAAAACATTCCATGGGTTCCCGGACAACGTGGCCCTGTACAGCTCCCGGGGCCTTGACAATCATGGGTACGCGCGTCATGCAGTCGTCCATGGCATTGGGCCATTTCTCCACCAGGCCATAATCCCCTGCCCACTCGCCATGATCGGAGAAAAAGAACAGGGCGGTGTTTTCTTCCTGGCCGGTTTCCTTTAATGTCTGAAGAATTCGTCCAAGCGTTTCATCCACATAGGATACCATTCCTGCATAAACGGCCCGTAGTTTTCTTACGTGCTTTTCGTCCAGCTGTTCAAGTTTTCTGTACTGACGGATCAACCGGTGAAAGTCAGGCATATTTTCAAGTTCTGCCGGACGCACAGGCTCAAAGTCATCAGGCGAGTACATGTCGTACCAGGGCTGCGGACAGGTAAAGGGCACATGGGGGTTTCCCAAAGCCAGAAAGAGCATGAACGGCGAATCTTCTTTTTTCCGGGACTGGAGAAATCGCACGCCTTCTTCTACCCGGTGCCAGTCGGACGCATGTCCTTTTTTCGGTCCATAGAGAAAGCTCCAGTATCCGGGATCGTCTTTGTCAAAAATATCGCGGCCAACGCCTCCGGCACCACCCCGCGTACTGTGAACCCGTGTAACAGAACCCTGTATGGCCTCCGCAGTCAACAGGTCGTTCTTGCCGATCCAGTGGACGTCATAGCCGTTGTCTTTCAAATACCGAAGGGTGTTGGGTTCATCGTTTTTAAGTGTGTGCCACAGGCTTCGATGGCCCCGTACGTGCGGGTGCCAGCCGGTCATGAAGCTGCATCGTGATGGGGTGCATACCGGGTTCTGCACATGGCACTGGTCAAAACGTACGCCTTGTTCAGCCAGCCGGTCCATGTTTGGGGTCTGTACAACGGGGTGCCCGTAACAGCCAAGAAAATCGGCCCTCAACTGATCCGGGTTAAAATAAATGATATTCATAGTAATAAACCGATTATTTTTTCCCAGGGGCTGGTTCTAGAGCTTTCTTGGAATCCAGTTTGTGAAAAGAACGGATAATTCCATACCAGACTTCGTGGGGCATGTAATAATTCGCAGTATAGCAGAAGTACACACCTTCGGACCATACCATGGCCATGGCGAGCTTTCCAGTACTGCGCCATTTGATGGTTACTTTGCGGCCTTTCTTTCCATCGATTTCTACGTCCTCTGAACTCTGAAGGTATTCTTCATAGGCCCGAAGCTCTTTGACCATTTTGGTAAATTCCTTTTCAGGCATTAGCGGTGAAACACGAATATCCAGAACCGGAATAGGCAGGGCAGTTTCTTTCATCACAATTCGAATGGTGCGGCCGTCTTTTTCATCTTTCTTGCCGGTGGCCAGCACAATACAGTTATACGGACACCGAAGTTCATAGTTGTATTTGTGATTCGTATACAGGGAAGTGGTTGCTTTGAGTTCCTTGGCCTTGTCGATATGTTTGACAATATCATCATCCTGAAGTTTTTGGATAGCAGAATCCTCTTTTTTCTTAGCTTCCGGCTTATCGGTAACAGAATTTTCTGCTTTTGATTTAGTTTCCTCTTTGGTTCCGGTATCATCAGAAGGTTTTGCTTCTGAGGATTTTACAGGATTGTTTTTTTCCGTATCCGCTTTTTTCTCAGTATCCTGTCCATTCAGGGAAGCAGTCAAAAACAGGTATGGAGCTATAAAAAGCAATACGATGAGTATTCGAAGAGTCATTTTATCTCCTGAAAGAGCAAAAAGTCAGTAAAAACCCGAATTACTTATATATTATACTTCGGAAAACCGCCTTTTTCCATATTTTTTTGAAATCCAGCCAAAAAGAAATATTCAGCGAAAGGATAAAGCAACATAATATGCTGTTATAAATATCATTACACTATTTATTCAGGCGCTGAAATCAGCGGCTTTCTGGGGGCTGCGGCGCCGAGAAATGCATCAAAAAGAAAGATCAAGGCTGCGGCTGCGAGCAGATACGGCTGAAGAGGAATGGATGAAGGCGGACGGGGTATTATTGCGTCCACGTTTTTCTCTGATTCGGAAATAACGGCTGATGGAGAAAATTCCTTTTGCATGGCGTGAACAAATTCGGGATTTACACCGGTGTGTATAATTTCCTTTGCAAAGGGTATGGAAACCGATGTTCGGATCAATCGCTTTTTTCCTGCCTGCAGCGTAACCAGCTCTATTGGATAGGCTCCGGAAAGGCAGTTTTTCAGCAGGCATTCGTACTTCCGAACTCCGATCCGCTGGATATTTTCAGCCGATACGGGGTGACCGTTCACGCTTACGGCCTTGAGCTCTGTTTTGCCTGAAGAGAATTCCGCAAGAATCCGCACTCCGCCCCCGGTCTGCTCAGCCTGCAGATCCATGTCCGTTCCCGGTGCATCTGAGGCAAGCCAGTCAAGACATGCCCGCAAAATATCACCGCCTGGTCCCCTGTTCAGGAAAGTGTCCGACCACTGTCTGGCAGCGGATGAAGCAAAAACTGCGGTTTTTCCTGCGCCGCAACGCCACCAGGAAAGCAGGGGATACGTTCCGGCACTGATCGCTGACGCGGCGTCTTCCTTACGCTTGCACCGAATGAACGCGGCTGTACGGTGGATGCCGGGCACGGCCTCCGGCATAAACGGCGCCGAATGAAATTTCAGTTCCGCAGGCGAACGACTGATAAACATGCCGGAGAAGTCCCGGGTCTTTTTCTGCAATTCCCTGTCCAGGTAGATAAGGCCGGCTTCCCGAATCAGGGAAAGAGTGCCCAGGCCCATATTCTGTATTGGCTGAAACTTTGCCGCGTCCACATCCGATCCGATACCGATAAATGAAACACTGATCTTCTTTTCTTTCATCCGGGAAAAAAATTTCGTATAATTCTGTTCCCGGGTATTTCCGTCAGAAAAGATTATGATATGACGAAAGGGCTTGAGACTCTTTTCCAGAATGTTGCCGGCCCACTCAAGCCCGGGTATGAGTCGAGTGCCCCCACCCTGTCCGAGTGACTTGAACTCAACGCTTGTAATCAGATCCGCGCGTTTCTTCTGTTCAAAGAGCGGGCTTACTGACGAACTGAACCCGGCCATGGAAATGACATCATCGGCCTGAAGAAATTTGATAATCACCGGAAGCGATTTTTTGAGAATATCAATTTTGCGAATACCGTCTACTTTTCTGCCCATGCTGCCGGACGTGTCGACCAGCACAGCCAGTTCCGTCATTCCGCCGGGATTCATCTCTACAGGCAAAATCCGCTCCAGCACTGTATCCCGATATCCGCCCGGTCCCAAACTATCCGGTCCAGCTGTGACCAGCAGACTGCCTGCTTGCTTTCGAACATATTCTTCCAGCGCGCGAAGCGATTTCACATCCATCTGTTCAGCAGACACGTTGTCGATGACCACCGCACTGTATTTCATCAGGTTTTCCAGCGACAACGGGAAAACGCCGTTTATCCAGCCGTCGTTGCGCTTCCGGACCAGAACGGTTCTGCTACCAGGCTCTTTTCCGGCGAGATACAACACTGGAAGGTTCTCACCGGCCCGGACTAAAAGGATATACGTATCATTGCGAGGGAAATCATCCTTTTCATCAAACCCCACGCGGACCTTAAACACACCTGCTTCCGGCAGTTTCGCGCCGAGTGTGATTCGGTTTGTCCCCTTGAAGAGTCGCACCCGCTGCACGGAAATCACCTGCCCGTTGCTGAACACCCGAAGCGTAACGCGGGTATCTACGGACGAGTAGATATCCGTATCAATACCAAAATTCCGACCGGGCACCACGGGACCGTTCACGCTGCAGCAGCATATCGCAATGTCTCTTTCGGGCGCGTCTTTCGGGATCACAACAACCGGCACACATGGTGTATTACGGATCGCGTGGATCAGCAGGTTCGTGTTTTCATGGCGGTCTCTCCCGTCTGTGTAAAAAACCACCACAGGTTTGGAATCCTGCGCCCTGCCGGATACGGCTTTTCTGAATGCGTTCCCGATATCGGTTTGGCCCGGATCCGCCGTATTTCTGACAAGGTCCAGGTCTGCGAGATTGTGGACGTGAACCGCATTACCGCCAAAGAGAAACACATCCGTTTGAGCGGATTTACGCAGAGAACCGAGAAAATCCTTCAGATGATCGGATTGAAATTTCCCGCGCATTACACTGTCCGAGCAGTCATACAACAGGATATATTTTCCGCCTCCAGACACAGAAACAGAAAGACTGAAGAACGAGAACAGCACTACCAGGACAAAGAGTGACCGCGAAAGAAAGCGGAGTTTTCTGAACACAGCAGCGGACTGTATGAGCATAGGCATTATCCTGAACACTCGTCCGGTCGGATTCGAATAACGTAGACCGACCGGGTATCATCACGAACACGGAATTCATGACCGGTTGTCGATCCCGGAATCCAGATAATTGTATCACCCGCGGCCACACACACAACCCCTTTTTCAGCCATTATCGGCATTCCAGATTCAC
This sequence comes from uncultured Planctomycetota bacterium, assembly GCA_964524955.1. Taxonomy (GTDB): domain Bacteria; phylum Planctomycetota; class CAZGEP01; order CAZGEP01; family CAZGEP01; genus CAZGEP01. The sequence goes on along the minus strand of CAZGEP010000001.1, from coordinate 6,764 downwards.
GAAGAATTTTACTGACGCGCTTGCGTTTCCCGTTCAGACCCAGTGGATGCATCATTTCGTCCGGATGTGCAGTGCGGAAAACAATCCTGTCGCCAACACCATCCGCATCAAAAACAGCCTCGCGTTCTTCTTTGAACTTCCGAAACATAGAGAGATCGAATGCATCCCGTTTTCTCTTCTCCGCCCAGACCTCTCCAAACCCCGGTATATACGCATACCCCGGAAGGGATATTTCGACAGGCTTCAATGCCTCCACTGATTCGGAAACGAACGATTTCTGCGCAAATAGTTTTCGTCCGGACCGGCGGAGAAGAATGGACCGACCGAGCTGAACACAATTGGGAGCATCCGCCCCAAGGGTCAACCGCTGCGCTTCCTTCACTTTTTCACGTGAGAGCGTTATGTCAGATCCACTCAAATCAGCAACCACCGTGTTCAGCAGTTTTTGAAACTCCCCGGGGGGAAGGTCCCTCATCACCTCACCCGGAATACCGGATTCAACCAACACCCCGGATGCAATCCGGATGAGCGCCGCACTGACGTCAGCGTTACATTCGCGGGCCGAGTGCGCCAGACCAGCAAGTGCGGATGTCACATTCGGATTAAACTCCTGTTCCAGCTGAGGCAGCAGTTGGTTCCGTATTCGATTTCGGGTAAACCCGCTGTCCGTGTTGGAGGAATCCGTTACATAGGCCGTGTTACTGTGCTCCAGGGACTGCATGATTTCTTTTTTAGGTATCTCCAGCAGCGGTCGTATGAGCAGAATGTTGACATCCGGGGCCAATGGTCGAGACGGCACTATGGCTGCCAGTCCGTTGACACCTGTCCCCCGGATAATTCGAAAGAATACGGTTTCCGCAAGATCATCCTGCGTGTGACCGGCAGCCACTTTATTGCAGTTGCGGGCCTGCGCGGTTTGTCTGAGAAAGGCATACCGCGCATTCCGAGCCTTTTCCTCAATCGACGGACCGGACATCTCTTTCACATTCACGCGTTCTGTCACAACAGGCACTCCGAGCTGCGCGCAGAGGTCTTTTGTGAACGCTTCGTCTCTGTCCGATTCCTCCCTGCGAAGGCAGTGATTGAGATGCGCAGCCGTTATTTCAAAACCGAGCGCACGGGCCTTTTCCAATTCGATCAGTGTGTGGAGGAGAAATACCGAATCCGGTCCGCCGGAGAGTGCAACAAGAACACGGTCTCCGGACGCCAGTAGTTCGGCACCCAGTCCGCTGATCACCTTTTTCTGAATATTATCCATACTCGTTACTCGTTACTGTCTTTATAATCTTTTCAATCATTTCACACTGCCGTTCTTTGGAGAATGTATTCACCGCATGTTCCCGGGCTTTTTGCCCCCAGACTTTGCGTTCATCCGGATCGCTCAGCAGGCGAACGGTTTCGCGAACAAAGGCATCCGTGTCTCCGGGAGTGTACAACATTCCGGCTTTTCCGTAATCCACAATTTCCGGAGGACCTCCGGCATCTGTTGCAATCACGGGCAAACCGCATGCCATGGCCTCCTTGAGAACCGTTCCGGCAGTCTCTTTTTGAGAGGGAAGAGCGAATACATCAAAGCACTGGTAATATTCAGCTACGTCTTGGGTAAAGGGTCGAATCAGCGCGGAGTCCTCCAGATGATGGGCCGTAATTTCCCTGCGTACCGCGTCCATATACGCCTCACCCTCATTCTGTGTCACGTCGCCTACCATGACCAAAAGCGCGTCAGAAACCTTTTCGCGAATCCGGGCAAAGGCCCGGACCGTAAAAAGCTGTCCCTTTTTGGGATCAAAACGACCGATCAGGCCCAGTACCGGCGATTCAACCGGTATATTCAGTTTCGATCGAATCGAGGATCGGTCGGAATTCGCTGTAAACGTTTCCAGCTCAATTCCCAGCGGTACAACATGTATCTTTTCGGGATCAAATCGTGTACGGTCCTTCACGTTCTGCGCAAGATATTCCAGCTGCGTCAGCCAGGCGTCAATCCGTGAGAACCGAAGCGTGTGAACAATATCCTTTTTGTCCACGCCCAGGACCATGCCCTGCTGGAAAATCAGTTTAATCCTGCTGCCGAAAAATACCCGGGCCAGTCCGAGCAGAGAAATATCCCGATTGTCCCGGAAATACACCGTACGAATATCCAGAGCAGTCAGTTTCCGGTACAGCTGAAACGCACGACGCAGATCAAAGTATTTCCAGTTCCGCTCAATGGGAACCATGGGCAGTCCTCTCCGCTCGCACTCAGCATACAGCGGTGTTTCCGGCACAGCAAAGAAGAAGACATTCCATTCCCGATCCTTCATCCAATGGGCCAGCCTGGCCGCATTCAGTTCCAGGCCGCCCAGACTGGTGGAACTGCTCAGAAATCCAATCGTGGACTTATTGGGTATCATTTCTTCTAAGTTTCTTCCAGTAATCCAGGCGTTTACGGACTTCCTTCTCAAATCCGAACAACCCGGGAGTGTAGAATTCCGTTCCTTCCAGAGATTCAGGCAGAAACTGCTGGCCGGAAAAGACATCCTCTGTATCGTGTTCGTACACATACCCCTTGCCGTATCCCAGATCCTTCATCAGCCGGGTCGGTGCGTTACGGATATGAAGGGGAACCGGCTCATCCGCGGTATCGCGCGCTGCACGGCGCGCCCGTCCGTATGCCGCGTAAATCCGGTTGCTTTTGGGCGCGGTGGCCAGATAAATACAGGCCTGAGCAAGCGCAAGATCCGCCTCCGGCATGCCCACGAAATGGACCACTTCCCTGGCATGCACGACCTGCACCACAGCCTGCGGATCTGCCATGCCGATATCCTCGTTCGCGAACCGGACCATTCGCCTGGCAACGTACATGGGATCTTCCCCCGCCTCAAGCATCCGCGCCATCCAGTAGAGCGCAGCCTGAATATCGCTTCCCCGCAGACTCTTGTGAAAAGCGAAAATCAGGTTGTAATGCTGTTCACCCGCTTTGTCATAAAGAAACGACCGGCTTTGCGCGATCTCCTTGAGCAGGTTTAGCGAAATCTCGGATTGATCCTCCACGGAATTGGACGCAAGCTCAACCAGGTTGAGTGCGGTGCGTCCGTCGCCATTGGCAATCCGACAAATAAAATCCAGACCGGACTCTTCGATGCTCAGTCCGCGGCTGCCCAGCCCGCGTTCGCTGTTTTCCAGCGCTACCGAAATCACCTGCCAAAGCTCTTCTCTGCCCAGCTGATCCAGAGTGAATACCCGTGTGCGGGAAAGCAGTGCGGAAATCACTTCAAACGAAGGATTTTCAGTTGTGGCGCCGATCAGGGTGATGGTTCCGCCTTCTACATACGGAAGGAACGCATCCTGCTGAGCCTTGTTAAAGCGATGAATCTCATCCACAAATAAAATGGTTTCCGTTCCACCGCGCTTGAGTTCTCTGGCTTGGGCAATGATCTTGCGCACCTGAGCGATCGTTCCGGTCACTGCGCTGAAGGAAAAGAATTGCGAAGACGTATGCCGGGAGATAATCCGGGCCAGCGTTGTCTTGCCGGATCCGGGTGGCCCCCAAAGAATCATGGACGGTACGGTTCTGTTCTGTATCAGCCTGCGCAGAACTCCGTCCGGACCGGCCAAATACTGCTGTCCCACAAATTCATCCAGATCCCGGGGCCGCATTCGTTCGGCCAGGGGCGTATACGAATCCGCCGGCATATCATCGCTTGACTGGTTATTAAAAAGATCCATAACAGGTATTATAGTTGACACCCCACCACACTGCAAGTTTTAACCCGCATTTCTCATCAGGTTTTGCAGTCAGTGGTCTGTCAACGCTGAATTTGGGTGTTCAGCCGGAGCGCTCGTCGGCCAGATCCAAGGCGCGAGGAAAAAGCATATTAATGGAAAAATATGGCGCCGACACGCAACGCTGCAGATGACGACCAGGCGCACGGCCCTTCAGGAGCTTATCTGACCCACAGACTTAGTCGGGTTAGCGTTGACAAACCAATAAAATTCAGGTTGAAACCAGAATTGACTTGATAAACCTTTCGGGAATAGTACTATTACTCTACTCCAATTAAAATTGTGACTGTTGATACCGGAGATACCATCCAATGTCTGATTTGATTCGATTCGGTGTGTCGCTCGAAAAAAAACTGCTCAAACAGTTTGACGATCTGATTCACAGGAAATACTATTCCAATCGGTCCGAGGCGATTCGGGACCTGATCCGCAGGGAACTGGCAGAAAAGAAATGGGAACAGGGTGGCGATAGCGCGGGAGGCATTCTGCTGGTATACGACCACCACAAGCGGGAACTCCTGCATAAAATCACCGACATTCAGCATCACTTCCAGCAGCTGATTATATCCTCACAGCACGTTCACCTTGATCATGACAACTGTCTGGAAATCATTGCAGTCAAAGGAAGCAAGTCCGACATTACAACCCTGTCCTCCCGACTGAAATCCATTATTGGTGTAAAATTCTGCACATTGAGCATTACAGGCACGGGTAATTGATGCCAGTGAACCGTCTTGCTGCTGTCCCGGACACCAGCCCACCTTTTTAACGGAGACTCATGTCATGATTCGCAAAGCATTGATCTTATTCATCGCCATTATTTCTGCCACCGGTGGTTTATTTGCAGGCATTTCCGGCTGGAGACACAGCGCTTCCCCGGTCCTGACCGACGGCAAGCTGATTGTGCATATCCGTAAACTCAGAGCGCTTAACCCGGAAACGGGTGAAGAGATCTGGAACGTATCTCACGGGTCCTCCTGGGGAACCCCGGCTCCGGCGAATATCGACGGACTCAACATTCTAATTACTCCACAAGGTATGGTTCTCCGTCCGAAAGATGGAAAATTTTTGGTTAAAAAGATCGGACATCTCTCTTACAGCACCCCCGTGATTGACAACAACTGTGTTTACTTTATCGATGAAAAAGGAGGGAAGGCCGTCCGGTTACGCCGAGAAGACGATACAATCAAGTCGGAAGTCCTGTGGACCAACAAACCCAAGCGAAACCGTTACTATGCATCTTCTCTGATTTACGACGGACTTGTATATGCTATCACGCGCGGACGAACCTTCAGCATCATTGACGCAAAAGACGGCAAAATCCTTCTCAGCAAAAAACTCAACCTTAAGGGCGAACCGTACCCGAATATTACCCTGGCGGGTAAGTACATCTTTGTCGGTAGCGACAAAGGTACGGTGAAGGTTCTGAAACCGGGGCGGGAATACAAGGAAGTCGCTGCCTTTACTATCGGAACATTCAGAAGCTGCCCGGTATTTGAAGGTTCACGCGTCTACGTTCGTACATACAAAGAACTCTTCTGTTTTGGAAAATAGGGCCGTTTATGCTTGTCGGTTTTATCACACGGACTCTTCGCAATACCGGCAGGAAAAATCTGTGGAAGTTGATTGTAAACGCTGCTTATAGAGGAATGCGGGGAATATACCGGTTTCGAAAACGACTCCGAAACGGCAGGTATTTCCCTGCGGTTATCTTTATTTCCGTTACCAACCAGTGCAATCTCAGCTGTCAGGGATGCTGGGTAATGCAGACCCGTCCGCCCCGTCATATGGAACCGGACATCCTTGATCGAATTATTGACTCCTCCAGAAAACAAGGCGTTTACTTTTACGGTCTTCTTGGTGGAGAACCGCTCTTCTACCCAGGACTCTTTGACATTATCCGAAAATATCCAGACTGTTATTTCCAGGTATTTTCCAACGGAACCACACTAACCGGTGATATTGCCCGCAGAATGACAGCGCTGGGAAACATTACTCCCTTGATCAGTATCGAAGGACTGGAACAAGTCAGTGATATTCGTCGGGGCGGAAAAGGTGTATACAGCCAATCGCTCTCCGCGCTGCATACATGCGTTCGAAACGGTCTCTTTACCGGTGTTGCAACCAGTGTATGCAAAAGCAATATCAACGAACTGGTGACCGAAGATTTTGTGCATCACGTAACCGACACGGGCGCGGCCTATCTCTGGTACTACATCTACCGACCGGCTGGCAGCAACCCATGTCCGGAACTGGCTCTGGATGAAGACGACATCTTGCGGCTTCGTAAATTCATCGTAGATATCCGAACCAGCGCCCCCATCCTGATTATTGATGCATACTGGGACGACCGGGGTCGCGCACTCTGCCCGGCAGCAACCGGCATCAGTATCCATATCAATCCGGACGGATACGCAGAACCCTGTCCGCCGATCCAGTTTGCCGCAGATCATATCACCGAACAGTCCGACATCCACACACTACTTGCGGAATCCGAATTCTTGCACACGTTCCGCAAAACCGCTGCAGAAACGACCCGGGGCTGCATACTGCTTGAACACCCGGACACGCTTCATAATTTTATTCTGACCCAAAACGCGGTTGACACCACAGGCCGCAACAGCGGGATCCAGGAACTGAAATCCATGCAATGTCTTCCCGGCCATCATCTACCGGGCAGGGAAATCCCGGAAAAACACTGGCTCTACCGATTTGCTAAGAAACACTGGTTTTTCGGTTTCGGAGCGTATGGATAACTGCAGTCGATGGCTTAACCACAGTCGATGGTCTATGGTTTATAGTCGATAGCTGACTGAAAAATACGTAACCTACAACGAACAACCAATTCGGTTTCAGTGTCGTTATCACAACCGGTCATTTCCTGATTCGTTCAGGCCATTCAAAATCAACAAAACCTGACGCAAAAATGCACATAAGGCGCAAGAAATACTGACAAGATTGGGATTCACAGAAATCATATTACGACATTTGTTCCATCC